>NZ_CP020867.1:1287340-1609175 GCF_002104335.1 Campylobacter cuniculorum DSM 23162 = LMG 24588 | reverse complement strand
GTATCGTAAGGTAATTTTCTTAATTCAAACATTGTTAATCTCCTTAAAATTTTTTATGATTTTCTATTGTAGCATAATTTTGTTAAAAAAGATTAAAAAAGTCTTTAATTATTAAATTTTTTGTGGTGACCCATACGAGACTCGAACTCGTGTTACCGCCGTGAAAGGGCGATGTCCTAACCGCTAGACGAATGGGCCTTTTATAAAAAAAGAAGTTATGATTATACATTTATAACGCTTAATATTGGCTGAATTAAAGGGATATTTAAAGAAAATTACTTATAATGAAAGCTTTAATTTAAAGGGTAAAAATGGATCTTATAAGTCTTATTTTTCTTTCTTGTGCCTTAGCAATGGATTCTTTTGCAATCTCTTTATGTAAAGGTTTTAGCGTAAAAAATTTACAAATTAAACATTATATTTTAACAAGTTTTTATTTTGGAGGATTTCAAGCTTTAATGCCTGCTATTGGTTATATTATGGGTGTGAGCTTTGAGCCTTTTGTGCGACCAATTGATCATTGGATAGCCTTTATTTTATTAAGTTTTCTTGGGATAAAAATGATTAAAGAGGGCTTTGAAAATGAAAATTGTCCAAACGATTCAAATCAATTTAATTTTAAGATTATGTGCACCTTATCAATCGCTACAAGCATCGATGCACTCGCTGTTGGAATCGGTTTTGCCTTTTTAAATGTCAATCTCATCTTAGCTCTTTTTTTAATCGGTTTTATAACCTCCATACTCTGCGTCCTTGCTTTAAAAATAGGCAATAGTTTTGGAATTTATTTTAAAAACAAGGCAGAATTTTTAGGCGGTGCGGTGCTCATTTTAATCGGAATTAAAATTTTAATCGAGCATTTGTATTTTGATTAATCCTTTCAATCAATATCAAGTTCAATGCCCACAGGAGCGTGGTCAGAGCCAAAAATATCTTCTCTTATAAAGGCATCTTTAAGTTTTGATTTTAAATTTTTAGAGATAAAAAAATAATCTATTCTCCAGCCCACATTTCTCTCTCTAGCCTTCATTCTATAACTCCACCACGAATATTTTTCTTTAATAGTGCCATGAATTTCTCTAAAAGTATCGATAAAACCAAGCTTTAACAAAGAATCAATCCACGCCCTTTCTATCGGCAAAAAACCCGAAGTGTTTTGATTGGCTTTTGGATGTGTTAAATCAATTTCCTTATGAGCGGTATTGACATCACCGCAAATGATAATCTCTTTCCCTTCTTTTAAAAGTTTTTCTAAATACGATAAAAAATCTGTATAAAATTTCATTTTAAAATTTAATCTTTGCTCATCTTTTTGTCCATTAGGAAAATAAATATTAAAAAGTATAAAGTTCTTAAAACGATGTTCTAAAACCCTGCCCTCATCGTCCTCAAAAAAATCACACTCCCTCACTTCACTTTCAAAATTACAAAGACTCATCACACCAGAATACCCCGCCCTTTGAGCTGAATTTGAATACAAATGCTTAAAACCTAATTCATAGATTTTCTTAGGAATTTGTTCCTTGTGTGCTTTAATCTCCTGAAAACCTAAAAAATCAATCTTTTCTTTTAAAATCCAATCCAAGCCATTTTTATCACAAATCGCCCTTAAGCCATTGACATTCCAAGATATTAATTTCATCAATCTTCCTTTTAAAAATTTAAAATCAAATCATAGCATAATTTATTAGCTGTTGTTAATTTAAAAGCTTTATAATTAAGCTAGATTATGTTTTTTAGGAGAAAAATGCTTCAACTTTCTTGGTTTCAATTTACGCTTTTAAATTCTATTTTAATCACGCTTTTAAATTTTAATCTTTTTGCTTTTGCGTATAAAAATTTAGAGAGTTTTTGGCTTGTTTTAGGCTTTATTTTTGGATATTTTGCATTGATTCATATGATTTTATCGCTCATTTTTGTGAAGTATTTTAGCAAATTTTTTTCTATATTTTTCATCTTTTGTGCTTCTTTAAGTGCTTATTTTATGTATTTTTATGGAATTTTAATCGATACAGATATGGTGCAAAATGTCGCTCAAGTTGATATGAAAGAAATAAAAGATTTACTCAATGCACGTCTGTTGGTTGTGATTTTTCTCATTTTTTTATTTTGCATTTTGGTGTTTAAAATTCGCATTGTCACACAAAAAAGCATACTCAAACAAATGGGTATAAAATTTCTTAATGTATTTTTAAGTCTTGTCTTATTTTTGATGATTTTTTTACCTTTGACAAAGACTTATATCCCATTTTTTAGAAATCATAAAGAAATTAGAATGTTTAATGTGCCTTTTTATCAAATTTATGCTCTATTGCGTTATTATGAAAGATTTTTAAAGCCAAAACCCGAATTTAAAATCCTCTCCTATGATGCCTTCAAAGAAGACAACACCACAAAAAAACTCTTAATCTTAGTCGTAGGAGAAACAGCCCGGGCACAAAACTACTCTCTTGGCACATATAAAAATAACGATACAAATGCTTACACCAAAAAAGACAAGGTTGTGTTTTTTAGTCATTTTTATTCTTGCGGTACTTCTACAGCAATCAGTTTGCCTTGCATGTTTTCTGTGAATAAACGCAAAGATTTTTCAAGCAAAGAATTTGCAGAAAATGCTTTGGATTTCTTGCAAAAAACCGGAGTGAATGTCAGTTGGTATGATAATAATTCTGGCGGTTGTAAAGGAGTTTGTGACAGAATAGCAGATAAGAAATTTTTTGATGCAAATTATGATGAAATTTTGCTCAAAGAGCTTGAATCAAAACTTCAAAATTTAGGCACTCAAAATATTATAGTCCTTCATTTACAAGGCTCACACGGACCCACTTATTATAAACGTTATCCTGAAAATTTTAAGCATTTTACACCAACTTGCGATACAAATAAACTTGAACTGTGCTCACATGAAGCCCTAATCAATACTTATGATAATACTCTACTCTATACAGATTATATTTTAAGTCAAATCATTGCATTGTTAAGGGATAAGAAAGATTATGAAAGTGCGATGATTTATCTTTCTGATCACGGCGAAAGTTTAGGTGAAAATGGAATTTATTTGCATTCAATGCCCTATGCAATTGCTCCTAAAAACCAAATTCATATTCCTTTTATCTTTTGGAGCAATCATTCTTCGCTGAATGAAAAATTATCGCAAAAAAAAGACTTAGAATTCTCTCAAGACAATCTTTTTAGCACACTTTTAGGATATTTTGGCGTTTGGAGTTCTTTTTATGAGAATGAGCTGGATTTATTCAGTTCAAAGGAAAATCCTTGAAACCAAAATACCATTTATTTAAAAATACAAAATACGCCCTTGATGGAATGAAAGCTTTGATTAAAAATGAAAAGGCTTTTCGTTTAGAACTTATGATTATAATCCCGGCTTTGATTTTAAGCTTTTTTTTAAAAATTTCTTTAACACAACATTTATTTTTGATTTGCGTATCGATTTTAGTCTTAATCGTTGAAGCTTTAAATTCAGCCCTTGAAGCCTGTGTGGATTTAACTTGTGAAAAATGGCACGAAAAGGCTAAAATTGCAAAAGATTGTGCTTCGGCGGCTGTGTTTTTAAGCATTTGTCTCGCTGTGGTTGTTTGGATTTATATTTTAGGAAATTTATGGATAAAAAATTAGAAATTTTAATGCAAAAAATTTTGGGCAAAAAACGTTTAGAACTCATTCATTTTCTTTGCAAAAACTGCGATGAAAATGGCTTTTTACTGATAAAAATCAGTGACATTGAAAAACAACTTGGCTTAAGTAAGCCCATGATTATTTCTACCTTTGATTTTTTAGAAGAAAAAAAATGTTTCAAAAAGCTTAAAAATGGCTTTTATCAACTCAAAATTGGAGAAAAAAATGACTCTTAAAAATCCTTTAGACATGCATTTGCATTTAAGAGAAAATCCTATATTAAAATGCGTTGCACCTCACTCGATTCGTAATTTCCGTGCCGCTGTGATTATGCCAAATCTTGTTCCACCCGTTTGTGATTTAACAAGACTTAAAGACTATAAAACACAAATTTTACAAGCCGATGAAGATGAGAATTTCACCCCATTGATGACCCTTTTTTTTAAGGATTATGATGAAAAGTTCTTGCAAAATATCAAAGATGAAATTTTTGCTATCAAACTCTATCCGGCTGGAATTACAACAAATTCACAAGCAGGAGTGAGTAGCTTTGAATTAGAAAAACTAAAACCCGTATTAAATGCGATGAGTGAGCTTGAAATTCCTTTGCTTGTGCATGGAGAAACTAATGATTTTGTCATGGACAGGGAGCAGAATTTTGCTAAAATTTATGAACTTTTAGCAAAGAATTTTCCAAAACTTAAAATTGTTATGGAGCATATTACGACCAAAACACTTTGCGAACTTTTAAAAGACTATGAAAATTTATATGCGACATTAACCTTGCATCATTTAATGCTCACTTTAGATGATGTTTTAGGAGCAAAACTCAATCCTCATCTTTTTTGCAAACCTATCGCAAAAAGATACGAGGACAAAGAAGCTTTATGTGAGCTTGCTTTTAGCGGATATTCTAAAATAATGTTTGGAAGCGATAGTGCCCCTCATCCTAGAGAGCAAAAAGAATGTTGTGGCTGTGCGGCAGGGATATTCAGTGCTCCGGTGATACTTCCACTTTTAGCCGAGCTTTTTGAAGCGCACTCAAATTTAGAAAATTTGCAAAAATTTATTTCAGATAATGCTTGTCAAATTTATCATTTTAACTTCAAAAAAGATAAAATAATAAGCCTAGAAAAACAAGAATGGCAAGTGCCTTCTCATTATGGAGAGCTTGTTCCTTTTATGGCTGGAGAGCTTTTAAAATTTCAAATCAAAAATGTGGATTGAAACTTTGGTTTAATTTAATATTTGATTTAAAAATTTTTAAATCAAATATTAAAAAATCTTTTTTTAGATTTTCTTTTAAGATTTGTTTTAAAATATGCAATCAAATTTGGGATTGCTTTCATTTTTTAAAAAAATGTATCAGTTTAAGACTTGTAAAACGCGATTAAGATTATCTTGTTGAATGCCTTTCCACACAAAAAAATAATCCGCAACACACCAAATTACTAAAATAAGTAATAAAAATCCACCTATAACCAAAAAAGTTGTCGCACCGCCTACAAATAAAAGTGCAATTTTAGCAATGCCTAAACCCATATCTCCTTTATAAAATCTATCTGCACCAAAACTGCCTAAAAATAGACCTAAAATAAGTCCGATGATGGGATTTTTTAAAGGAACTAAACTTAAATTATTCACTTTTTCTTCATCAGCATTTTGAAGTTTTTCTTGGACAATTATCAAAGCTTGTGATGGAATTTTATCTTTAAGCATCATCAATATAACATTAGAATCCATAAACTACCCTTTTGAAATTTAAAAAAAATAAAGCGAGATTTTATCAAAAGAATATTTAAAAATACATAAATATTGATTTTTTAAAATTCTTAAAAGAATAATCAAATAAAGGGTTAATTTTAATTCAAAAATATTCAAAATTTTAAATTTCACATAAAATTCATTTTCATCTGTAAAAATTATGAAATTCTAAAATTTGAGGAGAAAAAGTGAAAACAGATATTTTTATAAAGGATATTAATTTTTTAAAAAAATATGAAATTGACGCACTCAAAAAGCCTTAAATGAAAGCATAGAAAAAGCACATAAATCATCCATATTCAATCATAATTATGAAAAAGTCTGTTATTGCACCTGCCTTTTTGCAAATTATTTTTCAAATAAACTAGCTAAAGCATTATCTTATAATAAAATTTGTGAGATTTTTTGGATAAAAACAACGAATGAGTTTGATTATAAGAAATTTATTATCAATTGTTTTAAACAATTCTAGTATCGATAGAGAATTATTTGAAAATATAAAGACCACTTATTGCAAAGAAAGAATTAATTAAAAAATTTTTAAGACTAAAATTTCTTGCAAAAAATACAACTGCTTGAATCATATTTTAACACTATTTTGAGTTTTATTATTTTTAGAGTGAAATAAAAATTTTATAAAGCCAAAAATAAAAATTTAACTTAAATTTTGCAAATTTGTAAATTTTTTCTATCAATCAATTTGTATTGATAGAAATTTCTAGGACAAAATTAACGAGCCCAATAGAAAATAGACACAAATTGTATAGTTTGAGTCAATTGGCTAAAAAAAATCTTATTTTATTCGTTATAATCCAAAAAATCATTTCTAAATTATAAAATATAAAAAACAAAATAGAGTTTAAAATCAAAGCTCTGGAATTTAAGACTTGACTTTCTCCATTCTCTTTCTTTGCGTTGCGTCAAGATAACGTTTGCGCACACGTATATTTTGCGGAGTCACTTCGACAAGTTCATCTTCTTGTATCCATTCTAAAGCTCTCTCAAGGCTTAATTTTCTAGGTGGCACAAGTTTGATTGCATCATCACTCCCACTTGCTCTAACATTAGTTAAATTCTTGCCTTTGATAGGATTAACATCTAAATCATTGCTTCTTGAATGCTCTCCTATAATCATACCTGTATAGACCTTAGTGCTAGGTTCTATAAAGAGTACTCCTCTATCTTGAAGATTAAATAAAGAATACCCCAAAGCCATGCCATCCTCCATAGAAATCAATGCCCCATTGCCTCTTTTTTCAACATTCCCACTAAAAGGACGAAATTCTAAAAAGCTATGATTCATCACACCCTCACCTTTGGTATCGGTTAAAAACTGACTCCTAAAACCGATAAGAGAGCGGGCTGGAATTTCAAACTCAAGTCTTGTTTGTCCATCTCCGGTTGGCACCATTGTTTTCATTTCAGCCTTTCTTTTTCCAAGTTTTTCAATCACAGCTCCGCTAAATTCATCAGGAACATCAACCACCAAATGTTCAAAAGGCTCTGTTTTAATCCCATTTTCTGTTTTTACAATCACTTCAGGTCTGCCCATACAAAATTCAAAGCCCTCTCTACGCATATTTTCGGCTAAAATTGTGATTTGCAATTCTCCTCTTCCGCTGACTTTAAATTTACCCTCGCCGCTGTTTTCGTATTTCATAGCAATATTTGTTTTAACTTCAGCTTCAAGACGCTCTGCAATTTTATTAGAAGTAACATGTTTGCCTTCGGTTCCTGCTAAGGGTCCATCATTGACCGAAAAAACTATGCTTAAAGTTGGCTCTTCTATGTGTAAAGGATCAAGCGGCATAGGATTGTTAGGATCAACTATACTATCGCCCACATCTAGGGCATCAAAGCCTGCTATAGCCACTATATCACCGCTATAAGCTTCATCAATATCTTTTTTTTCTAAACCCATAAAACCGATGAGTTTTGAAATTCTACCATTAACTTTGCTTCCATCGGCTTTTGCTAGGGTAACATTTTGATTTTTTTTGACAATCCCATTAAAAATTCTAGCAATGCCGATTTTCCCAACAAAATTATCATAACCTAAAGTAAAAACTTGCAATTGTAAAGGATTTTCGTTGCTTCCGCTTGGAGCTGGAATTCTTTGTAAAATGGTTTCAAATAAAGGTTGCATATCCACATTTTCATATTCTAGTTCAAGTTTGGCATAACCATTTTTTGCCGCCGCATAAACTATGGCAAAATCAAGCTGTTCATCATTTGCTTCTAAGGCAACAAAAAGGTCAAAAATTTCATTGACAACCCTTTGAGGGTCTGCTGCATTTTTATCGATTTTATTAATCACGACTATAGGCTTAAGCCCTAAATTTAAGGCTTTTTTTACAACAAATTTGGTTTGAGGCATGACGCCTTCTTGTGCATCAACTAAAAGCAAAACCCCATCAATCATCTTTAAAACTCTTTCAACTTCTCCGCCAAAATCAGCGTGTCCGGGAGTGTCTATGATATTGATTTTCGTGCCTTTGTAATTGATAGCTGTATTTTTTGAAAGTATGGTAATGCCACGTTCTTTTTCTATATCGTTGCTATCCATAACGCGTTCGCTGATTTGCTCTCTTTCACTAAAAGTTCCTGATTGTTTAAGCAGTTCATCAACTAAGGTGGTTTTTCCGTGATCAACATGGGCTATAACTGCGATATTTCTAATATTTTCCAAAGAATTTTCTCCTCAATAAAATCAAAGTTAAAATTATATAAAAATTTTGCTTAAATTTTTAAAATCAAAAGTTGGAATAATTTTTGCTTTTAAGTTTGTAAGATAAAAAATTTGAAAGGATTTAACATGTCAAAACCATTAAACGAAGAGGTTTTAAGCCTAATAAATACTGCGTTAATCAATAGAAAAAATGAAGTCTTACTTCAAATTTTAGAGCTTTTAGAAATTTTAAAAGCAAAAGACGATGAAAAAATGGCAAGAATTTCAAGTGAGCTGACAGAGCTTTTAGCCGATGAGAGCAATCTTGATGAAATTTTAAAAGCTAAAAATTTAGAAGAGCTTTTAAACATTCTTGTAAGACTTAATGAAAACAAGATGATTAAAATTTATGAGAAAAATTATTTAAAAGAAAAATTTCCTCATCTGGCTCAAAGTCAATTTATTAAATAAAAAAAATTAAAGCAAGGAAAAGCAATGTCGAATTTAACTCCACAAAATGATGTTTTAAACTTAAAATCTACTGCTTCTAATCGAGCAAGTAGTAACCATTCTTCAAGTAAAACAAGTAAAAATGCAGAACATTTGAGTCAAACGGATGCTAATTCGAAAAATAATGCTGATTTAAAAAGTTCAGATTCTCCTACAGAAACTGAAAGCTTTTTAAATTCTTTGCTAAAATCCATCGATGAAAATAATGAATTTTCCTCTGATAATACCTTGATAAGCAATACAAAAGAGCTGATTAAACCCGAATTTAGCGAGAGTGAAAAACTTGCAATTTTCGAATCCTCTCCGCTTATGGAGATTTTATCTTTACTTGATAAACTTAAGATTGATAGCACTGATGTTAAGCTTGGCAATCTTTCCACGCAACTTTCAAATCTTGTAAAAACTGAATCAAATCTTAACGCCTTAAAAAATGCGAGTAATTTTAAAGAGCTTTTGGATATTGCTAAAGATTTGGGGCTTAGCGTTAAAAATATCAAAATTGAACATTTAACTCAAAGCTTAAAAGATGAATTTCCAAATTTAAATCAAGCAGGTTTTTTTAAAAATCCCTCTTTAGATAGTGTTTCTAAAGAACTTATACACCACAAAATGCTTGAAATAACAAATAAAAATTCTCACACTTTAAAACAAGGCAAAGACAATGCTTCTTTGTTGGTGCAAACTTTGCAAAATTTAGATTCTATCATCAAAGATAAGAAATTAAAAAATCAAAATTTAAAAGCAAAAGAGCAAAAAAATGAAAATGAACTTTTAGATTCTAAAAACCATTCTAAAAATATCCAAACACAAGATTTAAGCGATGAAAATTCAAAAAATTTAAGTCTAAAAGACTCAAAAGAGAATTTAAAAGAAAATAAAGCAAATTTCGATACAAAACTCAATCAAACAATGGAAAAAAATGAGAATAAAACAAAAAATACTCAAGAATTAAAAACTGAAACTCAAACAAATTTTAAAGAGCTTTCAAAAGAAAATTCTAAAGAGAATTTAAAAACTCAAATTCCACTAAAAGAAAATACAGAGTCTAAAACAGAGCCAAAAAGGGAAAATAATCTCAACGATATAAAAGAAAACATTAAAGATATTAAAGATTCTAAAAAAGACTCAAAAGAGAATTTAAAAGAAAATAAAGCAAATTTCGATACAAAACTCAATCAAACAATGGAAAAAAATGAGAATAAAACAAAAAATACTCAAGAATTAAAAACTGAAACTCAAACAAATTTTAAAGAGCTTTCAAAAGAAAATTCTAAAGAGAATTTAAAAACTCAAATTCCACTAAAAGAAAATACAGAGTCTAAAACAGAGCCAAAAAGGGAAAATAATCTCAACGATATAAAAGAAAACATTAAAGATATTAAAGATTCTAAAAAAGACTCAAAAGAGAATTTAAAAGAAAATAAAGCAAATTTCGATACAAAACTCAATCAAACAATGGAAAAAAATGAGAATGTAAGCAAAATTCCATTTTCTAAAGAAAGCAAAGAAAATTCCACTTTTGATAGCCTTTTCACTAAGGATTTAAAATCAGAAAACACCGAAGATTTAAACGCAAATCACACTCACAAAGACAGCACAGATGAGCTTCATTCTTTGGTTAAAGATTTGAGTAAAACAAGTCAAAATCAAGTGAAAAATCCTATCAATACTAAAGAAACTTTGCAGTATTTTTCACAGGATTTAAAGGAGGCTTTGGAGCAATATAAAGCACCGATTACAAGGCTTAATATCACGCTTAATCCTTCAAATTTAGGTGAGGTTGAAGTTACGCTTGTGCAAAGAGGAAATAATTTACACATTAATTTTAACTCGAACACAAATGCGATGAATTTGTTCATACAAAATCAAGCTGAATTTAAAAATTCACTTGTAAATATGGGATTTACAGGGCTTGAAATGAATTTTAGCGACCAGAATAAAAAAGAGCAAAATTCAGGACAAGGTAAAAATAAATCGGGCTTAAAAAATTTAGAAAATGCAGACGATTCTAAAGTGAATTTAGAGCTTGTTTTAGCAAAATATTTCTAATATGGAATACTTTTTGCTATAATTTTAATGAAAGTATAAAAAGGAGTTTATCATGGCAATTTCAAATTCAAGCTGGAACTATACCACAAATCCAACGACAGATACAACCAGTTCTACAAATGCGGCAAGTTCTACAACAAACAACAATACCATAGCAAGCAATCCAAGTGCAGCTTTAGATAAAGATGCTTTTTTAAAGCTTCTTTTAATCGAGCTTCAATACCAAGACCCAACTGACCCTATGGATACAGATAAGATGCTCACTCAAACTTCGCAATTAGCAGCCTTAGAAATGCAACAAAACACAAATTCAACAATGCAAAAAATGGTTGAAACTATGGAATTACTTGCATCTTCATTTGGCACAAGTATGAGCACGGCGGCTGTGGGTGCTATAGGTAAAATGGGGACAATTCAAGACCCTACAATCAATCTTACAGGAGCTGATGAGATTATCACTCTTAAAATGTATTTGCCTGAAGATTCTAATGAAGATGGTCTGACCTTAGAAATTTATGATGAGCAAGGAAAGCTTGTTTTTAGCGAAAAAAGTAATGAGGGAAAAATTGCAAATGAGGGCGTTTATACCTTAGAATGGCCGGGCAGAAATAATGATGGTGTTTTTGCAGGAAGCGGAAAATATACAGCAAAAATTGTTTATAATAATGCTGATGGTGAGAAAATTACCGCAAGTTATGGAACATATAAGATTGATGGAATTGTATTTAAAGACGGCATAGCTTATGCGAAAATGGGCGGACAAGAAGTTCCATTCGACCAAATTGCAGAAATTTCAAATTATAAATAAAGAGTCAAGTTATGATGAGTTCATTTTATAACGGCGTTGAAGGGGTTAAAACGCAAAGTTTTGGTATTGATATTACCGCAAATAATATCGCTAATATCAATACAACAGGTTTTAAGCATTCAGGTGCTGAATTTAAAGATATATTTTATAGTGTTGTCTCTACGCAATCAACCAACCCTGCTCAAAGAGGTCTTGCTGCGTCTTATGCGGCTTCGAAGCTCTATTTTGACCAAGGCTCTCCTGCGGCGAGTGAAGGTGAATTTGATGTTGCCTTGCAGGGTAAAGGATTTTTTGGTGTTTTAGGGGCTGATGGAGGGGTTTATTATACGAGAAATGGTTCTTTCAGACGCGATGCGGCTGGAAATTTGGTGGATTCTTATGGAAATTTTGTTTTAGGGACGATGAATCCAGCATTTTCAACGACTGCTTATAGTGATAGAGTTGCAGAGCTTATGGGATATATGTATGGGACACCTGTAAGAGAGGGCTATACAGTGAGTTCAAATGCGGGATTTGATATAGGCACACCCGCTTCACAAAGCAATCTTTTTGTGCCTACAAATATGTATTTGCCACCGCAAACCACTCAAAATGTTAAATGGAATGGAAGTTTGGATTCTAGTGTAAAAACTGAAATTGTAATGATAGACCTTGACCCTAATCAACTCACTCTTACAAAAACCGATGAGGGCAAGTATATAGTTAGCGGAAGTGTGAATTTAGAAGAAACATTTGGTGCAAAAGCTGGAGATAAGGTGATTTTAAATTTTTCCGATGCAAATGGCGTGAAAAAAAGTTTTGAAGCTGTTTTAGATGAGAATTTAAGCTTTACAAGCAATGCACTTGATTTAGATGGACTTGACCCAGACACTTTGGAAATAAGCACTGCACAAGTTGCAACTGAACAGCAAAAAGCAAACAAAGACACACTTGAAGCCCCTATTTATAATGCAGATGGAAGTAAAAGCACCTTAAGACTTAGCCTAGAAAGGGTTTTGCCTGATGTAGGAGGCAATATGCAATATAAAGTTAATGCTCAAATTTACAATGATAAGGGCGAAGCTGTAGGTGATGCGGTTGAGGGAAATTTGGTTTTTAATGAATTTGGAGCTTTGTTAGAAAGCAATATTCCTAGTATCAATAATCCTAATGGCGGGGCGATTAATTTGGATTTAGGCACACCTTATGACCCAAATATTACGGGTTCTGGTTATAGTGGAATTTATATTAGACCGGGGGTAGAAAAAAATATAGTGACTCAACACGATGGAATTGCTGAAGGATTTTTTGAAAAATATAATATCGCAGAAGATGGAAGTATCTTTGCTTCATTTAGTAATGGTATGAATGCTGTTGTCGGCAGACTTGCTTTATATAATTTCATCAATGAGCAAGGTTTGGCTGCTGTAGGGGATAATATTTTTGCAGCAACAGGAAATAGCGGAGAGGCAAATTTTATCATGTCTAATGGACAAATAATCAATACAGCTCAATTCAAAGGGGGATTTTTAGAGCAATCCAATGTTGATTTAGGGGTGGAGCTTTCAAATCTCATCGTGATGCAAAAAGCTTTTGATGCAAGTTCAAAAAGTATCACAACAAGTGATCAAATGATACAAAAAGCCATCAATATGAAAAGATAAGTTCAAAAGGCTTTCTTGTTAAAGCCTTTATCTTTTCTGTATGATTTTCTCCATAATTTTTTGTAGAAATTACAGACATTCTTTCTTGACTGAAATAAAAAAGTTTTCCGCTGTCTTGTTCATTTAAAATGTGTTTTTTGCGAATTCTTTCTGTATCAAAAATATCAAAATAAAGAATATTTTCATAAGAAATTTCCTTAGCCTTAATATAAATTTCGGTTCCATAAGAATATTTTTGAAGCATTTTAAATTTAGAATCCATTTGATAATATAAATTGATTAATTTTTTATAGCCTTGCACACAATGATTATATTTTTGCACTATTTTTTCATAAACAATAAGAATCTTTTTTTGCATTATTGTTAAATTTCCTTTATTTTCGAATTTTTTCAGCCTGATAACATTAGACTGGTTTTTAATTAAAAATTCATAATGATTGCCCATTTGTTTGCTAAGCTCTTTAATTTTTAATTTTATTTCTGAAAATAATGTTTGCAAATCCTCGTATTCTGTTTCATTTGAATTTTTATCCAGCATTAAAAGAG
The DNA here is from genome assembly GCF_002104335.1 of Campylobacter cuniculorum DSM 23162 = LMG 24588. Classification (NCBI taxonomy): domain Bacteria; kingdom Pseudomonadati; phylum Campylobacterota; class Epsilonproteobacteria; order Campylobacterales; family Campylobacteraceae; genus Campylobacter; species Campylobacter cuniculorum. The sequence continues at coordinate 1,595,551 of NZ_CP020867.1, read as the reverse complement.
GTGTTATGTGGATTAAATTTCCTGTTTTTAAGGATTTTTCTACAACCAAAGCTTTTTTAGGATAGAGCTTATTGTTAGGCAGTAATTCTTCAACGAAAATATAATCCGCTTCGATTTCTGATGAAATTGAAGCTTTCACATAAACATTTTTGGCTATAACCTTGCCATTTTCAAGTTTATCGATATAAGCATTTTGAGCCTCTAAAAATCCTCTGTGTATATTGATGAAAGCCGTATCTGCTAAAAGCTCACTTTCTCTATGAGTCCCACCGCTTATATTGAGAATTTTAGCAATGATTTTAGCATCTCCTATGCTTCCATTGATTTTCACATGAGGAACTTGAATATTGACAATGCCTCCCTTAATCGCATCGTTAAGGTCATTTGTATTTGAAACTTCAAGGCTTATTTCTTCGTTCATATCCACTTTTATCGAACCTGTGGTTTTAAGTCCGACAGATTCGACTTTTAAGACCTTTGAGACACTATACCCATTGAGTGAATCATAGGTAAAAAATCCATAATGAGCCGCATAATATTTAACCCTATCTTCAAAATCTTTCTCATAAATGCTTTTATCTTTTAATTCTAATTTCTTTGGTTCATCTAAAGACTTTTCTTCCAAAGCCATTAGGGTTTTTCCTCTTAAATTTCTGCCCGATTTTGCCTCTTGAGTGTAGATAAATTCAAGGAGTAAATCATCTTTTTTAACAGGATTGCAATACCCTAACTCATCATAACTCATATCTTTTTGCTTTCTTTGTTTGCTACTTAGCTCTTTGTGAAAAATCATTTCTCCCATTTTATAGGCTTTAGCAGCCACACCACGACAAACTTTAAATTCAAATTCTGTTTGAGTTTTTGATTCTTTTAAAATTTGGACAAAACGTTCGATGTCTTGTTCTAAATTTTTACTCAAACGAAGGATTAAAAATCTTTCTTTAATCAGCTGTTTAAATAAAGAATTTAAAATATCTTTTTTCAAATCCTCATAATAAAAAAGCTTTTCATCACTCAAAAGCACAGCATTTAAAATCGTAAAATCCTCATTTGCATTGAGACGAATTCGAAACAATTTTTCTTGAGTTTTGGGATGAATTTCTATTTTGTATTCTTGGTTGATACTCTCATATTCTTCAACAAAAAAATCATCATTATAGAAAATATCAAGCTCTTTACTTGAATAAATTTTTTCTTGTTCAGAGTCTTTTTTATAACATAGGGTTTGATAGTCTAATACAGAAAAATCAAGAGCCATTTTTGATATTTTTTCTTCATTTTCAAGCGATTCAAAAGGAATTTTAGTTTGGAGGATTTTTGCTTTATACATAACCCCCCCCCATTAACTTATGATACTAAAGAATCGTTCTTTTAGGCTTTGATAATTTTCTTTTATATCAAATTCCTTAAGAAAGACTAAAACTTTCTCGCAATGACGACATTTGATGAGTTTATTTGAGTTTTCAAGCTCCTCGTGTATGCTTTCTGGGACCTTATAGATATTTTCTAAAGAACAACTGCAAATATAATCATAGGTTTTTTCGTTGTAAATGTCTTTATTTTGCAAAGTTTTTAACATAATGTATTGTTCTAAATTAAAATGCACCTCATTAATGTGAAGTGCTTTATCTAAAAAATTAGCTAACAATATATCCTCTTGTGCAAAATGTTTTATAACAAAATCATTCACTAAGGCTTCAAGTTTTTGAGCAAAGTGTTTAATGTCATTAGAATGATTTAATAATTCTCTGGCTTGATTTGCAAGTGCCATATGAGCTTTTCTGTGTTCTTCAAATAAAGGAAATTCAATATCTTTCATAAATTCTTCCTCATCAGTGAAATGAGTTTTCATATAATGAAACAATCTCATCGTAATTTTCTTAAGTTCTTTTTTAAGCTCTAAAGAATTTGGATTTTGCTCTAATTTATGGATGGTATAAGCTGTATCATTAGCAATTTGAATGATTGCCTCGTGTTGTTTATCAAGCTCTATATTGTTAATGCTAAAGTCTTTTGTCCAGCTGATGTATTGATATTTTTGTTGCATAATATATCCTTATAGATAAAAATTATAATTATTATAAATTCTATCACTTAAATTTATGCTTAATGAATTTAAGTATTTATAAAAATTATGAAATAATAAAAATAATAAAGCCTAAAATACTAGAAATTTTTTTAAAAAATTTAACAGCATTTCAATGATAAAAATGCAATTTTTAAAATAAAAATATAGATATTATTTTTTAAAGTTTTTCTTTTAATTCTTTATCCAAATTAAGCAAATCTTCATAAGTCTTTTTGCTGTGCTCCAAAAGTTCATCAAATTTAAAACCAAGCATAACAATGCGGTAAAGATTAGGTTTGTGCTTACGCCAATTATATAAGGTGCTCACATCAATATCTAAATAATACGCCATATCTCGTTTGGTTTTTTTTATCACTATTTATCCTTAAAATTCTTTATTTTTTTAATTCTACTTCAACAATTCTTTATAAAAAACACTTGAAATATTCAATTATTTTTTATAAATAAATTGAATATTTCAAAATTATTTAAGTAATTGTATGGAATAATTCTTAGAAATTTTTTTATAAAATAAGGAGTTAAAAATGAGTTTAAGTATAGATGCGGTGCTGTCAAATCTAAAAGATAAATTGCCAAAAGATGAAATATTTGCAGAAAATATTAAAGCCGAATTTCAAAGACTAAACGATAGTAAAAAACAAAAGGCAATCTCACAAATTCCAATGCTTGATTTGAAAAATCCTGCATTTGTTTTTTGGGTAGGAAATGTTATGTTTGGTGCTTTTGGAGTTGCTCGTTTTATGATAGGAGATAAAAAGCTAGGAATATATCGTCTGCTGTTTTTAGGTGTTTATATAATCTTTGCAATCATGGCAGCCACAGCACTAACACTTGGAAGTTATAATCTAGCAGACATCATACATGTTATAACTGCAAGTTTGATAATAGTTGCTTATGTTTGGTGGATTGTGGATTTGTTTTTAGTGGGTAAAAAATTGCGTCAAAAAAATTATGAAAAAATTATGCAAATTTTAAAATAAATTTATCTTAGAGGATCAAGAAAATGAATGAAAATTATAAACCTTTTAAACAAGAACCTAAAATAATCTATGAAAGAGACAGCTTTAAAATCGTTGTGGGTCAAGCATGCACTAATGAGGATGAAAAATTTTGTATAGGATTAAGAGCAAACGCTTTTCCTAACAAGGCTTATGTAATCTTTATGCCACAACTTAGTTTAAATTTTTTAAAAAGTCTTTTAGGAGAAGAGGGCAGCGATAATGAAGAACTTATAAAAGCCATTAAAGAAATGATAGAATCATAATGAAAAAGTATATTTTAAGCTTTTTAACGGGTTTTATTTTTTTTAGGTTGTTTTGAGATGAAACCAAAATGCAATGATATTGATGTTACACTCACATTAAAAAGTATTTTAGACGATGATAAATGGGCTTATGTTGAATATGGTTTAGATGAGCAAACTTTAAATGCAGATTTAAGAGATTTGGAAGTTAGAGATATACTTGAAACTAGAGACATACTCGAAATTTACAAATATTATTTGAGTTCTGTGCTTGGGTTAAAAAAGAATTATTTGGGTTTTTTATTTGAGTTAAGGGATTATGCTAACGAAGTGGTTGATGTTGCTTTTGATGATTTTATAACTCAAAACAGCAATGACAGAAAAACGAGTTTTTGTAAGGCTAGTTTGAAATTAACCTATCCGCAAATGCCCGATGATATGAGAAAAAACTATGCACAAGGTTCTTTAAAAGGAGTTTTATTTGATGGCGGAGTGTATGAAACACAAATTTCATATGCCGCTCAATTTACTGATGATAAAAAGCAAGTTTATGTGGAAATTTTAGATTATTAAATGCCCTAAGTAATGAAAATTTTATTTCATTACTTTTTTATATATAAATTTTATATATAAATCAAATCGTGTTAAATCTCTTAAAACTTAAAGCAATATTCAATGCAACGTATAAAATCATCTTGCAAGTAAAAAATTCAAAATGAATCTTAAAAATATTGATTAAAAATTTTTTCTCAAAATAAAATTTCAATCACACAAAAAATTTTAATGGAAATTTCTTAAATTCTCAAGGCTTTTTAAAGCTTTTTTGATTATAATACTCTTGCCTTTTCTCGGACCTGTGCAACAATATTTTTAAGCAGCACTTCAGGGTGGGAACACAGCAGAGTACTTAAATTTAATGTGTGCCACAGTCATCTGGGAGAGGGTTTTAAATTTTGAGCTCATTTCTTAAAGCTTCGCAAAGTTCAAAGAAATTCACTCCATCTATGGTTTTGTTTTGTTTAAAAAAATTAAACATATCCATAAAGCCACTTTCAAGCTCTTTAGATTTAACCCCATAGCTTATAGAAAGTCCAGCTTCTATGAAAGCTGCAAGCTTGTCGCAATACTTCAAGGCTTTGCCATCAATCGCTCCAAATTCATCGAAATTAAAGGCGTTCAAACTTCCGCTACAAAGCTCTATGTTTGCATTTTTAAATGTGCGATTTTCAAATTCATTTTTTATAAAATGTCCCATTTTATTTCTGTCCTCTCTCATACCTAAAATATAAGAAAATTCTGTCTTAAATTTTTCGGGAATGAAGGGTAAAATTTTATCATTGATAAGTTTTATTTCGTATTCATTGATAATCTCATCAAGTCCTTCTATGCCATATTTGACAGGACTTATAATATCCCTTGTAAGACTTTCTGGCAAATCGTGAAACAAGGCACAATAAAAATTATTTTCTAATCTTTTATCACAAGCCTTGATTTTAAGAGAATAAAAATATCCTAAAATAGCCACCACAAGCATATGTCCTAAAACCGCAGTTTCTGGAATTCTTGGCGTTTGTGCCCAACGTTTTTGAAAACGAAGGCGTCCGCTTAAATCTATAATTTTAGCAATTTTTTGATTCAAAGCAATCTTTCTTGCACCTATAAGCTCATAATAATCCTCAAGCTCCTCCTCAACCTTAGCCTTAATCTCATCAATATCACTCAAAAAAGTTGAAGTTTGATAGACTATGTTAAATTCCCATCTTGTCGCAAAATAAGAAGCAGCTTTTAAAATCAATCTTTCTTTGCTAAAAGCATCGGAGTTAAAATAATTTTCAAAACGTTTTAAAAACTCTCCATCGTCAATGTTTTCTACCATACTTCCAATATGATTTAAAACCCAAGCATTAATCTTATCTTTTTTTTGACGCACGATTTGATGATACACATCAGGACGAATATCCGTCACCATAACCCGACTTAAAAATTCAAAAATTCCACCCTCAATAATCACCCTCATATCAACATTTTCTTCCATTTTAGCGATGAAATAAGCAATGATGAATTTATGAGCTTGTTTGTCAAGTTCAACTAAATTTGTCATTCTTGGATAATCATTCCAACGGCTGATAGAAGCAGCTTTAAAAATATGTTCTATAAGTTCAATGCTTATCATTTATCTGTCCTTTTTGCTTAGAATTTTAGCATAACTTTTTGCAAAAAGCTAAAAAATGAATAAGTTTTGTTATACTATGAAATTTAATTTTGATAAAGGATAAAAATGAAGAGAGCACTTTGCATTATGAGTGGCGGAATGGACAGCACTTTGTGTGCGTATTTGGCTAAAAAACAAGGCTTTAAAATCATTGCTTTGCATTTTGATTACAGACAAAGAACACAGCTTAAAGAAAAAGAATGCTTTGAAAAAATTTGCAAGGATTTGGGGGTTTATAAATCCTATATTTTAAACACAGATTTGATTGAAAATATCGGTGCAAATGCCTTGACAGACACAAAAATTCCTATCCCTAAAAATGAGCTTGGTCAAAATGAATTTCCTATCACTTATGTCCCCTTTCGCAATGGAATTTTTTTAAGTATCGCAGGGGCTTTGGCTGAAAAAGAAAAATGTCAAAGCATTTTTATCGGTGTCGTTGAAGAAGATGGAAGCAATTATCCTGATTGCACTAAAAAATTCATTAAAAAAGCTCAAAAATTCATCAATCAAGGCACAGCCATCAAGCATAAAATTTCTATCCAAACCCCTCTTATCAAATTCAAAAAAAAGGATATCGTTTCACTCGCCTTAAAAGAAAAAGTGCCTTTGGAGCTTACTTGGTCTTGTTATGAGAATAATGATTTAGCTTGTGGAGAATGTGATAGCTGTTTATTGCGTTTAAAAGGCTTTAAACAAGCAGGATTTAAAGATAAAATTGCTTATAAAATATAAGTTATTTGGGTATTTTTATAAAAAGCTCTCATTTTAAAAATTTTGGAAATGATACTTTAAGTTTAAAAAAATTTAAAGTGTCGTTAGAAATTTTTTAGTCAATATAAAAATACCGCAAATAAATTCTTTATAGTTAAATCTTTACCTTTGTTTGAATGACTTCAGTTTTAGCTTGTTCCACATAGGCATGTGTCTTAGCAAGATAGAAAGCTACGAAAATGTTTATTATCATAGCAATAAGCAAAAGCGGGGTTGTCCTTTTAATAATATCCATAGGTGAAACTTTTGCAAAACCTGCCAGAGCTAAAATTCCACCCGCAATCGGCGAGGCGGCACGTCCTAAACAAGAAGCGATTTCAATAGGCAAAACCAAAGTGATAGGAGCCACTCCAAGCTTTGCAGCAATATCCGGAGCAAGTTTTCCAAAGGCACTAAAGGCTGCTATTCCACTTCCCATAATGATAGTAACAAAATACACCAAAAAGCTTAAAACACTAATACTTAAAAGCACCGCAAACCAAGCAAATTCACCCTCTTTGCTAAAATATAAAACCCCTTGCGTTAAAAGGTCTAATCCCCCTAAAGCCTTAATGCCTTGAGCAAAAACTCCCGCAGCAATAATGATACTGACAACACTGATAAAAATTTCAGCCATAGCCCTAAAAATCACCATCATATCTTCACCAAGTTTTTTTGCGTCTTTGTGTCTTATAAATTCTATGATAAAAACAAGAGTGATGCTTATAAAATTCGCACTGACAACATCAAGTTTGATTCCTAAAAAATAAGTGGCAAATAAAAACACCACAGGCAACCAAGGAAATAAAATATAGAAAGTAGGGCATTTAGGGTCAATGATTTCTAAAGTTTGCACTTCATCATTTAAAACACCTTTGATTCTATCTTTCTTATCTATCCAAGCGAAATAAAATGGAATTAAAAGGGCTATGACAAGCACATAAGCAAGAACGCTGTAGAGTTGAAAATTTAAAAAAAGCCCGACAACATTATCTTTTTGTCCAACCATGTCCGCCATATTGATAGAATTTCCATCTTTAGGTCCATAATCAAGAGCGATTAAAGAAAGCACACAAACAGCAGTGATGGGGCGAATTTTTAAGGCAAGTAATACAGGATAAATACAGGCTAAAAGAAGCAAGAGCAAACCCGCATAACTTGAAATTACGATTTTTAAAGCCATTCCTACAACGAAGGTTCCGCTTAAGATAAGATATTTATTTTTTATTTTTCCTAAGGGTTTGTTAGCTAAAAATGCGAGTTTGGCTGAAGCATTGATGTGTTTCATATAGGCTGCAAAACCTGCAACACTCATTATGATAAGCCCAACTCCTGCGAGTTCTTTTTTAAAAGTTTGAGTGATAAAATCAAAGCTTGAAAGAAAAACATTTAAGAAGCTATCGTGCGGGAATTTTGAATTGGGAATTTGCGTGCCATTAAAATAAAAGGCAAAGATGATTAAAACCAAACCGCTAAAAAGTAAAAGAAAAATCGGATTGTATTTTTTAAAGACATAATACCCAACGATAAAAACCGCCAAAAGAGTAAAAACAACGCTCATTTAAATCTCCTCAATTGAGTTAAATACTTTAACCACCAAAAAACTCAATCAAATTTAATCTTTAAAAATACTTTGATATTTTTTTGATGTTTTTAAAGATTAAATAATAAAACATTTAACTCAAACATTAACAGACAATACACTAATAAAATATATGGTGGGACTAACAAGACTTGAACTTGTGACCTCACCCTTATCAGGGGTGCACTCTAACCAGCTGAGCTATAGTCCCTTTGGAATTTAAAAGATGAAAATTTAATTATGGTGGAGAATAGCGGGATCGAACCGCTGACCTCCTGCGTGCAAAGCAGGCGCTCTCCCAGCTGAGCTAATTCCCCTTTTGGGTATATTATAAAAACTCTAATTCTAAGATAAAAAACTAAAAAATAAGCTTAAATGACTTGGAAAGATTTGAAAAATTTTTAAAACAGATATGAGATTTATTCTTTTTAAATGTTATTTTAGAAATTTTATAGGGTATAAATTTTTATGGATTGTTTTTAATTTATACCAAGTTTTTAATAAATATTTAAAAACTTGATACTTAATGTTAGGCTAAATCATAGGATAAAAACTCAATCAATGATTTTGCAAGTGTGAAAATAGGCGAAATGAAAATGGTTTTTTAAACAGAAAAAACTTTTAAAGAAATTAAAATGCAAAAAATGAGCTTGAAACCACAACCTCACAAATTTAAATACAATGCAGATTAAATTTATATGTCAATTCTTTAAATCCTTGCATTAAAATAGACAACTTATAAGCAGGTGATTTTAGTGTTTTGTATGGGGAATTGACCCGGTTAAACGAAGAGCTGATGAATAAAGAATTATCACAAGCGACGTGAATTGATATTATATGTTAGGAGCGAAATTGAGTTTTGGAATTGATATAAAAATTTAAAGAAATTTGTAAATATTCATTTTAATTTTGTTTTTAAGCCCTAATTTAGGGCTTAAATTTTAGATTGCATTTAATTTAAAACTATGATAAAACCATACTTTTAGGCTACACTACTCTGTCAATTTGTCTTTTTTGACTTTGATTTGTTTGTAAAAAATATCGATAAAATGGACATTAAAAGACTACTATGTCAATTTTTCTTTTTTTATGTCAATTTTATTCCTCTTAAGAAAGTGGCACGATGAGTCACTTCCTTTGGTAAGTATTTGGCATAAGTTCTAAAAGTTTCATTCAAGTCCTTATGTCCTAACATCTTACAACCAACCCACATAGGCTCTTCACCTTGAGAGAGCATTAAACTTGCAAATGAATGCCTTGTATCATACAATCTCCTTTTTTCATAATTTAAATTTTCTAATAAGCGATAAAATTGTCTCATCAATGAAGTTCTTTTACTCTTAATGATAAAATCTTGTAAAGAATGTTTTTGTTTGAGTGGTAATAATTCCTCTTTGATGAGTTCTAACATATCAATGACTCTTTGAGAGGATTTAGTCTTAGGGGTATCAATGATACCTGCAACAGAAAGACTTTTAAAGATATGGATTTCATTCTTTTGAAAATCAAGGTCTTTATATTGTAGGGCTAAAATCTCACCTGTTCGAGCACCTGTAAAAAAAGCTAAAATCAAAAAAAGTCTTAAATCTCCTTGAGAATGTTTGATAAGATGTATCATTTCATTCAAGCTAAAGATTTTAAAATGTGTTTTTTGGAGATTAAGGCTTTGTTTCATTTTAGGGATGAAAAAGGGATTTTTGATAAGAGCTTCATTTTCTAAAGCATAATCAAATATGTTCTTTAAGAAAAAGCAAAGAGAGGTAATGGTTTTGGGCTTTAAATTTTGTTCTTTGAGGTTTTCTAAAAATAGAAAGCTGTGTTCTCTTTTAAAATCATCCAAATAGAAAATATTATGTTTTTCTAAAAAAGAGAGTATGGTCTTTCTTAGACTTGAATAAGTATGATTTGTATTTGCTTTTAAGAAAGATTTTTCTTTAAGTAAGATTTGGCTGATTTGGTCAAAAGTATTTGGTATGGATGGGTTTTGTTTGAAAGAATTTCTTTGTTGTTGTTCTAATTCATAATATTTTTCTTGTAAATCTTTTATGTTTTCTTCTAAAAATAAATCATAATGATTTCTTACAAAAGCAAAGCTTAGAGCGGAATAATTTAGTCCTGTAGATTTTCTAATCCTTTTCCCTTTTTTGAAATAATCAATATAAATTTTTTTACCATAAATATAGATATTTTTATTTTTAGGAAGGTTTTTCATTGTTTTCCTTTCTATTTTTGGAATTTTGTTTGATTAAATCTTTTATTTTTTTATCTTTTAATCTCTCAAATTTATTTTCTAATTTATCATTTTCCTTTTTCAAAGCAATAGCTTTTTTATAATATGCAATTTCTTGCTCAAAATCTTTATATGGAGTGTTTATTTTAGTTTCTGAAGATTCTGAAAGACTTTTTTGTTTAAGAACTATTAATAAATCTAATAGAGGTTCTATAAAAGAGGGAAATTTACTTACTCCCTCAAGCCAATGATAAAGTGTATTTTTATTGTAACATAAAAGATTCACAAACATTTCAAAATCAAATCCAGCTTCTGTTAATTTAGTTTTAAACTCTTCTTTTGTCATACTTGTAATTATACATTTTTTTTATTAATTAAAGCTTATGTTATTTTATATTTTATTTTTTTTTTTTTTTGGATTTGTTATTGTTTATTTTAATTTTATTTTTTTGTATTTTGTAATTGTTTTATATAATTTATTTTATTTTTAGTTTTATTTTTTTTGTATCTTATAATTATTTTATATAATTTATTTTATTAATTAAAGCTTATTTTTAAAAAATGTTTTTAGGTGTTTTTATAGGGCTCAATGAGCTAGAAACTTGCAGTTTCTTATCTCATTTCGTTCCTTTTCGAGCTTATAAAGCTCTCAAAGAAAACAAAGCCTTAAAGGTTTTAAGTCTTTGTTTTAGGGAGAGCGGGGAGACCCCGCAACGCCCCCTGAAAAAAGGGAAAGGAAGTTGGGGTTGGAGGGGTTGGAGGGGTGAAAAAAGTTTTTGTTTTTTTATTTGTATTAAGCTTATTTTAATGTATGTTATAGTATAATTATAATATAAAAAAAAGAGGAGAGAACTATGAGAGATTTTATTAATGTTAAACTTCACATTGATGATGTTTATAATTTGTTTGCGGATAGAGTTATTTATAATTTAGGTGATACGCCCGAAGCGGATTTATACATTAAGATGTATGAGGAGGCTATCGATGAGGGTGTTTTTGATGAGCAAGAATTAAGGGTTAATGTTATTGTGGATAACGATATACACAATTATACTCAAATTCTTTATAAAAAGGATTTAGGGGAGGAGTTTTTTAATAAGCTTTGCGGGTTTTATAAAGAGGGTAAAAAAGAGATTGATGTGAATGAGGATTTAAAAGATTTAGACTTAGAAGATTTAGAGCGTAAGGGGATGGGGAATTGGTTTTATGCTGAAAGTTTTTATATAGAGCAAATCAATGAGGATTTGGAAATGATTTTAATTAGGTGTTATTTTAATTAAGGGGGAGAGGATGAAAGCGACTTATTTAGATTATTCTGTTAAAGAATTAAAAGACTTTAAAGATGAGGAGGTTAAAAAATATTTATACAAAACTTAGAATTATTTTTCAAATAATTTTTTTAAAGCTAATGTTTGTTTAAAGGAGTAAAAAAATGAGTTTTATAAAGGATAGGGAGAGCAAAAACAAAATTTGCGTTATTAATGAGGTGATTTATTATTCAAAAAAACATCCGAACAATAAAAAAATAGCCTTTGATATGTTTTTAAGAAATATAAAAGGTTGTTTGGATGATTTAAGATTGATTGTTATTGAGTATGAGGGTGCGGAAGCTTTACTTTTAAGAGTGTGTTTTTATGATTATGAACTTTCAATCATAGAATGTTTTAGTGATTGTTTTAATGATTTTGAAGAAGATGAGGACATTAAGACTTATGAAAGGGTGATTAAAAAATTTAATATCTTTAATTTTCATAAAGGAGATTTAAAACAAGCTTGGGAGAAATGTGCTAAAGCCTTATTTGATTTTGTGGAGAAGAAAGAGCAATTTTATAAGGATTTTGAAAGGAAGGAGGAGAAATTCATTGATTATTGTTTTGATATTAAGGAGGAGAATTTGGGGGAGGAATAAAATCTTTGATTTTAGGCGTTAAAGAATGAGTTTAAAAGTGAATATAGATTAAAGGAGTAAAAATGTTAAAAAATAGTAAAAAAACTAAGGAAATTGAAGTTATGGAGGAGATTAATTTTGAAGAAGCTCAAACAAAGAATAATGAGAAAAAAGTCATTGACATTGAATTTGAAGAATTTGATGAAACAAAATTTGATGAAACAAAGAATTTAAAAGCTAAGAATGAAAATAAATACAGGTATCTTTCTTCTTATACTTTGCAAGAATTACAAAAGATGATTGAAAAAATCAATGAGGAGATTAAAGAGACGCAGAATTTTAAAAATGAACTTGAAAAGAAACTCATAAAACTTCATAAGGATAAGAGTAAGGTGCGAAAAGCTATGATTGAAAAATTGATGAAAGAGGAGAAAGAAGAATGCTTGGTAAAGATTAAAAAAACTTTATCTTAAGTATTAAACAATGATTTTAAACATTTTTTATAATGTTTAAAAATGATTAATAATATATGATTAAATGATTAATCATTGTTTTATAAGTTTTTTAAATATTTTTAATAATATTATAATATGTTATTAAAATATTTAAATGATATTTTTTAAAGGATGAAAAATGATTATTGCGGTAGTTAATGAGAAAGGCGGCAGTGGAAAGACAAGTTTAGCCATTAATTTAGCTTGTAAATTAAGCGATGAGGGTGATAAATGTGCTTTGATTGATACAGACGCACAAAAGAGTGCTAAGTTATGGGTTGAACTAAGAAAGGCAGAAAAGAAAGAACAATGTTTTAAGTATTATGATGAGCTTAATGAAAACATTAAAGGCTTTGATAGTGTTGTGATTGATACAGGCGGACGCGATTCTAAGGAAATGAGAGAGGCTCTAAGTAAAGCACATCTTGTATTAATCCCTACTTATCCCTCACAATATGACTTGGCTGTTTTAAGTAATATGATTAAGCTTTATGAGAATTTGCACAGAGAGAATTCGCGTTGTTTTATTGTGATGAATAGAGCCTTTACAAATGCTTGTTTGAAACATAAGCTTAAGGAATTTAAAGAACTTGTTAGGCATAAGATTAAAGATAAAAACATTAAAATTTTAGAAAGTGTGCTTTATGATAGAGAAAAGGTTAGAGTAGCAACAACGCAGGGCTTAGGTATCACACAAATGCAAGGGTATAGCAAAGCTAAAAAGGATTTTGAGGAGTTTTTTGCGGAATTATTAGAGGAATATAATAAAGATTAAGGAGTAAGATATGGATTTTATGAAACGATTTGCAAGTTTTAATCATTGCGATAAAGATTTTATTTGCGTTGATTTTATCCCATATTTTCGTAGGGGTTTTATCAATAAAGATAAGAAATTGATTGATTTTATTTGTGCTCATCATATACCAAAGATTAAGAGGCTCATTAAACTTATGCGAGTGATGAAACAGGAGAAAATTTTTATTAAAGATAAAAGTTTTTCTGATGATAGGAGTTTTGAGGAATATGAAATTACCTTGATGAGGGATTTAAGTTATAGGATAGGCTATGTGAAATTTATCAATGATGAGGGTGTTTTAAGTTTTCATATGTTTTTAAAACATAAAACATAAATTAATCAATGGTATAAAAATAATGATAAATGATTTAAAGGATTGTTAATCATATTTTTAATAGAATTGATTAATGTTTTTAAAATAATAAAAAAAGGATTAAAAATGAGTGTTTTAAAAAATCATTTTAAAGATATGAGTGTGGAGAAAAAGACAAAGGGCAGGACTAAAAAAACGCAAGGAAAAAGAGACAAGGTTTATTCTTTTTATTGCACAGAAGAAGAGCTTAAAGAACTTAATGCTAAGGCTGAACAAAGGCATTTGAGTCTGTCAGAATATTTTAGAATGAAAATTTTTGATTAGGATTTAGGTGATGGTTGCTTTAATTATCACAACAATATGCTTTTTAGGAGCTTGTTTGGCTGTTATCATTACACTTGCTAAAATTCAAAAGGATTTGTAAAAAAGGAGGAATAAAATGACAGAGGAAAGAGTAAGAGAAATCTTAGAAAAAGTCCTTAAAGAAAAGGAAGAAAAACAAGAAATCATTCAAAGAGGAATGACTCCACCATTACATCATGGTGTTACTTCAAAAACTGCAGATTTTACAGAGGATTTAAAAGATGAAATAACAAAGCAAGGGCTTCTTAGAGTATCTTTTTTTATTATGCTTATTCTTTTTTTGCTTTGTGAAATATATTTTGCTATCAAAATTTTGCAGTCATGCGGGTTGTTTTTATTTCTTCCCTTTAGATTATAAAATTTCTTAAATTTTTAAACGATATTTATGAAATTTTTAAGATAGTTTGGTTAGAATTATCTTGTTTGACTTCCTAAGTGTAAAACTTGGCTGAAGAATGGCTTACTTTTAGTTAAGTAACCTCCCCGACTTAGAGCGGGGGTATTTATTTTATAATATTCTCTTTTATTTTCTTTTTTATGATTTTAAAATTGTTTTTACTTACAATAAATGTTTTTGAGTTTTTCAAAAAGCTCTCTATCAATAGAGGAATTATTTAAAACAATTGACAATAAATTATCTTTTATTTCATAATCAAATTCTTCTTTTATTTTTATCCATAAAATCTCACAAATTTTATTATAAGATAATGCTTTAGTGAGTTTATTTGAAAAATAATTCCCAAAAAGACAAGTGCAAAGACATAATTTCTCACATTCACATTTAAAAGCTTGATGAGCCTTTTCTATGCTTCTATTTAAAGCCTCGTTAATTGCATCAAGCTCATGTTTTTTAAAAAGGCTCAACATAGAAATTCTTTTGCAATATTATCAATATATTTTCTTGCTTCTGCCTTATTTCTCTCACATTCTTTTTTGTATTCTAAAATTTCTTTACAAGTCAGTTCTCCTCTGCCTAAATATTCAGGTTTTCTTTTGTCTTCCCAAATTTGATAAGAATATGTTAAATTGCTAAGATACCAAGAGTCTTTTTCTCCATATTTTAACCATATAAAATCGATAACTTCTTGTGCTTTTTGAGGAATGTTCTCTTTTTGAGGAATATTTTTTATAATATAATAGGGTAAATTAGCATATTCATTCCAAATTTCCCTAACAACAGGTCCATGTTGCCACGCTTCTATTTTCTCTTCAAATAAAGGTTCTTCATATCTAAAGAGATATTCCTCTTGTGCGAAGAATAAAAGCTTTTGTAATTTGATCTTGTGTAAGCCTTCTCCATTTTCTACAGCTTCTATAGGCACTTTATTTAAAAAAGCATTAGCTATTTTTTGTGCTTTCATTTTGTATCCTTTTCTTATTCATTCCCTCTTCTTATTAATCATCTTTTGTTTTTTCAATCATTTCAAAAAGTTCTTTTATAATTTTTGGATGTAAAATTTCTCCACTATGATGTGGAATAACCATTCTATGAGAATATTTTTTATAGATTCTATGACTGCCCTTTTGTCTCTCAAGTAAAAAGCCATTTTGCAATAAGAGCTTTTCTGCTTCTTTTGCGGTTATTCTGGGTAATTCAGGCATTAGCTAAAACCATAGGAACGATTGAGGTTGTTTTATTTTCAATCATTCTTTTTTCTTCATTTTCAAGGCTTTCTAAATAAAGCTCTCCTGCTTCTTTTATGTTATTTAAAGCCTCTTCATAAGTATTGCCCTGTGAAACACAGCCCTCAAGCTCTAAAATACGAGCAAAATATCCATGTTTATCTTTTTCAATAATAACATTTAACAACATTTAAATCCTTTTTAACCTAAAATTTACAAAAAATTTTCCTTTATATTTATTCTTTTTTTTTCAATCGATTTTGTATTTTTCCTTTATTTTCTGTAGGATTGATTATATCTTTAAATTCTTTTTTTACCATAGCTCTATTCTTTTTTTCTAATATGTTTTGTTTTTCTTTTATTGCCACACTTAATTCCCATAAATCAGGGGTATCAATTTGAACAGCTTGACCCATAAAACCATCCATAAAAGCCTCTAATCTTGTCATTTTGCTTCCCTTTTTTCAATCATAACATTTAATAACATTTAAAGTCCTTTTTCTTCTAAAGCCTTTAAAGCCCATTGTATATCTTCCTCACTAGGTTCTATAATGTCTTTAAATAATTCCTCTGCTTCATCTATCATAGCTTTAAATTCTTTAAAGGCTTCTTCGCTATTTTCATTATAGAGTTTTAAAAAATCAGCCACATTTTTACTAATACCATTATGCAAATTCTCATCATCTAATATCTCATTATCGGAAGATAGATCATGGACTTGTCTTTTTTCTTTCATCACTTTTTGAAAGATTTCTCTTGCTTTTTCCTCTGTCATTTTATCTCCTTTTTAAACACAACTTAGCTTAATCAATTTTATTTTTCATTATAATATATACATATTAAACTACATTTAAAATTTAATAAAAATCATCTTAAAAATTTGAAAAATTTTATAATTTTAACTAAGGATAAAATCAATTTTGTTTAAAATTTTAACTTCTTTTTAAATCAAATCCCCCAGCATTAAAGCCTAAGACTTTGATGCTGTGTTTGAGTAGAATTTTTATATCTTTCTTGTGTTTTTTCATAAGATTTTGAAGGAAATTTTTTATCAGTAAAAGTCTTTTTCATCTTATTTTCTTTCTGTAAAAACTCACAGGCAAAAGTGTATTCTTTTAATAAGAATTGATTTTTACCAAAATTCTTTTCTAAGACAGCTTTTTCTATTTTTGCAAATCTTTTTTCACTGCATTCTTTAATGAATGCTTTGTTTTTTTGTAAAAGTTGTATAAAGGGTTCAGCCTTTTCTTTGAGAAAAAAATCCGCACTCTTTAAGCGGTAAAGATTTTCATCAAGGCTTTTGTATTGTTTTTGTAAAACAAAAAGATTTGTATTCTCATAAAACAAATCCTTATAGAAATTCTCACTATAATTTTTTAAAGTTTTTTCTGCTTCTTTTTGTGAAAGCTGTAAAGATTTTTTTACTCTATAATAATTTTGTATCTCACTTTTACTTGCCCCTTTATGTCTGGGAAATAATCTTTCATAATTTTGAAGGAAATTTCTTTTGGCTAAGACATTTTGGAATTGTTCTTTATAATGTTCGTTTTGTTTTTGTTGGGAGTATTGAAGTTTATAATGAAGGGTATTGAAATGTTTTATTTCTCTTATACATTCTTTAGATTTTAAGCTCATTTCTTTGCCGTGTTCTTTGAGTTCTTTATACAAAGCAAACATTTTTTTGTTCTTATGTCTGATGTATTGTTCTAAGAGTTCCTCAAGTTTTGCATGAGTTTTTTTCATATTCTCATACTCATCTTGTAAGTGAGTGATTTTTTGTCTTTTGAGTTGAATTTCTTTTTGAAATTTTTCATTAAATTGTGCATAAAGTTCTCTGATAGCAAATTGTGCGTCTGTGTTAATTTTTTGTTCTTGGTTCTGTGATTTTTCATAGGCTAAACGCAAATCTTTTTCCAAAGGATTTTTATTTTCATAGTTTAAGCCCCTTGCCCTTAAAGCATAAGAAAAGTCTTCTCTTAAATGCGAAAAAAAATATTTTATGTCTGTTCTTTTTTGAAAATGAAGCCTCTTGTGTTCTAAGAAATTATATTTATTGAGTATGACATGGATGTGCGGTTTGCTTTGATGATTATGAAGTATCATTGCGTATTTGTGTCCAAAGAAATTCATAGACATTGTTTCTTTCACACTCTCTCTTAAAGCCCTTATACTTTTTTCATTCAAATGATTTTCATCAACAGAAAAAACTAAATGCCAAGCCTCTTTTGTATGCTCTCTTGTTGCATAAGTTTTGCTCCAATCTTTAATGAGTTCTTTTAAAGAAAGTTCCTCCCCTTTTTCATTCATAAGAAAAGAATTCTCACTCTTTGTTAAGGCATAGCTTAAAGCATTTTTTGTATGAAGCCTATCCATATTTGCAATATTTTTTACAAAAACTTGTTTGGCTTTATTATGATTGAGTTTTGAAGAAATATTTTGAGAATGAATGATTTTTCCAAAAATAATTTTATGTGTTTGAGGCAAGTCCTCTTTGGTGTAAGCACTCGGTATTTTTTTATACTCCTCCCAATACTCTTCCCAGCTCATGTCTTTTATTTTTTTTAAAAAATCACTCACAATTCTCTCCCTTTTTTATTGCTTAGCTCTTAAAAATATTTTGCTTAAAGAGCAAAATTTTTAAGAGCTAAAGTGAAAAATATTATAGTAAAAAATGAGGTCGTTGTAAAGATGCAGGATAACCCTAAATGTATATACATTTAGGTGAATAATTCTTATCTAAGCCCTATTTTATAGGACTTAGAACGAAAGATTTTTGATTTTTAAAAAAAATCAAAAATAAAAATCAAAAAGTGTTTTTGATTTTTTGAACAATGCTTTTTAAAAAACTCAAAGAAAAAATTCTTAAGGGCTAAGAAAATATTTTAAGAGACTAAGAAAAATTTTTAAAGACTAAGAAGGCTTCATCATAAACTAAGCTTTATATTTTTCTTTATATTTTTCTTTATATTTTTCTTTGCTTACTTTGTAAAATTCTTTAAGACTTTGTTTGAATAAAGAAAGTTCATTTTATTTTTTAAAAATCAATTTGGCATCAAAAACCGCATTCATTTTAAAGACTAAGTAAAAATGAAAAGACTAAGTAAAAATAAAAAAGACTAAATCAATCCTAAAAGACTTGGTAAAAAAAGGACTATAAAACTCTTTTTTAAATTTCTTATAGGGTCTTTTTGAATTTTTATAGCGTTTTGAAAATTTTTTTTTAAAAAATTCAAAGTCTGTCTTTTTGCGGATTTACTTTTTAAAGTCAATCCCTATTCTTACTTTGTATTTGGTAAATAAAAAAATTCTTTTCAAATATTTTTAAGAAAAACTCCTTATTATTTTATCCCTATTCTTACATTTTTCACAGCAAAAAATAAAAAACCTTTCCGCAAAAAGTCGCACTTTTTTAAAATTTTGATTTTAAATACACTTAGATTTTATTTTTTTATTTGAAAGGAAAAACATGAAAAAAATAAAAAGATTTTTTGCTTTTTTATTTGTTTTTGCCCCTCTCTTTTTATATGCAAAGGGCAATAATGTGCTCTCACAATTAGAAGGTGATGTCAATTCACAAATCACTGAAGCGGGTGCGTCCATTGCAAGTATGATACAAACTTTTACAATGGTCGTTGGTGTGCTTTGGTTTATTGTTATGTGTATCATTGCTTATCTTAATATGGAGATGATTAAAACTCATGCAAAGTCTCTTTTTGGAGCAGGAATTTTAATCGGTGTGATTTATGGTTTGGCAGGAACTTTTACCTAAGAGGAAAGAAAAATGATTACAACAACTTGTATTGCAGAATTGACTAAAAAAACTAAGATAAAGGGTCTCACTCCTAAGTCATGGTTTATCATTATCATCGCTGGATTTATCTCTTGGTTCATCTTGTTTTTTTATTCCTTAGCTGTTGTTGTCATCTTATATGCAATCTTTTCAGTTTTAGAATTTTTGGACGAGGATATTTATGAGATTATCGGTTCAAAATTCAAAATTTCTGCAAATAAATTTTATGCTTAAGGGTAAGAGAGATGAGAAAAAATTTTTTTTCATTTTTAGATAATTTGAAAAAGAAAAACACTCAAAACAAGGATAAAAATATTGTTAAAAATGATGAAAAAGAAAACAATATTTTAAATACTTTCAATCACATCAATCAAGGTGCGGATAATTTACTCAACTTAGCAGAGCCTAAGCTTTGTTCTGTTGATGAAGAGACAAATATTGCTTGTAAATTTAAAGAAAATTTCATACTCACTCGCGATGGAAATTTGAGTATGGGCATAGAATTAAAAGGCGTGTCTTATTCAGCTATAGAATTAGATGAGGAGCTCAATCGTTTAAGCGGAAGAGTGAATTTTTTTACCAGATTGCACCCTCAAATTGAACTCAATATCATTGTAAAAAAAGATAAGGTTGCTGATGTGTCTCATCTGCCCCTAGAGAGTGAGAATGTCTATGCAAATGAGATAACTTCCAAATGGCAAAAGAGTCAAAATATCTACAGATTGCGTTATTTTTTAATGATTTCTACGATTAATAAAAACATCACAGGATTTTTAGAAAGCATTAAAGAAAAAAGCTCTGAAGATACAAAGGCTCAAAAGAGTGAGGCGAATTTAAGGATTAAGCTCAATATACTCAATGAGACCTTTAATGATATTAAGACTCGTTTAGGTTCTTATAAACCGCGTTTAATGCATAATGATGAAGTGATTAATTTTTATGCCTCTTATGCGAATGCAAGTGAGACAAAGCTCAAATACAATTATGAGCTTTTAAGTGATTCTTATATGAGTTCAGACCTTGAGTTTAAAAAGAGTCATTTCATCTTTAACACAAATGAGGGCAAAGAGATTTTTGCAAGATTCATTAGCATTAAAGCCTATGAGAGTGATACGATTAAATCCTTAATCTCTAGCAATATTGTGAAAAATGATAATGAGTTTTTAGTGTTTGCACACATTCAGCCCTATGCAAAAGAAAAAGCCATTAAAAAGATTAAAGAGACAAGAGTCTTCTCACAAGAGATTATCAAAGAGGAATTAGATACGCTTATGGAGCTTGTTAAGGCTGATAAGGAAAATCTTTTAAAAGTGAGTTATTCTATGCTTTTAAAAGATGAGAATTTGGAAAAATTAGAGCTTAAAACCCAAGAAATTATGAGCATACTCAAAAATCAAAACCTCAATGTGGTGAGAGAAAGTATCAATCAAAAGGCTTTATTTTTTTCTTTTTTTCCTAGCAGAGGCAATTTGAATGCAAGGAAAAAGACTTTAAAGGTTTCTAATGTCGCAACCATTATGAATTTTGAAAACGAGGTGACAGGCTTTAACCGCAATGATTGGGGCGAGGAGGCTGTGACACAATTTAAACATCTCAATGGCACTCCTTTCTTGTTTAATTTTCATTTCCAAGAATTTGGAGACAAGCCTAATGGTCATACTTTAATTATAGGCGGAACAGGTGCAGGTAAGACCACACTCACTCAATTTTTGATGACAAATTTGTTTAAATATAAGATTGATATTTTTGCTATGGATAAGCTAAGAGGGATGTTTAATTTTACACAATATATGAATGGAGAATACCACGATAGCGATTCTAAGGAATTTAAACTCAATCCTTTTTCCTTGCTTAATAATCCAAGCCCTGAAAATGTCTCTTTTTTAGAGGAATGGTTAGAAATGGCTGCGGGTTTGAAAGAAGAGGAACACGAGGCAAGAAATGACATTAAATCCACACTCAAAAGATTGAGAATGGGTAAGAAAGAGGAGCAGACTTTAAGTTTTGAGAATTTCCTCACCTCTTTGACGGAGAGCAATAAGGAGAGTAATTTAAAGATAAGATTTGAAAATTATAGAAATAGTATCTTTAATAATGTTGAGGACGCTCTTAATTTTAACAAACAGCTCTCTGTTCTCAATATGGATTCTATTTTAAACAATCCTAAGATTGCAGGTTTGAGTGCTATGTATATCTTTCATAAGCTTAAAAATTCAGCCAAAAACAATGAGAGCAAAAGAGGATTCTTTTGTTTCATTGATGAGCTCAAAGATTATTTGTCTGATGAGCTTATGGGTAAAAAAATCCTTGAAGCCATTTTGGAAGTAAGAAAAATAGGAGGGATTATGTGTATGGGTTATCAAACCATAACTCTTTTCAAACAACAAAACTATGCTTCAAGTTTTTTAAACAATATTGCAAATTTTATTATTTTTCCTACAAGCAATACCAAAGAACTTGAAGCCCTAGAGGAACTCATAGGATTAACTCCTGCAGAGGCTAAATTTCTTGCCACAACCTCTATGGAGGCAAGACAAGTGCTTGATAAGATGAGGCTAAGAAATGAGAGTGCTTATTTGGATGTTGATTTGAGCAAACTTGGCTCTCATCTTAAAGTGTATTCGAGCTCAAGTGATAATGTCATGCTTATGAAAAGGCTTAAAGAGCAATACCCTAATGAATGGAGAAGTCATTATTTAAGACAGAGCAATGAAAGGGATGAGTTAAAAGAGCTTGAAGAAGAATTAGAAAAAGAAAAGAAAGAGAAAAAAGAACAGGTTAAACAAGACATTTCAACAAAGGAGGAAGAGGAATGAAAAAATTAATTTGTATCACACTTTTTGGAGTTTTATTTTTTACAGCTTGTGCGAGTAAGAGCAAGGAAATTCCAAAGAAAAGCCCTTGTGCTTGTAATTATGATATTGTAAAGGTTTCTTAAGATGATTGTAAAGGATAATAAGAAAGACCCTCATTTCATCTATAAGCTTGAAAGAAATGTTAAAGCCTATATGCTCTATACCATTATCATTTTAGCCTTTATCATTGTGCTTTTGGCTTTAGCCATAAGCTTTTTAACGCCTCTTAAAGAGACTAAACCTTATTTGGTGATGTTTTCTAATGCAGAGAGTAATTTTGTTAAGATTGCTGAAGCCAATTTAGACATTAGAAGCGATGTGGGACTACTTAAAAGCATAATCTCAGGTTATGTGCAAAACAGAGAGAGCATTAACAGAATTGATGACATTCAAAGGTATGAACTCATAAGAGTGCAAAGTGATAGGAGTGTTTGGGAAGCCTTTCAAAACCTTGTTAAGAGTAAAAACTCTGTTTATACAACAAGCAATCTTTACAGAGCGGTTAAGATTATCAATGTTGCCATACTCTCTAAGAATGTTGCAACCGTTGATTTTACCATTGAACAAAGCAATAAACAAAGGACAGAATTAAGATGGTTTAATTACAGAGCCACTCTTAATTATGACTTTGTGCCCAATGAGGACACCTATAGTTCTAATTTGAGCAATCCTACAGGCTTTGTGGTCAAAGAATATGCCCTATCTAATATTAATTTTAATGAAAAGGAAAAGCAATGAAAAAAATCATCTTAGTGTCTGCCTTGTTTTTCAATCTAGTTTTTGCTGAACAAGCCCAACAAGGAGAAACATTATTCAATAATAAACTTGATACAAAGAGTGGAAATGCCCTCAATAAATATGTGCAAGATAATTTTTCCACTTCAGCCCAGACAAAGGATAATAATGCGGATTTGATGAATGCAAACAATCACAGAGAACTCTATGAGGATACTATGGCTTTGCAAAACTATGAAAATCAAAACCAAATTGATGAAGACCAACTTGCTTTGATGAAAAATGCTATAAGAAATCAAAATCTCAAAGCCCTACAACAAAGCTTTTTCAGTAAAAAGTATAAGGGCTTTGAAAACACAACGAATATTATGTTTGAAGCGGATAAGACACAAAAGATTAGAACCCGCTTTGCTATGGCAACCACGCTCATTTTTCAAACAGACATTCAAAGTTATATTTTAGGAGATAATACAGGTTTTAAGATTGAAGAGATTCCAAATCTTCCTAATGCAATTGCTATCAAACCTCTTTTAATCGGTATAGATACAAGTTTAACCATTTTTACTAAGGACAATAAATTGCACAATTTTTATATCTATTCAACAGATTATAAGAGTTCAAAAAACCCTGATTTGATTGTGTATATCAAGGATGAGCAAAGTCAAAAGGAACTTGAGGAAAAGAAAGAACTCCTTGATAAGGATTATCTCATCATCAAAGAGGGCATTGCGGAAGTGAGAGTGAAAAGAAGTGATATATACAAGCATTATAAACAAAAGGCTAAAAAGGAAAATGCTTGGCTCTTAGCAGAGGAGATTTTTAATGATAAGCAATTCACTTATTTTAAATACGATAAGGAGAAAATGCCTCAAATTCCTTCAGTCTTTGTTGTTGTGGATAAACAAGACTCTCCTATAGAGACTCGAGTCATTGGCAATTATATCATTGCTGAAACCACAGCCCGACAATTTAGCATTATGTTAGGTGATTCTTATGTCTGTGTTGAAAGAATAGAGCCTAAAGAGCAACAAACAAAACAAATCAATACAGAATATAAAATCTACAATTATGAGTAAAAAGGAATAAGGTGAAAAAAATAACAATTTCTTTAATGCTTTGCTTGGCTCTTTATGCTCAAGAGGATTTATTTAAAGAAGAGAATGCAACTCAAAGCTCTTATGCAAAAAATAAGGACTTAAAAGAGCTTTTTAATTCTAAATTTCCTGTGAGTGATTATATCTATAAGGCGGGAATAAGAGAGAGTGAGAATGAAAACGCTCAAATCCAAGAACTGCTTAATATGGATGAGAAGGATAGAGAGAATAATAGAGAGAATAATGTCTCAAAAGATGTTAAAGACAATAATCTTAGTAAGGCTTTAGAGGCTAAGCAAAAATTAGAACAGCTAAGAAATGAGAATAAAGCTTTGCAAAATTCTATGGTCTATGATGAAAACGCAAGGATTAAGAAATTGTTAAGAGATAGTATTTTGGCAAGTCGCAATAGTGAGATTAAAGATTTTAGTAATGATTCACGCTTTGGAAATGATGGTTTTTCTAATCAAAAAAGCATAGACATTTCCACAAATGAACACAGACTCTATAGAATGATTAGAGCAGGACGCTTGATTCCAGCCACACTCACAACAGCAATCTCAAGTGATTTAAGCGGTATAGTCACTGCTCAAGTTGAGCAAGACATCTATGCGGCTATGGGTCAAGCTGTGCTCATTCCTCGAGGGTCTAAAGCCATAGGCTTTTATCAAAACGACAATAAAATCGGTCAAAACAGATTGGAGATTAAATGGAGGGAGATTATCACACCTCAAGGCATTAATATCTTACTCACTGACGCTATTGTTGCAGATAATATGGGTATGAGTGGGGCTATTGGGGCTTTAAACAATAAGTATTTTGAAAGATATGGGATAGCTTATGGAATTTCTACGCTCACAAACGCCCTGCTCTTAACCATTTCCTCTAAGGTGGATAAGGGCAATAATCAATACACTCAAGAGCTCTATTCCAATGCTAAAAGTGATGTGGGCACCATCGTCGATGATATCATCCAACAACAAAGTCAAATCAAACCAACGATTGAAATCAAAGCAGGGTCAAGGATTTACATTGTGCCAACACAGCATATGTGGTTTTCCAAACCTAAGAACAAAGAAGTGTTGATGAAATATTTTATAGAGGAGTGAGAGATGATTGTTAATATTAATGGCAATAAATTTTTTAAAGAACTCAAAGAAGAAATGAAAAAAGAACACATTAAAGAGGAGGAATTAAAACATTCTTTATTTGAGGAGGAGGACATTAAACCAAGCCCTCCAAAATTTCAAAGCAAAGATGAAATTATGGAAAAAAAATTAAGAAAAAAAGAAAGGAAATATTATGGAAGCTCTACAAAACAATGAAGCTTTAAATGAAAAACTCATTCAAAAAGAACAAAGTTCTTATCAAAAGATTAAGGATGAGATTCTTTCAGAGGATAAAAAGAGGAGTCAAAGGGATAAGATTAATAAAGAAATGCTCAATCAGCTTAGAATCATTGAAGCAAAAGAAGCGGAATTGAAAAAGGAAAAGGAAAAATTGACCCGATTGAAAGAGAAAAAGGATAAATTATGAGTTTGATTTTAGAGAATCAATTAGAAATCTTAGACCCCTATCTAAGACGCGACGCCACTGAACTTTGTATCAATGAACCTAAGGAAGTATGGTTTGATTTGGGCGATAAATGGGAGAGGATTGAAGATGAGAGGCTCGATTATGAATTTTTAGAGAGCTTTGTCATTGAATTAGCCAACAGAAGGGGACTTAAATTCAATGAGAGCAATCCCTATTTGAGTGCGGAACTGCCTTATCCCTATCCAAGATACAGAATACAGGCTCAACATAAAAGCACACTCTTTAATGCAGACATTTCTCTTAGCATTCGTATTCCAAGCACAAAGCCTTTTAAGCTTGAGGATTTTGTCATTTCTGCACAATGTCAAAGCAAGGGCTGGACGCATGATAAGCTTAGGGATTTGATACGACAAAAAAAGAACATCTTAGTCAGCGGAGGAACAGGAACAGGTAAGACGAGTTTTCTTAATTCTTTAATGGATAATATCGATAAAAAAGACCGCGTTGTAACGATTGAGGATTCACAAGAACTCAATGTGCCTGTGCCCAACAAGATTAATCTTGCTGTGCCAAAAATCAGCAATGAATCCTATTCTTATAGGGGTGCCATTGATAATGCTATGCGTTTAAGACCCGATAGATTGTTTTTAGGTGAGATAGATATAAGGAATACCTTTTCTTTTTTGAGGGTTAATAATACAGGACATGCAGGGAATTTATCCACACTCCATGCCAATGACCCTAAGGCGGCGATTAAAGCCATTAAGCAAAATGTTGCCCTTGCAGGAGATATGCAAAACCCTGATAATAATATGCTCATTGAAAGCATTATCACAGCCATTGATTATATCATACAGATTAAAAGAGAAATGGGAGCAAGAGTCATCACAGACATTTTGGATTTAAAGAATGAACTCTCTTTGAATAAAGGATATTTTTTAGAATGAAAGAGAAAAAAAGAATCCACCTTTGCCTTTATGTGAAAGATGAAAAGGAAAAAGAAGAAATTAACAAAATTTGTAAGGCTCAAAAGGAAAGCAAATCCTCTTTGTTTAGGAAGTTGATGTTTTCACAAAAACATTTTGAGCTTTTAAATGAGATTAAAAATTTTAATCAAATCAATAAAGAGCTTGTGATTCAAATCAAAAGATATGGGGTTAATCTCAATCAAATCGCTTATCATCTCAATATTGATGTAAGCACTGAAGAGCTCTCAAAACAAAAGCTTGAAAAGCTCTTTATTGATTTTTCAAAAATCATCAAAGAATATGAAGAAAAATGGTCTCAAAGTCCGCTTTCTCTTAGCAATAAAAAAAGGATTAAAAGATGAATAAGGTCAGCACAAAAAAGACCATAGCAGGATTTTTTATCACAGCACTCTTAGGCGTTTTAATGTATTTTATACTCATTAAGATACTCTTTAAGCCAGACTTTTTAGCCCTCTTTGATGTGGGTGTGAAACTCTTAAATAATCTAGGCAATCCTCATTTAAAGCTTAAAGCTTATATAGCCTTTATAGGCTTGGTTGCTCCTTTAACTATGTATGTTATTTGGTGGATTATGCCAAAAAATAGCACGAGTGAGGATTATGGCTCGGCTTCTTTTGCAAAGGAAAGTGATTTTGAAAGAATGGGCATTAATCATAAGGAGGGTCTCATCTTAGGCACTTTAATGCATAAGGGCGAGTATAAACTCATTAGGGCAACCAAACCGCTTTCCTCTCTTGTGGTTGCAAGTCCGGGTTCGGGTAAAACAGCAGGGATTATCATTCCTAATCTTTTATCTGTGCCTAATTCTTGTATCGTCACAGACATTAAAGGAGAGCTCTATGCAAAGACTGCGGGTTATAGGCAAAAGCATTTTAACAATGAAATTCAGCTTTTCTCCCCTTTTTCTTGGGATAATACTTTGTTTTTCAATCCCTTTGATAAGTCCATTGTGGAAAAAATGCAATACATACATATAAAAAAACTTGCTGAACAAATTGCTTCAACAATTTTTGTGGCAGAAAAAGGAAAAGAAAGTGACCATTGGGTTACAAGTGCAAAGACTCTCTTTGTGTTTTTTGCAGAATATTTTATGCAGAAAAAACAAGAGACCTCTTTGTTTGAACTCTATCAAGCTCCTAAGGCTGATTATTTTGACTTCATTGATGAGGAATATTATTACGAAGTAACAGAAGAAAATGAAGATGACCCAAACAACAGAACTAGGAGTCAAGATAATAATTTGATATGGAAAACTTGGCTGAAACAAACAAGCTTTGATGAGAGTATTGATGAGAATACACGCAATCAAGCAAGGGCTTATCAAAGCATATCAGAGAATGAATTTGGAAGTATAAAATCCACCTTTGACACTTATATGAAAGTCTTTTCAAATCCTCAAGTGGCAAATGCAACGAGTAAGATGAGTTTTAGCTTTGAGGATTTAAGAGAGAAAAGAATCTCTATGTATATTGTCATACAAACAGAGGATATGGATATTTTAGCTCCTTTGGTGCGTATCTTTATAGAGAGCTTGTTTAAAAGATTGATGAGTGGAGAGGAATGCGGAGATAAGAATAAATTCATCTATTGCTTTTTAGATGAATTTGTCCGCTTTGGAAAAATGCCTTTTTTATTAGAAGCTCCTGCACTTTGTAGAAGTTATGGACTCTTACCTGTATTTGTAACACAAAGCTATGAGCAGATTAAAAAATATTATGGTGAGGATGATATGAATATCATTAAGAATAATTCAGGCTATCAAGTGATTTTTACTATGAATAGTGAGAAAGACGCTAAGGATACAAGTGAGCTCATAGGAGATTTTACACATGAGAAAAAATCTGTTTCAAAGGGTAATTTAGATCTCTTTAAATCCAATGCTTCTTTATCTAAGGAGGGTAAAAAACTCGTTTCAGCACAGGATTTAAAGAATATGAGCAATGAGGATTTACTCGTTTTAGTGAAGGGTTTTTATAAGCACCCTATACAATGTAAAGTGCCTTATTGGTTTAAGAATAAGAATTGGAATGGGGCTGATAGTTTAAAGGTTTTAAGTGAAGAAGAGCTGAAAGAACAAACAGAGAATGAAGACAATGAATCTGCTTTGCTCGATGTGAAAAGAGATGATACAAAAGAGGATTATGAAAAATTAGGGATAAAGGCTCAATAGCCTATATCCTAGTTTGGATTTTTTTAAAAAATCTAAATTAGGATATAGCTCTATATCCTAAAAACATTCAAAGGAGAAAAAATGACAGTCGCACAAAGGCTTCAAAAAGAAGAAGAAGAAAAAGCTCGATTGATTAATGAAACCATTAAGAATTTCGAGGAATGTATCGGCGAGAGTGCAAGTATCACACTCAATGCAGATGAGGCGAAATTATTCGAACATCTCATTGATGAAGATGATACAAGCTTAGACACAACAGATGAAACTTAACAACAGAAAAAGGATAAAAAATGAAAAACAGAAAAGATGAAAAACAAGTGACTGCAGAAAAAGAAACAACA
Organism: Campylobacter cuniculorum DSM 23162 = LMG 24588; assembly: GCF_002104335.1. Classification (NCBI taxonomy): domain Bacteria; kingdom Pseudomonadati; phylum Campylobacterota; class Epsilonproteobacteria; order Campylobacterales; family Campylobacteraceae; genus Campylobacter; species Campylobacter cuniculorum. The sequence continues at coordinate 1,566,455 of NZ_CP020867.1, read as the reverse complement.
AAGGACTACACTCAATGGGAGGATAGAAGCAATGCAGAGCGTCTTAAGAGTATTAATACTTATTATAAGATGATTATTGCTAAGAGTATAGGGGAGAAAAAGAGCTTTTGGAATAAAAGCATGAGCTCTAAAGAGATTGACAATACTATACCTTATAATGCTTCCACAGGCAAACCTTATAATGGAATAGCCTCTTTAGTTTTAAGGGCGGCAAAAGAAATTAACGGCTATGAAGATTCAAATTTCATCACAATGAGACAGGCGAATCTTAAACATGGCACTCTTAAATTCCAAATCAACGAAAAAGGCGAAAAGGAATATGTAAGAGGTGTTAAGGTCACTCACATGGTCAATCATGAGTATGTCAATAAGCTTGATAGTCATGGAAAACCGCTGATGAGAGAGGTTAAAGATAAGGAGGGTAATATCACACAAGAACCTGTTAAAGAAAAGGTGTTTCTTAAAGAGCCTAAGCTCGAAACAATCACACTTTATCATGTGTCTCAGTTTGATAATTTAGACCAAAGCCAACTCAAACAAAGGGATTTAGAATCCTTAAAACAAAGAAGAGAGCTTGAAAAAGACAGACCAAGAGACTTTAGAAGCAACCTAGATTTCTTAGAACTAGGTAAGGCAGTGACTCAGGATTTGAATAATTTTCTAACCTCTCAATACAAGGGCATAGACTATCAAAAGATACAGCATCAGAGTTTAAAACACATCAGACAAAATGAGAGAACTCAAGAGCAAGGTCGTAGTTTATAGTCTATAGGTGAGCTAAGTTGTGATTCATTTTTTTGAATTTGAACAGGGGGCGGGTTTTCTTCGTTGCAAAGTAAATACCCTAAAAAATTGTAAAATTTCCCGCCTCCTCAATATAAAGGCAAGGTGATGATTTTAGATTTATTAGATTTTTTAGATTTAGACAAATCAACCCTAAGAAAAGATGTTAAACAAATCAAAGATTGTGAGAATAAAAATGAAAATAAAGAAGAAGAAATAGAATGTTTAGAACAAAATTATCAAATCATAGAAAATAAAGAAATTATAGAAAAAGACAATGAGAAAATAGAAATTAAGAGTATTACAGAGCTCATTCCTTTAGGGAATAAAAGAGCAATAAAAAGAACAAGAATAGAAAAAGAACATGTTTTAAAGAGGTAGAGAAATGAGAGAGAAAAAAGGAAAAATTTTATTGATTTGTTTAATGTTTTTTGTTTTTTTGGATTTGGGGTGGGCAAATAGCGGACAAGAAGCTCCTTCAATTAAAAAATCAAACCTTATTGCCTTAATACAAGAACCTATGCAAAAACTTTTAACTCAAGCTTATGAAACAATCTATTCAAATATGCAAAACATTTTGCATAATGGAGTGGCTTATACCATTATCTTAATAATTATCATCTATTGGCTGATTTTAAGACTTAAAACAGGTTATCCTACAAGAGATGAAATATTTGAAGCCCTCAAATGGCTTGTTATGGTGTTTTTTGTTTTTGGGATATTCACTTCCTTTAATGCTTATACAGGATTTTTATCCTTGATTTATCTGCCTGCAAATTGGGTTAGAAGTGCTGTAAGCACTCTATTTGATATTAATCAATATGGGGGAGATTTTGAGAGTGTTGTGAATAAAGCTTTTTCATTACAGAATAAATTAGTTGTGGATTTTGTAAAAATCTGCAATGATAAGTCAGATTTTGGGTTATGGGGAAATATTATACCCGGAGGAAAAATAGGAGAACAGATATATTTCGTTTTATGTCTATTCAGTTTATTCTTTTATTGGCTCTATTATCTTGTTTTTGCTATTGCTATGTTAGGAGGAATCTGTATCTATACAGGCTCTTCTTTTATAGCAATGCTTTTGCTTTCAACTGCACCTATAGTTATACCTTTTTTAATCATCAAACCTTTAAAGCCTTATTTTTATTCTTGGCTCAAACTTGTGATTTCCTATTCACTCTATCCTAGCATAGCCTTAATCATTCTTTCTTTGGCTATGAAACCCTTAAATGAATTAGAAAAAATCGTCAATCAACAAAAAGCCATAGAAGAGCTTTATAATAATACCTTCATAGCATTTTTTCCTATGACTCTTATGACCATTATTGTTATTTTTTTACTCACAAAAATTCCTAATTGGGTGAGTCAAATTATGGGAGTTCAAGGACTAGATAGTGGAGGTGTGGGAGCAGGATTATCTTTAGCAAAACAAGCAGGAGTCAGTATGGCAAGTGCAGGTGTAGGAGGACTTGCAGGAGGACTTGCGGCAAGGGCTGCAGGAGGTAATATTTTAGGGGGAGTTTTAGGAGGGGCAGGAAGAGCTACACTTTCATCAATACCGGGAAACAAAACAATGCGACAACTTATGGATAGTGCAAAAAAAACTAAAACCAGCAACGAATATGGCGAAGCCACACCATAATAAAGGAGAAAGAATGAGTGAAAGCATTATTATTATAGAAAGTCCTAATAAGATTGAAAAGGTTGAAAAATATAGTGGTTTTAAAACCTTTGCAACAAAGGGACATTTCAAAGAATTAAGTCAAAACATTTTTTTTAAGGAACAAGAGGAAAATTATGAGCCTGAATTTGTGCCTATGGGAAAGAATGGCAATTACAGAGAAAATGAAATGATTAATCTTTGCAGAAATAAAGAAGTTATCATTGCAACAGACCCTGACAGAGAGGGTTATGCTATAGGTTATATGGTTTATGAGAGCATTAAAAATTTAGCCCGAAGTGTTAAGAGGGCTGAATTTTTTGAAATCACAGAACAAGGCATTAAAAAAGGTTTGGAAAATGCCATACCTTTTGCACAAACTAATTTTAAAGATTTTGAGAGCTATAAGGCAAGGGCTGTGAGTGATAAAATGGTGGGCTTTATACTTAGTCCTAAATATATGAATAAACTCAATGATAAAAATATCTCTGTGGGCAGAGTGCAAACTCCAGCCTTAAATCTTATTGTAAATAAAGAATTGCAAATCAAAGATTTTTTAGCTTCTAAAGAGAATCAAAAAATCGATTATAAGATTAAAGCCTTGTTAAAAAAAGAGGATAAAGAATTTATAGCTCTTAATGATAATTTGTTTTCAAGCAAAGAAGAGGCTTTAAAACAAATTGAACAGCTTAAAGATGAAAAAAGGGCTGTGCTCTTTGAAAAAGAATCAAAGGAGAGTAAGATTAAACCTAAAGCCCCTTTTAGAACTTCACAATTCCAAGAAGCTATGAATAAAGCCTATGGCTTTGATTCTAAAACCTCAATGGCTTTAGCACAAGCTCTTTTTGAAAAAGGATTAATCACTTATATAAGGACAGACAGCAATGCAATTTCGCAAGAATTTATCACAGCAATTGAGGAGAGTTTCAAACAAGAAACTTGGTATGAAAAAAGAATTTATGAGGCAGGAAAACAGAGCCAAGCTGAAGCCCACGAGGCTATACGCATCACTCATACGCATTCTTTTGATGAGATTGATAAGATTGTTAGGCAAGAAAATCTAAGCGATGATGAGAGAAAAACCTATGAACTTGTTTTTCTCAATTCCATAGCCTCACAGGCAAAAGATTGCATTAATGAAAACACAATCTATGATTTTAATATCTCCACACTCTCTTTTAAGGCTAAAATCACAAAATGTTTATATAAAGGCTTTAAAGAGCTCTACAATTTAGAGCAAGAGGAGGAGAATGAGGAACAAGAGCTTGATTTAAATCTTAAACCTAATGATGAAGTTTCAATCCTTTCTTTGGAATGTGTGGAGGTTAAAAAACAAGCCCCTGCAAGGTATAAAGAGAGTAACTTCATCTCCCTTTTGGAAAAAGAAGGCATAGGCAGACCCAGCACTTATGCAAGTTTTTTGCCTGTTTTACTTCAAAGAAATTATGTAGAGCTTGAAAAGAAGGGTAAGAATAGTTTGATTAAAGCCACACAAAAAGGCATTAATTTTATTGCTAAGGTCAAAGAAATTGATGAATGGATTACGCAAAGTGAATACACAAGACAAATGGAAAATGTCTTAGATTTAATCTCTAAGGGTGAAGCAAATTATTTAGAATTCATTAAAGCCATACATGAAAAAATGGGCTTTGCAAAGATTAATGAGGCGAATAATCCTCCAAGTCAAAAGAGCCTTGATTATGCAAAAATCATAGCTCAAACACTTAAATTAGAATTGCCTTTGGATATAGAAAAGGATTATAAGATTTGTTCTAACTTCATCAATGAATATAAGGACAAAATACCAAAAAAACAAAGCAAACCGAGTGAAAAGCAAATTCTTTTAGTAGAAAAACTTGCTAAAGAAAAGGGTTTGCCTTTACCAAACCATTATAAGGAGGATATGCAAATATGTTCTGAATTTATTTCTCAACAATTACAAAAAAACACAAAGAAAAAATAAAACTAAGGGTGAAAAAGAAAGGACTTTATAAAGTTTCTTTTTTAAAAAACAAACATTAAAAAGGAGTAAAAAATGAATCAAGTAACAATTTGTGGCTATTTAGCTAAAGACTTTGAACTCTCTCAAAGTAAAAACAATACAGATATAGCAAGAAATTTTGTAGGCATTTCTACAAAGAGAATCATTAAGAATGGAAATGATATTACAGAAATGACGCATACAGATTGGATACCTCTTGCTATTTTTGGAAAAAGAGCCTTAGTGGCTAAGGAATATCTTAAAAAAGGTGATAAATTTTTAGGCACAGGAAGAATCTTCACTTCAACTTATGAGGACGAAAAAGGAGAAACAAAATACTCTTGGCAGGTGATTATCAATCATTTTGAATTTGTGCATAAAGATATGCATAAAGAAAGTATGAAAGAAACGAGCAATCCTCCTCTTAAAGAGGCTCAACAAATCAATGAAGCGGATATGGAAATGATTGTGCCTGATGAACAAAACAATGAGGTGAATGTTTTTTAAACATCTTAAATAATAAGTGTCTTTGTGAGAGGACACTTATTTTATAGTGAAAATAAGAATTTGCAACAAAACAAGGATAAATAATGACAATAAAAGAATTTGATTTTAGAATATACTCACATAAGACTAAAAAATATTATGAACCACAGATTGAATTTATTATCAGTTCTAAGGAACATATCAATGAGAATTATGTTCTTAATGATATTTGTCAAAAACTTGATGAGTTAGAGCTTGAACCCTATACAGGTTTGAAAGATAAAAAAGGCATAAAAATCTATGAAAATGATATTGTTTTATACAGAGATATTGCCATTTTACAAGTGGTATATAGGAATGCTATGTTTGTTTTAGAGGATAAAAATATCAATGATGAAAAACACAGAACTTTGAGTGCTTATAAACTTAATATTATCAGTGAATGTGGAAATATGAATGATATTGAGATTGTAGGAAATATACACAATAAGGAAGAATTGAAACTATGGAAAGAGTTTTGAATATGAAATTTTTAAACAAGCAAAGATTTAAAAATTATAGGGATAAATATAGAGACAAATTTTTAGAAAATATAAAAATATGTTTTAAAATTTTTATATGTTTATGTCTTGTTAAGCTTTTAATCTTTGCTTTGACGTATTATTTTGAGGAATAGGAGAATAAAAATGGTGGATGAGTTAAAAAAAGAGCTTATAAAACTCAATGAAGATAGGATATATATTGAGAATAGAATTGAAAGAACTTATAACAGAATTAAAAAATTACTTGAAAAGGTAGGATTAGATGATGAAATAAATTATAATAGTTTATATAATATATCTAATGAAAATTTTCAACAAATTATAACAGAAATAGGTGTAATAAGAATAATACAAGAAACAATAGAAGAAGAATTAGAAAAAATGATACAAGAAAAAGAGTTAAAATGAAAGAAAAGTCTCATAATACAGAAAGAAAATACAGGCAAAAGGGTGCTTTAAAAACTTTTTTATGGTTATTCTTTGGAATCAATTTCTTTGGAATTTCTTTAAATTTGATTTTACATTATTACAAATTACCTAATCAAATTGAATATTTGATTCATAATAGTGATAATATAGCCATTATAAGTCTTGCTTTGTTCTGTTATATTATAATGAGCTTATTACTTTACTTGGTAATAAGCTTGAATTATTTTTTTAAAGAGGTGTGAGGGGGATTAACGAAGTTTTACTTTTGCCTTAATTCCTTTTGCTTTATTAGTAATTTTTTAGTATCCACCCAGCATAAAGACAATTATGAATATCTATACCTCTTATTCTATTTGAAACATCCTTATAATTTTCAGACTTGTTATACGCAAACTTTCTATACAAACTATCGCTTTTATTCATAAGATTTACTAAATCATTCATATCATTAATGTTTTTATAAGAAATATCTAGTTTCTCAAAACACCATTTTGCTTTAGCTTTTGCTTCATCTAAATGTGTTTCATAATATTTTTTATTTTTTAAAGCTGTATCTTCCATATCATTACTACCACAAGCATTGAAAAACAATGCAACTCCTGCGACTAAAGGTAAAGCAATTTTTTTCATTTTTTACTCCTTAAATTAATAAATTTTCTAAAACTTCAATTTCTTGTTTTAGTTTTTGATTTTCTTTTTCAAGTTCTTCAAGATTTTTATCTTTTAAGATAATTTTAGCATTTTTTACGAAATCTCTATCCTCTTTTTTTATATGTTTTTTTATTCTTCGTTTTGGAATGAAATTTAACAAAAAATTATCATACTCTTCTTTATCAAAATGATTCTTTAATTTAAATAAAGTTAGAATATTTCTAAGATATTTAGGATAAGGATAATACCCCATATTCCAATTGTTTATATTTAGGACAGAGATATTTAATGCCCTTGCTAATTCGGCATCACTTTTAAAACCTGCTTCTGCTCTTAAATGTTTAAACTCTTCTTTTGTCATACTTGTAATTATACATTTTTTTTATTAATTAAAGCTTATGTTATTTTATATTTTATTTTTTTTTTTTTTGGATTTGTTATTGTTTATTTTAATTTTATTTTTTTGTATTTTGTAATTGTTTTATATAATTTATTTTATTTTTAGTTTTATTTTTTTTGTATCTTATAATTATTTTATATAATTTATTTTATTAATTAAAGCTTATTTTTAAAAAATGTTTTTAGGTGTTTTTATAGGGCTCAATGAGCTAGAAACTTGCAGTTTCTTATCTCATTTCGTTCCTTTTCGAGCTTATAAAGCTCTCAAAGAAAACAAAGCCTTAAAGGTTTTAAGTCTTTGTTTTAGGGAGAGCGGGGAGACCCCGCAACGCCCCCTGAAAAAAGGGAAAGGAAGTTGGGGTTGGAGGGGTTGGAGGGGTGAAAAAAGTTTTTGTTTTTTTATTTGTATTAAGCTTATTTTAATGTATGTTATAGTATAATTATAATATAAAAAAAAGAGGAGAGAACTATGAGAGATTTTATTAATGTTAAACTTCACATTGATGATGTTTATAATTTGTTTGCGGATAGAGTTATTTATAATTTAGGTGATACGCCCGAAGCGGATTTATACATTAAGATGTATGAGGAGGCTATCGATGAGGGTGTTTTTGATGAGCAAGAATTAAGGGTTAATGTTATTGTGGATAACGATATACACAATTATACTCAAATTCTTTATAAAAAGGATTTAGGGGAGGAGTTTTTTAATAAGCTTTGCGGGTTTTATAAAGAGGGTAAAAAAGAGATTGATGTGAATGAGGATTTAAAAGATTTAGACTTAGAAGATTTAGAGCGTAAGGGGATGGGGAATTGGTTTTATGCTGAAAGTTTTTATATAGAGCAAATCAATGAGGATTTGGAAATGATTTTAATTAGGTGTTATTTTAATTAAGGGGGAGAGGATGAAAGCGACTTATTTAGATTATTCTGTTAAAGAATTAAAAGACTTGGGCGTGAATGTGAATGTTGAGTTAAAAACTGATATTGTTACGACTTCAAAAGATTTAGAAAGATTTTTGTTTGAGAATTTAGGAGAGGAGGAGGAAAAAGGCGTTTTTTATAAGGGCAGGTATTTTTCAATTAAAGGCGATGAGTTTCGCGAAAATCCACTTTCATATGAGGATTTTAAACTTTTTTTCAATAGGGAGAGTTTAGACAATTTTAATCTTAATGGATTGATTAATAATGAGCTTATGGATAAAAAAGGCAGGGTTTTAAGTGAAAATGAGTTTAAAGAGGATTATTATTCTATAGAGGAATGCGAAGCCTTTTTAAGGAAAAATGATTATCTTTATTTTTTAATTGGCATACAAAGTCATAGCAATAGTCAAATTAGCTTATATGAGAGTGATAAAACTTTGATTAAGAATTTTGGCAGTGAGGGTTTTTTTGGCTTTTTTTATATGAGCAAAAAAGACTTTAAAAAAACATATTACAATGATACTTCTTTACTCTTAAAGCATATGAGAGAGGGCATGGAGAGGTTAGAACATTATTTAATGGGTAATGTGTATAGTTTAGTGATTGATGGGGTGGTTGAAAATACCATATATGGTTTTGATATAAAAGAGAGTTTGGAAGGTGTTATTTAAGAAAGGATTAAAGATGAAAAAGAATTATTGGAACGCTTTAGTAACAAAAGAGAATAAGAGAGTTTTTAAGAGATTAGAAAAGCTTAAAGCAAGTTTAATCTCTCATTCTTATAGGGCTATGAAAAGATACGATGAGCAAAGACTCATCGACTTAGCTTTACTTTTGCATAAGGATTTTATTCATTATGGGAATGATTTTATTTTAAGGCATGGGGCTTTAAAGCTTTATAGAACAAAGAACTATAAGGATATGGAAGGTTATTTGGTGAGTTTATTCTATGAAGGTGAAGACAATAAGAGAAAAAAAGCACTTCATAGGGATTTAAAGGAAAGAACAAGAGTCTTAAAGCTTGAAAAGGAAAGAAAGGAAAGAACAAAAGAATTTGATAGGCTTTTCAATGAGCCTTGTTTGTTTGAGAGAAAAGATTTAGAATGCTATGAAACGGCATAAGGAAAAAATAAGATTAAAAAGGGCTTAAAATGGATTTATTTATCATTAATGAGGCGGATAATCTTGCAAGAAAGGCTTTAAGTTATAGGCTTTTAAGCTTTTTTTATGAGGCAAGAATTTTAGGGGAAAAAGAGGAGAAAAAACTTGTTTTTTTCTTTAAAAAATGTATAGCTTTAGAGCTTTTTGAAAGGGCTAAGAGTGAGATTTTAGCAAGGCTTAGGGCGGAGTATAAAAAAAGAATGAAATTTTATAAAAAGAAAGATTTTATCTTTTATGGGATTGAAGCTAAGAATGTTTATGAGATTGAACACAGAAGCAAAGAAGAAATAGAATGTTTGAATAGGGGTTTAGCGAGATTAGAAAGGCTTTTAAAAGAAACAAGAGAAAGGAGGAGATTATGAGCAGTTTTGAGAGACAAAACTATTATAGACGCTTAAAAGATTTTTATGAGGCTTTGGATAAGGCAAGAAAAACAGACAAAAATGTTGCAGAAGATTGTGCTTTTGTTGCAAGATATTATAATATGGATATTAAAGATTATCTTAGAGCTGTTACAAGAAGATTTTATATTAAAAATATAAAAAGAGATGAGGAATTTAGATTAAAAATTAAAGAACTTCTTTCTTATTATGTGAATGAGTTTTTAAATCAAATGCTTTTTTGTCATACAGAAAAGCCCTATAGGCTTAGTGTTGGCTGGATTGAGTATGATAAATATTTAGGTTTTGAGTATTCTGTTTGGAAAATTGATGAGTTTTATGAGCTTGATGAAGATGCTGAATATATTGAATATGATTCTAGCGGATACAAAAGAGCAAGACTCATAGAAAGAGAGAGGGTCAATTATGAAAAGAGTATGAGGGTGTTTTTAACCTTAGATTTAAAAGAGCTTTTAAAGATGAAAGTGTGCGAGTTGATTGATTTTTTAAAAGAAAAGATTTTGCAGTGTGATTTTGAGGAGCTTTATAGGCAAAAATATTTTAGTCCGCGTTTAGAAGCTATGAAAAAAGAATATGAAAGATTAGGGTGATAAGATGAGTTATAGACTTTATTATGAAATAGAAAATCAAAAGAATGGGCTTAAAAAACGCATTGATTGCGAACTTTTTAGTGCTAATGATTTGGTTAAGATTTTAAATTTTTATCAAAGCATAGGCTTTAAAATAAAGATTTTATCTTTTAAACATAAAGGAGTTTAAGAAATGGAAAACATAAAAAATATTTTAGTTGAAAACGCCTTGAATGAGAATCACAATCAGGGCGTTTTTTATAGGGGCAAAAATCTTAGATTGTTTTTGCAAATTAAAAAACAAATCCCGCCCTTTGATTTTGAGAACAAAGAACATGGGATTAAGTTTTTGAGTTTGAGTAAGCTTTTTTTAAAAGAATATGCTTTTATAAAGGATTTAAGAGGCGTTAAGAATGCGGTGAAAGATTTTAAGGATTTTAAAGAACTTTGCAATTTCTTTTTTGAAAACAATATCTACACAATGGGCGTTGATATGAGTTTAAAAGAAAAGATTAGGCTTAGGGCTAATACTTTGACTTGTCCTAATTTTGGTTTTTTGTATGTGGAGAGAAGTTATATTGAAAAATTCTTTAATCTCAAACTTTCTTTTGATAGGGAGCACAGAGAAAAACAGATAAAAGAATATGAGCATATGCTTGAAACAATCTTTAAGACTCATTTCATAGGATATTTAGAAAATTATCTCAATGGAGAGGTTTATACGCTTTTGATTGATGATGAGATAAGAATTTGCTATGGAGAGAAAAACATTAAAGAGATTCTTGATTTAGAATTGAGTGCTTAAAGGAGAGAAAATGGAGGCGACTTTGCAGGACTTACTCGATTGTAAGCAATGGTTTTTAAACTTTTTACACATTGATGTTTGTTTTTATGATAACAGGGCTTTTTTAGAGCTTGAAGGCTTTTCAGTTGAAATTTCACAAGAAGAGATTGCAGAGAGGGCAAGGCAGTATAGGGAGTATTTAAACAATAATATTTGATTGTTTAAAAAGATTTTTTTAAATTGTTTAAAATATATGTAAAATTGTTTTATAATGTTTTAAAAATATTTTTTAAATGTTTTTAAATTGTTTTTAACTTTATTTTATATTATTTTAAATGATTGTTTAAATGTTTTTTAAAGGATATAAAAATGAGAAAAAAAGAGAGTTATTATCAAGCTTTGATGAAAGAGGCACAAAGCTTTTTAGAGTTTTGCGACAGGGATTTTGTTTTAAGGCAGGTTATAAAGACAAAAAAGTTTAAGGCTTATTTGAATGAAAAGCTCATTAATGAACAAATCCCGCCTTTATTTTTTTATGATAGGAAGAGGGAGAATTTTATTTATAGGGAAGGCTAAGATGAGAACAGAACAAGAAAATAAGATTTTAAAATCTTATTGCGATTTAAATCATTTTTTGCTTTGTAAAGGTGCAATTGATAGTCTTGAAGGTTTAGCCCATTTAAGCTCTTTAATCAATCTTTGTTTTAAAGATTTGTTTAAAAATGATTTTTTAGCGAGGCAGATATTTAAACATAAAACAAAATTAAAGATAGGGGCTACAATCACTGAAAACAAAGTGATTAAAGAACTTTTGCATAAGGATTTGGATGTTAAGTTGTAAGCGGGTGATTTTGTTTTTTGTTTGAAAGAATTTAAAGAAAAAACCATTCTTAAAAAAGCAAATAATAAGGTCTTTGGTGTGTTTTTACAATGTGAGTTTAGCATAGAATTAAGAAAGGATTAAAGATGAATGAGAAATTTGTAGAACTGATTTGTTTAGGAAATGATTTGACTTACCGCAAATCAAAAATAAGGAGAAATTGTCATTATGAGTTTAGGGATAAGGATTGTTTAAATCCTAAGTTGGTTAAAAATGTGATTAAAATTTGTTTTGATGAGCTTGAGCCTGAAGTGATTAAGGAACTTTTGCAGGATTTAAATAAAGAGTATTTAAGTATTGATGAATATCATCAAATGTTAAAAGATTTAAGTCAATAAAAGAAAGGATGAGAAATGTTGTTTATAGTAGTGGTCATATTGGTTATTTTGGGTTATATGATTAATGCGTTTTTATTTTCTTTTTATCTTTTACCTTCTGATTTTTATGAATATTGGGAAAGTTTAGATGAACTTAATAAAACATTTTTACTTGTATGGAGCCCCTTTTTGACTATCATTATTTTTATGTTTGCCCTAGCTGTTTTGTATTATATTCGTTATGGTTGCATTGTATTATATGATTATGGACGCGTTTTATTGCATAAAATTTTCAATAAGATGTTTTGATGAAAAGCGATTCAATACTTTTTATCTTTGTGTGTGGTATAGTTTTGATAGCTTTTATCAATCAACCACACATTTATGAAAATAGTCAATGTGAAAATGTTATATATAGGTTAAAAAATCCTTGTAAAGAAATAGGATTTTTAGAAATTGTAAATTTTATTTTACAAAAGAAAATATAAAAAAAAGGATAAAGAATGGAACAAATTATAATGGTTTTTTCAAATGATGATTTTTTATTAGCTTTAACATATAATTTTTTGTTATATGCTAGTTTGGGAATGCTTTTTTTAGCAGGGATTTGCTTCGTAATGTATTGTTTTAGAAGAATTGAGTTTTTATTAGTTTTCTCTCAATTTACTCTTTACTCATTTGTTCTTATGGGTTTAATTTTTCTTTTATTTGGTATGGCTTTTGATGATATAGATTTAAATATAAATCATTATATGGATGAAAGTTTTAAAAGATTTTTTCATCTTATTTTCTTTTTTTTAGCACCTCTTGTTTGCATAGCCTTGCTTATAGCTTTGGCTTTCATTCTGTGTTTAGGGCGGAGAATGATTTTAAAAACAATTGCAAAGATAAAAAAAGGAAATAAAAATGAATGAAATGAATGATTTAAGCCCCTATTTACATAATATAATAGAAAGTGCAATGGAATGTGCAACCAGACCTTATCTTATTATATGTATGATAGCAACGCTCATTGTATATTTTTATAATAGAAATACGACATTTTTTGGTGTTTTAACAATACTTGAAGCTCTTGTATGGCTTGAGATAAAAGATATGCAATATACTCATATGATTGCAGAAATATTAGATAAAAATGAAAAACTTTTACTCATAAGAAATGCTTTGGCTCTATTTTTTTTATTGCTATTTTTAGTATTTCTATTATTATGGTTATTTTATATTGTAAAATTCGCAAATTTGTAAATAAGGAAAAGGAGGAAAAAGAATAAAAAATGAAACAAGATGTGATTTATCTTTAAGCCATTCTTTAAATATTTTAAAATAAAATGCCCTTTATAGCGGGTATAAAGGAGAAAAAATGCAAACACTCAAAGCCTATGATATAGCCTTATATTTTTTGTTTAGAGCCAGAGAACTTGAAGCAGGAGAAGTCATTTCAAATCTTAAAATGCAAAAACTACTCTATTATGCACAAGGACATTTTTCAGCCCTCTATGATGAACCTTTATTCGAGGAAAGAATCGAGGCTTGGAGATATGGACCTGTGGTTAAAAATGTTTATGATAGATTTGCAAAATATACAAACCTTGCCATTGATTTTAAAGAATTAGAAAATTATAATGCCAAACTCTACACAAAAGAACATTTAGACACGCTACCCTTTCTTTTTAATCGCTACAATTCTTTTAGTGCTTGGGAACTTGTTTTAAAAACCCATGAAGAGCCTTTATGGAAAAAATATTTTGATAAATATAATACAAATGAAATACCTTTTGAAGAGCTTAAAGCTTTTTTTAAAGAAGAGCTTAAAAAAGAAGCTAAAGGATATTTAGCTTGAGTGGTGTTATAGGATTGCATAATCTTTTTGTAGAATGTGAGTATGCCCTTGAAATGCGACTGAATGAAGAGCATAAAAAACAAATACGAGAGCTTTTATACACTTTGAGTCAAAAAAATAAATTCTATGTTGAAGACTCAAATTTGCCAGAAAATATCAAAAATTTTTTAATCAATTATTTAAATGCTAATATAAAAGATATGATATAAACATTTTTAAGAATATCATTATTTTTAAAATTCCCCCTTCTAAATTTCTATTTTTTCCTTAATTATTTTTTAAAATGTCTCCTTTTAAACTTTATTTTTTCTTAAATATTTTTGATAAATTATTATCAATAAACTTTTTAGAAAGTTTATTTGCTCCCTTAAATTTGAATTTTTTAAGCAAGTTTTAATTTATTTTTATTTAAGAAAACTTTTTTATTTTGATTTAAGTTTATTGTTTTATAGCTTTTGAGATACTATAAAATGGCTCTTTGATGATTTTATTTTACTGAAAATTTTTTTAAATTTTATTGTTTTTACTTTAAGCTTTAAGGGCTTTTAATCTCTTTTTAAGGTTTTAAAATGAAAACTTAAAGTTTCGATTTTATGGTATTTTGAAAGCTATATTATCAAAATGAAGCGATTTTGATTTTTTAAGTTTCATTTAACCTTAAATAAGTGAAATTACTATGTAATAGATGTTTTTAAGCCTTAAGAAAACTTTTATATTTTTTTAAGTTCCGCAAAAAGACAGGGTTAAATATGGTTAATAAAAACTTAAAACAAAATTTTAATTTTATTTTAAGTTTTAAAAAAATCCTATTAAACAACCTTAATATAGTGTTTTAAAGCATTTATTATAAGTCTAAATTTTCCGCAAAAAGACAGAATAGATTTTCGTTTAAGGTCGCAAAAAGACAGGATCTTATTCCTATATAACAAATAATAAAAAAAGGGAAAGAAAGAATTTATATTATTTATATTTTTAACTTTGAATTTTATTTTAAGTTTAATTTTATTTTTTTACTTTAATTGCGATTTCAAAAAAAAAAAAAAATTCTTAGTCCATTTGTTTTTTAATTAAGCTTATAAGCTTTTAAGCTTTTTTGTTTTTTTGATTGATTTGTTTTTTTTGTTTTGTTTGCATTCTTTTTGATTTTGTTATTGTTAGTATCTCTCAACTACGAAACAAGCAAGAACGAAGACACAGCAGTAGGCTGGGTCTTTTAAAGTTTTGGAATCAATTTTGTTAATTCTTAAGATTTGCTTAATATTTCACCCGCGATGAAAAATTTTTTAATTGTGTTTTGGTTTTATTTTTTGAATGGCTCATAGCGTTACAGAAATGCGTCTAAAATCGATTTTATTAGTTTAGGTAATACCTTTTTATGTTTTAAGAAAGATTTTTGATTTAAGGGCTGTTTTTGTTTGATTATGAAGGTTTATTGATTTTTAGGGTTTTGTTAAGATTCAAAGAGGGGGCGGTATTTTTCTGATTGTTCATACAATTGCTTAGCTTTTTTCTCGCGTAATTGTTGAAAGTATTCTTTTATTTTGCTTGTTGGCATAATATTGTTTTTGCACATAATTTTGTAGATAATATTATGAGTAACTCTGCGAAATTTGAATTTATAATAAAGCTTGTTTTTGTTCTTTTTCTTCATTTAAAACCCTTTTTTAAAGCCAAGAGCCTTACTCTCTTGGCGTAAATTTTTAGTTTAAGCATAGGCTAAGTAAGGCTATTCTATAATGCTAGTTAGAAAAGTTGTGAGAGTAGCTTATTAAGCTCTCTCGCTAATAAGAGCAATAAAATTATAATTTTTAAAATTTTATCTCCCATTATCAGCTCCTTTCCCACCAAGAGAAATTAACCGCTTAAACTTATGAAATTATAACAAAATTATGCTTAAACAAAGCCTATTTTTTAAGGCTTTTTGTTAAATTTAATTCACTATCCTTTTCTTTTATCACCCTCTTTTGAGTTCTCTTTCTAACAGAAAAGAGAGTTCTTTGTAAGAATTCTCAAGGCTCTTTGTATCGATGTAAGCTTTTATCTTTGTTTTTATGCGTTCATATTTTGGAAGCTCTTCCGTGCTGATTTGTTTTAAGCTCTTAGCCCTTTGTTCTTGGCTGAATGTGTGAAAGTTTTTGATGAAAACTTGACAATGTTTTTCAAAGCCTAAGAGGAGTTTTTCACAATCTTTTATGTTCCATTCATTATCTAAATTAAGATATTTTGCACACATTAAATCATCATTGAAATCTTTGAGTTGAGGGGGAAGAATATGAGCGTTAGGAAAGTTTTCTTTTGTGAGTTCTGAATATTCTTGTCCTTTTTTGTCCCTATCAAAGCCTAAATAGACTTTTGCTTGATTGAAAGTCTCATTCAAATGAGCAAAGACTTCTTTTTGAGTCCTTGTGATTTGTCCATTTGTTGAACAAAGCAAACATTCTTTAGGATTAAAATCTTTAAGCTCTAAGAGTGAGAATGTGTCAATCATACTTTCAGTGATGAGGATTGTTTTAATGTCTTGTTTTTTGCTTGAAGCGTTTTTGATGATTTCTAAGCCCTTGTTTCCTTTGCATAAAGTTTTAATCTTAATTTGAGGCTGTTCTTTATCACTCAAAGGATTTAAGAGATAAGATACAAATCCTGCTTGAGTGAGAAAATTCTTATCCTCACTTAAAACAAAGCTTGGGATGTTGATGTTATGATATTTATCCTGTCTTAAACCTGCAAATTCTTGTATGAGATGAGCGTCTATGAGTCTTTTTTGAAAGAAATGATTGTTAAAGGCTAAAGCCTTCATTTCTTTGTATTCCTCTAGGCTTTTTGTCCTTGAAGTGTTTGTTGTTTCTAAGGGTTTGATTTCTAAATTGTTTTCAAAGCCTTTGAGTAATTCCTCAACCCTTATGCCCCTATTCTTTGCAAAATTAAAGATATTGCCTCTATCCCTTTCATCATTAGGATTAAAATAAAGATAATGACCCTTTTCATTACGACTGATGATGACAAGGTCGTTTTGTTCATTAGTGAAAACTCTATATCTTTGACTTGTTTTATCCCTTTTTTCAAAATACGCATTCATTCTTAGGATTTCATCAAAGGGAAGTTTGATAAAATCCTCATTTTTATTTAGAGCCACCTGTATCCACCCAGCAATGTTTTTCAATAGGCTCTGCTCTATAATAATGTGTGATTTCTTTATAGGAAAATCCTGTTCTTTCTTTAAGAGTGCGAGAGAAGCGTTCGTTTTCCTTAAGGGCATTGTATTCGCTTTGAGAGATTTCGGCAATGATTTTCTTTCCTGCATTCCATTCATATTCTTTATAGAATTGTTTATTGCAAGTGTATTTGAAGCGGTTTTGATAATCATTGTAAGTCATACGACTTAAGATTTCACAATTTTTTGTCATTTTTGGATTGATTCTGTAACCAAAAATCGGTATATCCATACACTCTATTCCATTATCACCCACTTTGCATTTTTTATAGATTTCAAGAGGTTGTTTGCTTTTTTCAAGTTGAGCATTGAGTTCTTGCTCTGTGCAAGTGCCTGTGATTTGTGAGAGACTTTCTGCTTGAGCTTTCATCTCAGGCGTTTGTGCGACAACAGGGCAGAGATTTAAAAAATTCATACGCGCTTGAATGGTCTTCCACGGTTTGCTATAAGATATACCAAAATATCTTTGTAAAGAAGGCATACACTCACTTGGCATTGCAGGAGAGCTTAAGCAAAGTATGGCTTCACACGCTAAGGCTGTATCTCCTGTAAGTAAATCTGTATTTCCTGCTTGTAAAGTGCCTAAAAGCATTAAACTTGTAAGAAAGTGTTTTTTCATTTTTTATCCTTTTATTTTAATTATTTCCACCTATGGTAAAAACAGGTAAGCCATTTTTATCTTTTTCATAGGCTTTAGCGTCTTTAAAGAAAAGTAAATCTTGGTTAAAAGGCTGTTGTTCGTATTCAGCTTTATAACTCTCCTCACTCAATGAATAAGATTGATTTGCTCCTGTGTTTTGAGAGAAATTGACTAAGGCGTTTGAATATTCCATATTCAATTCATATTGTCTTTGGAGAATTTCAAGTATCTTTATGAGTATGGTGTTTGTGAGAGCTTGAGCTTGTTTTTGATTGTTTGGTTTAGCAAGGGCTTTGCTTAAACTTTTTAAGTCCTCTGACATTTTTTCTTTGGTATAGGGATTGTTCTTGTCTTTTTTATGATAGGTTTCATAAAAGGCTATGATTTTATTTGTCTGTTCTTCATTTGCTTTAGCTTGTAAAAAAGCTTGAGCTTGTCTTATGTTTTCAATTTCAACATAATATCTTTGTCTCTCTTCATAATCTGTGCTTTTTTCAATCTTTTTCATCAATTCATCAATGCTTTTTGTGATGTCTGCATTGTTTTTTATGCCTGAAGTGCAACGATTGAAATCGTTATTAATGGCATTAGAATAGGAATTGAGTTTTTGTTTAAAATAGGGACTTTGAGTCTGTAAAAAAGAACAAGCCCTTGTTACTTGTTCAACATTTCCTAAGAAGTCTTGAGGGATATTTGTTATATCGTTGTATATGCTTTGCATAGAATTCACCATTGAGTTTAAATCTCCTAAAATATCACTCACATTATTCATACCCACTCCAAATTCTGACATTTGCTGTTCAAAATTTGATGTGTCTTTAAGCATTTGTTCGTATTCTTTCATCATTTGATTGTATTGTTTAACCGCTTCGGCTATGCTTCCTAAATCCACAACAGGAATTCCTGCTCCATACATAACATTAAAACTTAAAGCAAAACTTGTAATGAGTGAAAAGACTTTCTTTTTCATTTTATAAACTCCTGCCTTGATTTTGTTCTTTGAATTGAGTTTTAAGCTTTTCTTTGGCTGTTTTTATAGTCTTTAAGCCTTTTTCATAGCTTTTAGGATAGTTCTCTTTAAAATGAGGGGATTTTTCATCAATGTTTTTATAGAAATGCTCTAATCTTTCAATGTCCTTAAGATTAAGATTGTCTTTTTTTATCATTTTATCAAGTTCAATGAAGGCATCTTTTTCTTTATCCATTTGACTGCGTCCCTCTTTGAGTGTTTTTTCTGTTTCATACATTTCGTGTATGAATTCTTTAACGACTTCTTTAACTTCGGGGGTATGAGTCAAAGCCTTTTCTAATTTCTTTTGTCTCTCCTCTGCTTTAAGCTCATACACTTGCTTTGTTTGTTTTGTTAAGAGTGCTAGTGCTTTATCCATTTCTTTTAAAGTTTGGGTTAAAGAACATAAATCTGTAGAATTGAGTAAATTTTCAAGGCTCTTATTAAAATTATCCTGTAATCTCTCCCTTTCCTCTTTTAATTTTTCTAATTCTTTCTGTAATCTTTCAAGCTCTTTTTCTTGCTCCTCTAGGTATTTTTTATAATAATTCTCATCATGTTTTGAATCTTTAAGTTCTTCAGCCTTTTCTTCATAGGCTTTTTTCTCTTCAAGCTCTTTGAGTTTTTCTTGGGCATTTTTGATGTTTTCTTGGGTTTGATTGAGTTCTTTCTCTGTTTGTTTGCTTTGATGTTCATTCATTTCTAAAACTTCTTTATAATCTAAAGCCTCATTGATTTTTTCATCTTTTCTGATATTTTCAATGCTTTCATTGACAAATTCTCTTTTTTCTAAGGGTGAGCTTAATTCTTCTATGAATTCTTTTTTATCCTCTATCTCCTGTTCTTTTTTTTGAATTTTTTCATTGAGTTTTTCCTCTTCATTGAAAAACTTTGTATATTGTGCGAATTTTTCCTCTTCCTCTTTTTCTTGGGTGTTTGTGTTGTTTTTAGAATAGGAATTGTAAAGTTCATAATCATCATAAAGAGTATCTTCTTCATAGGAATCGAGGTCTTTGTTATTTGGCATTTTTTATCCTTTGATTTTTTTAATAAAACTTAATATTTTATTTAAAATCAAAATTTTAAAAAAGTGCGACTTTTTGCGGAAAGGTTTTTTATTTTTTGCTGTGAAAAATGTAAGAATAGGCATAGAGCAATAAGAAGTTTTTCTTAAAAATATTTGAAAAGAATTTTTTTATTTACCAAATACAAAGTAAGAATAGGGATTGACTTTAAAAAGTAAATCCGCAAAAAGTCGCACTTTGAATTTTTTTAAAAAAAATTTTCAAAATGCTATAAAGTTTTAAAAAAGATTTAATACTTTAAAAACTTAGAAAAAATATCCACTATTAAAACAATTTTTAAAATCTATATCACTCATCTCAACAAGTCCTTTTTCATTTAATTCTTTAGATTTTTGAGAGCACCATTGCTTTTTAGCTTCTGCTTCATCTTGATGGGTTCGATAATATTCTTCGGTTTTTATTTCTTTATCCACACTTTGAACTTCTTTAGCTTCACAAAGATGAGATAAACTTAAAACTGCTAATAAAGAAAAAACAATTTTTTTCATTTTTTTACTCCTTAAAATTTAATTTTCAATTGTAATATTTTAAGATTAATCATTTCTTTTTTCAAAGATAAATCTAAAACCTTTAACTTTTCTCATTTTAGTGTTTTTATTATCGGCATAGATTCTTTCATAATCTACATTTTTGAAAGAATAGCTTCCTAAATTAAGCTCTTTAATAGAGGGCTTTATTGTTTTTTTCTCTAAATCATATACATTATAATTATAATTGTTTGAATTATCTATAAATTTTTGAAATTCATCTTTATTCATATAAATTGATTTTTTATTAAGATTATCCGCACCTGTTTCACTAACTCCATTTTCATATTGTTTTAAAAGTCTAAAAAGAGTCTTAGTGTATTTGTTTTCAAAACTGCAAAACTCATTCATATCAAAGGACATGAAATTATTAAATTTAGACAATATAAAATATGCATAAGGATTAATTTTTAATTTTAAAATTTCCTTAAAATTATCAACAATTATAACATCAAAAAATTGAAAAATTTTTATTTCTCCTTTACCTTCATCATTAAATTCTTTTATGTCTTTATATTTTATATGATTTAAAACAAGATTTGATAATTTATAATTTGAAAATTCATAAATTTGTTTATAAAATCTTTTTTTATTTTTGATTTGAGGTAAAAAGATTTTTAAATCACTATAACTCACTTCTATAAAATCATGTGTATATTCATCTTTTATATCAACATCAATTTTATTTCTCTTTATTGTTTTTATACCGCCATTTTCTTTAATATGTTTAGAAACAAAATAACAAATCGTAAAAAAAATATTAAAATCCATAGCTGTAAAATTAGGAAAAATAATAGAATTGATTTCATTACTGCAAGAAAAACTCGTATCAATTAATTTGTTTTGACTTCGCTGTGTAAATTTCAAAGTGTAATTCCCTTCTACAAAGTCAAAAGTAACAAATTGTGCAAAACTCATAATTTATCCTTAAAAGTATAATTCTTAAAATTTTATTAGAATTTTGCCATAATTTTATTAAATTGCATTTAAAAGATTGCTTAAAATGCTTTCATTTTTATTTTGTTGCAAATTTGAAGAAATTTCCTCTTGCTTAAAGCGGTGAGCATAAATGTTTGACATATTTGCATAGACACTTTGGATATTTTCTTGACCCCTAGCATTATCTTGCGAGGTTTTGTTTTGAAAATTTCCATTTTGCAACTCTTCACTTTGCAAAATCCCGCTTTCTTCAATTGCATCAAGAGCGTTAGTAAAATCGTTATCAAAAGAAGATTGTTCAACTTCTTTATCAACTCTTTTATAAGTCCCGCTTTCTACATCATACTCATAAGAGCTCTTGTAAATCACTTGCATAATCTCTCCTTTCAAAATCTATGCAAAAATTTACAAGCAAAAAGTATTCCTTTAATCTTCATGTTTTGGTAAATGTTCAATGTCAAGCTCGTTGTTTTTGATAAATTCCTCTTTTGCTTTTTTGCAGTTTTTATCACGAATTTTTCGGTATTCAGTTCGAATTTTAATCTCTTTTTCACTCAAGGGACGCTCCTCTAAGAAACTGATATGAAAATATGTATCATCGGGCTTTGAATGGGCATTGTAAAAATCTAAATAGTCAAAATAATCTTTGCCATTATCAAACTCCACAACCTCTTCAATGTAAATTGTAGGTCCAAAACCTTTATGGTTTTGAGTAAAATGTCCAAAACCAGCACTATATTGAATTCTAAATTTAGCCATTGTTCTCTCCTAAAAATTCTTCATAATTTCCACGAAAATCCAAAATTTTACCTTCTTTTAAATGCCAAATACGATTTGCAAAAGAGCTAATAAGCTCTCTATCATGACTGATGCAAAGCACCACACCTTTAAAACAATACAAAGCCTCACCCAAAGCGATAATGCTTTCAAGATCAAGGTGGTTATCAGGCTCGTCTAAAAGCAAAAAATTGGGACGCTCAAGCATAAGTTTTGAAAGCATTAATCTGTGTTTTTCCCCTCCGCTTAAATTTGCCACCATTTTCTCTTGATCTAAACCACTAAAAAGCATTCTACCTAAACATTTGCGAATTTCATCTAAATCTTTAAAATTTTCACTCATAAGCCATTCATAAAGTTTCAAATTTTCACAAATTTTATTACTAATATCTTGCGGAAAATATCCAAGTTCTATCGTTGCACCTAAATGCACACTGCCGCTATCTGGTTTTAATTGTGCGGCAATGATTTGAGCTAAAGTGCTTTTGCCCACTCCATTTGCTCCAATCAAAGCAATTTTATCATTTTTTTCAATTTTAAGTTCTAAATTTGAAAACAAATTATGCTCATAAGCCTTAGAAATACCTTTTAGCTCTAAAATTTCATTTCCTATATCTCTTTTTGTTCTAAAAACAATGCTAGGGTCTCTGCGACTTGAAATTTTAATCTCTGAAAATTCAAGCTTTTCTAAGGCTTTTGCTCTGCTTGTAGCTTGTTTTGCTTTAGACGCATTAGCACTGAAGCGACGGATAAAATTTTCTAATTCCTCTCTTTCTTTTAAAGTCTTATCGCGTTTGAGTTCAGCTTGTTTTGCCAAAAGTGTTGAAGCCATATACCAATCATCGTAATTTCCTGCAAAATCACGAATTTGTTTAAAATCAACATCTAAAATTATTGAACAAATTCGGTTTAAAAAATGTCTGTCGTGGCTTATGACAACAAGAGTTCCTTTATGTCTTAAAAGTTCGTTTTCAAGCCAAGAAATCGTTTCTAAATCAAGATTATTTGTCGGTTCATCTAAAAATAAAATATCAGCACTCAAAAACAATACTTGAGCCAATAAAACCTTAAATTTATCTGCATTTTGTAAGGTGCTCATCAAAGCGTTGATGTTTTTGATTTTTAAGGCACTAAGAATTTTTTCACAACGAAGCTCACAATCATAATTTGGATCCTCTTCAGCTGTAATCAGCTCAAGCTCACTCAAACGTTGATTCACTTCATCATTAAATTCCTCACTTTGATAAAGCTTTTCTTTTTCTTTTAAAGCTTCGAATAGTCTTTTATTTGCACATATTACCGCATCTTTTATGGTGTAATTTTCAAAAGCAAAATGATTTTGATTCAAAACAGCAATTCTAAGCCCCTCATCAAAAATCACCTCTCCACTACTAGGTTCAAGTTCTCCTGAAAGAATCTTTAAAAAAGTTGATTTTCCTGCACCATTTGCACCGATAAGACCATATCTTTCTGCACGATTGAGCTTTAAATTTACATTTTCAAATAAAAGTTGATTTGCAAAACGCATAGTGAGATTTTTAATTTCAACCATATTTTTCCTTTTTTTGTGGTATTGTAGCAAAAAATAAGAATTATTAGAATTTATTTTTCATTGAATAAATTTTTATATTTTGACAAATTTTCATTATCAAACATTTTTGTATTTAAAAAGACTCAATGTGTATTTTTAAGGTGGATTTTGTAAGCTTAACTTTTAAACATTGCTTTATTTTAATTTCATAAAATCAAAATTATTTTTATATATTTTTGGTTTATTTAGAAATTAAAATTTAATAACTTGTTTTTTGCTTGAAACGTTTTTGATGATTTTTAAGCCTTATTTTCTTTGCATAGGATTTTAAATTTAAAAGAGTTCATAAAAAGCTATTTAAAGCATTTTTAAAGTAAAATTAGTTTTTATTTTTTTAAAAGAGGTTGATTTTGATTGATTTTTTGGTTGTTTTGAGTGTAATTTGTGAAATTTTTGCTTTGTTTTTGGCTTTTTATTTTAAAAATACCAGAATTTTTTTCCTGAGTCTTTGCTTGATTGAAGCGAGATTTGTTTATTTCTATGCAAGCATTTTTCAAGCACATTTGTTTAATTCTTTATTTTTACCCTTAATTTTTTGTTTTTTAAGTCTTAAAAAAGAGACGAAACTCATTTTTGATAAAAAAAATATCAGTGCTGTTTTAGCCCTATTTTTTATGGGAATTCTTGCTATGTTTTTATCTCAAAATACAAATTTTAACAGCTCTGTTTTAAATTTTCATTTTCTTAATCTAAATTTTTTTCAGCCTATGAATGAACTTGGTTTGATTTTTTTTATTTTTATGGCTTTCATTTTGGCTTTAAAATGCTTGAAAACAAGAGAATTTTATTTGTTTTTTGCTTTTTTTGGAATGTATTTTGAATTTCTTTTTGAAAATGCTTTTATGTTTTTTGAATTTGCTTCTTTGATTTTCATTTTTTATCTTTTGCATGATATTTATAAAAATGCTTTTTTTGATTCTTTAACCCTTTTGCCAAATATTAAAAATCTCAATCGTTTTGTTAGGGGCAAAGAATTTTACATTATCGCTTTGCTTCATTTTAATGAATTGCAACAAGCTAAGGAAAGCTATATTAAGCTTATTTTAAAAAAAATTGCTAAGATTTTACATCGTTTTAAGGCAAAAATTTTTATCGTAGATTATGATTTTGTTTTGATTTTTAAGGATAAAGAAACAGCTTTAAAACATCTTGCTTATTTAGAATCTTTGTTAAAGAACACAGAATTTAAACTTGAAAATGAGAATTTTAAACTTGAATTTAAAATCGTTTGGCAAGAAAATGAAATCAATCTAGAACAAACTATACAAAGCCTAAGAAAGCGTTTATCTTAGGCTTAAAATTTCATTTATTTTTCGTTAGCTTCTACTTCAATATCCAAATTCACTTCATCACCTAAAGTTACGGTTGAACTTTCTGGTGCAAAGTTAAAATCTGATCTTTTAATTTGTCCGCTTAAAGAAAATCCTACTTTTTCTTTACCATCTTTTGTTTTAGCTGTGCCGCCAATTTCAGTATCTAAAACAATATCTTTTGAAACGCCTGCAATGGTTAAAGTTCCATTCATTTTGCCTTTTTCATTGCTAATTTTTTGATAATTTTTCATCGCAAAAGTTATTTGAGGAAATTGTTGAGCTTTGAAAAAATCATTTTTTTGAAGATGATCGTCTCTGTTTTTGTTTTCTGTGTTGATAGAAGAAACCTTTATATTTGCTTCAAGTTTTTTAAATTCTGCACTTTGCGGATCATAATCTATCACAGCATCATAGTCTTTAAAATTTCCTTTTACATTGCTAATTTGCAAGTGTTTAATCTTAAATCCTACATCAGTATGAGTTTTATCTAAAACATACTCCTTAGCAAAAAGCCCACTACTTAGTAAAGAAGCGGCTAAAAACGAACTTAAAAAAATTTTTTTCATTTAAAAATCTCCTTTTGATATTTAAAATTTCGAAAAAATTCTATCTATGAAAAATTAATCATTGTTTAATCAAGCTTTATTTTAAGGAAACTTATAAAATCCTCAAATTCAGGCAAATTCAAATTTTTAACTTCCCTTTGCTGTTTGCCCCACATGCATTCTGGAAAAAAAGCATCGTGTTTAAAACGAGCCATAATGTGAAAATGCACTCTTGGAACATAATTAGCAAATGAAGCGATATTGATTTTATCAGGTTTATAAAACTCAATCAACGCTTTTTCACAAAGTAAAATTTTTTCGAATAATTCTTTTTGCAAGGCACAAGGGCAATCGCTTAATTCTTTATAGGCTTCTTTAGTAAAAATTTTAAGCCAAGGCACTTGAGAAACTTCTCTTTCTATGTATATATAGTCGTTTTCATAAAACATTTTAACTTCCTCTCAAAAATAAAAATTAAAAAAATTTTATAAATTTTTATGTTAATTTTTAGTAAAATTAGAATATAAATTTTACTCTGTTATAGAATTTTAAGGAGGATTGAATGCAAGTTAATGGTTTTGCTTATGGGCTGAACAATTATTATCATACAATTTCCTCAAATGATGATAAGCAAAATTTAGAGAATCAGCAAGATGAGCAAAAACAAGATTCAAATCAAAATAACGAACAAACTCAAATGGTTAATGGTGTTGCACTTGATTCAAAAGAACTTCAAGTTTTAAGAGAACTTCAAGATACAGATAGAAATGTCAAAGCACATGAAGCCGCCCATCAAGCTGCAGGTGGAGGACTTACCGGACCTGCGAGTTTTAGCTATACTAGGGGACCTGACAATCAAATGTATGCAATCGCCGGAGAAGTGCCTATAAGAGTGCAAAAAGGAAACACACCTGAAGAAACCATAGCAATTGCAAGACAAATTATAGCTGCTGCTATGGCACCTTCTGATCCAAGTCCTCAAGATTATAAAGTTGCCGCAAATGCTACCAAAATGGAGATTGAAGCGAGAGCAGAAGCGGTTAAGATGAAAGCAGAAGAAGCTGATGTAAACAATGACAAAGAAACTAAAACTTCTGAAACTGATGAAAATAATAACACAAATGAAGAATATAAATCTTCTATCGCTGATGTTTATAAAAGAAATAGTATGCCAGAATCAAATCCTATTTTAAGCATAGCTTCTTAAGAAGATTGTCTATAATCATATATAAAATGTCTTTTTTAAAAAAATATTAAAGACAAAAACTTAATCTCGTATTCTTTTTTTAAATTCAATTTGTTTTTTTATGTATAAAAAATAATTTAAAATTTTTATTTAAAACATTTTCATTCAGTTTATGATTCTTGCTTGATTTAAAATTTGTTATTTTAGTGGCTTTATATCTCATATAAAAATTTAAATATAAGCTTAAAATATAAAAATTATATCTATGTTTTTATAAATAAACTTGCACAGCTAAATTAAATCAATTAAAATTTCAAATCTTTCCAAGTCATTTAAGCTTATTTTTTAGTTTTTTATCTTAGAATTAGAGTTTTTATAATATACCCAAAAGGGGAATTAGCTCAGCTGGGAGAGCACCTGCTTTGCACGCAGGAGGTCAGCGGTTCGATCCCGCTATTCTCCACCATAATTAAATTTTCATCTTTTAAATTCCAAAGGGACTATAGCTCAGCTGGTTAGAGTGCACCCCTGATAAGGGTGAGGTCACAAGTTCAAGTCTTGTTAGTCCCACCATATATTTTATTAGTGTATTGTCTGTTAATGTTTGAGTTAAATGTTTTATTATTTAATCTTTAAAAACATCAAAAAAATATCAAAGTATTTTTAAAGATTAAATTTGATTGAGTTTTTTGGTGGTTTTGGGTTTTTATTTAACAATTTATAAAGTATTTAAGAATTTACAAAAACCAGATGAATCTAATTTTAAAAAAGTTTTGCATTATTGTTATATATTTAAGATTTTTTAAATAAAATCATTTAAAAAATAAAAATATTTTTAAACGCGTTCTTCATTCAAATTTCAAAAATATTTTTTATAGCTTTTTTAAGAATATTAAGATATGTTTTAAGGTTTTAATTTAAAAACAAGCTTTCAATAAAACTGCCTTGATTGATAAAATATAAAATTCATATCAAAATCTTTCATAAATTTTTTAATGCAAAAAATGAATGCATATTTATAAGAGTATCACTTTGAGATTATTTCTAAAGGATTTGATTTGTAAAAATAAACATTAAATTCATTTTAATTTTAACATCATCATTTTTTTAAACAAGTTTCTTAGAATTTTGCCATGCTTTAATCGAGTTTTATTAAATTTATTTTTTAGATTTAAATTGCCTTTGAGATATTTTTGTTAATATGTTTTATAATAAATTTTTAATTTTATTTCTTAAAGCTTTCAATGTTCCATTTTTTTCTTTGCCTGAAGCCCCATAAGTTTAAAACTTGTTTCAATGCTTAGTGCCACCAAAGCAAAAAGCTTGAGTAAATCCTCCTCATTGTTTGCACCGATTACGCGATTTTCATTATAAAATTTATGAAAATTCGTAGCAAGATTTTTAAGATAATCCGTAATTTTATGTAGAGCTCTTGTTTCAAAAGCATCTTTTAAGACACTTTCTAGATTAAGGCTTTCAAAGGCAAGATTAATGCCCTCATCGCTTAAAGAATCAAAATTCGCTTGAGTTATATCTTTTATATTTTTATTTGCCTTAACAAAAACTTGATTGATTCGAGCATAGGCGTAGTTTATATAGAAGATAGGATTTGAATTGTCTTGTTTTTTAAGGTCATTAATGTCAAATTCTAAGTGTGTATCGCATTTTTTACTTAAAAAAATAAATCTTAAAGCGTCTGCACCAATTTCGTCTAAAATTTCACTCATTAAGATGAAATTTCCAGCTCTTTTACTCATTTTGTAGGGCTGTCCGTCTTTTAACAAAGATACCATTTGTGCCAAAATGATTTCAAGTTTATGAGAATCAAAACCTAAAAATTCCATTGCAGCTTTCATTCTAAGGATATAGCCATGATGGTCAGCACCCCAAATATTTAGGCATTTATCATAGGCTCTACTCATCTTATCTTTATGATAAACAATATCAGCAGCAAGATAAGTCCCGCTTCCATTTTCCCTTACAATAACCCTATCCTTTTCATCACCTTTTTGCGAAGAAGCCAACCAAATTTTACCTTCTTTTTCATAAATTCCTTTATGTTTTTTTAAAATTTGCAAGGTTGAATCCAGAGCATTATAATAAGATTTTTCGCTGACATAATTTTCGATTTTAATCCTTGCTTGCTCTAAATTTTTAACAATGACTTCAAGCATTTTATCCTTAGCCCAATCCGCTAAAAGATTTATGTTTTCTTCTTTAAAAAAATCTTTATCAAAATGTAAAAAAGCCTCTTGAGCCAAATCCTCGATATATTCTCCTTGATAGCAATCTTGTGGATATTCTAAATTTTGCTTAAAATGTAAAATTTTTACCTTATAAAAAACTGAAAGTCCTAAGAGATGGATTTGATTGCCCGCGTCATTGATATAATATTCTGTATCAAATTTAAAACCTAAATGCCTTGCAAGTCTTGCAAGAGTATCACCAAAAATTGCTCCCCTTGCATGTCCTATATGCAAAGGACCTGTTGGATTTGCACTGACATATTCAAGCAAAAAACTTTGCTTTTGTTTTTTACCTTTTGTGAAATTTTGTGGTTCTTTTAAGGCTGAATTTGCAAGAGTATTTAAAAAATCTTTAGAAATTTTAAAATTCAAATATCCCTTAACCGCTTCAACTTTCTCAAAACAAGCATTATTTTGAAATTTTTCAGCCAATTCTTGTGCGATGAGCAACGGGGCTTTTTTTAATTCTTTAGCCAAAGTGAAAGCTAAAGGCGTAGCAAAATGAGCTAAATTTTTATCTTTAGGATTTTCTAGTATAAAATCTCGTTTTAAAATCTTTTTTATCTCTTCAAAAATCAGCTCTTTCAAAACAAATTCCTAAGCTTTTTTATTTTCATCTAAATTTGAATTTTGCTCGGCATTTGTATGATTTGGTTTTTCTTCTATTTTTTGAGTGTTTTTTGTAAGCTCATCGTCAGTATTCATCTCGTCTTTAAAAGTTTTAATCCCTTTACCCAAACCCTTAGCAAGTTCTGGAATTTTCTTAGCTCCAAAAAGCAACACGACTATTAACAAAATAATCAACCATTGAGTTCCGCTTGGCATATGCATTTTATTCTCCTTTATTCCATAGTGTTCGAATTTGCTCTAAATTTTGACCATCTGTTCTTATTTTTTGCGTTATAAGAATGGATTTTAAAGCCTCGTAACTCTGCTCTAAATTCTCATTGATAATCAAATAATCATATTTATCAAGTTCTTTCATTTCAAGTCTTGCATTTTCTAATCTTTGTTCTAAATGTTCTATTGTATCAGCATTTCGCTTAATAAGTCTTTTTTTTAATTCTTCTTTATCTTTAGTTATGATAAAAACAGAAACAATTTTTTCATCAAGTTTTTCAACAATCTGATGAAAACCTTGCACATCAATATCAAAAATGACGATTTTTCCTTGACTTAGAGCTTCTTGGGTTTGTTTCAAAGAAGTGCCATAATAATTTTGATGCACCAAAGCCCATTCCAAAAAATATCCATTTTTTATGTCTTGTTGGAATTCATCTTGAGTGATAAAATGATAATGCTCCCCGTCTTTTTCGCCATTTCTTGGCTTTCTTGTTGTAGAAGAGATAGAAAAATAAAGCTCATCTTTAAATTCAGTAAAAAGCTTTGATAAAAGCGTGGATTTACCCACACCACTAGGTCCTGAAATCACTAAAATAAAACTCAATTCTTATCCTCTTCAAAGCTTATTTTAATGTTTATATTCATATTCATACCCTTTAAAGCAGCTTTTAACGTATCGTCTTTAATACTTGAAGCAATGGTTTGTGCTATGCTATGACTTAGTTCATTAACAATTTCATCGCCTTTTTGCATTTGAGTTTCATTTGTTTGCACACTAGAACTTTCATCTAATAAATCTTCTTGATTTTGACCTATATCATTTGTCTCCTCTTGACTGACTTCCTCACCTAAAGCTTTTTGAATCTCACTTTCTTTTAAACTATCAAAATCATTTGACTCAAGGCTTGGTATAACAAGCTCTTGGTCGCTAATACCTAATTTCTCATCATTTAAATTTAAAATAGGCTCATCTTTAAATTCCTCTAAAACCTTGCTTCCATCTTCTGCATCATCAAGTTCAGCTAATTCAGCTAATTCCTCTTTGATTTGTTCTTGGGCGGTCAAATCATCGTTAATTTCATCTTTTGGCTTTGAAATTTCATCTTCGATAAATGGCAGAAAATCCTCCTCTTCAGAACTTTCTTTTTCTTGCCCTAAGAATTCAGCATCTTGAGGCAAATCATTAAAATCTATTTGTTTTTCTTGTTCCTCAACAGAAAAAGCTTCCTCTTCAGAAATTTCATCTTGTTTTTCCTCTTCTTTAGTTTCACTTATTTGAGCAATTTCTTCTTGATTTTCTAATGCCGTATCTGCTAAATCTTCTTTAAGCTCTTGATTGTCCTCAATATTTTCTTTAAGTTCTTCTTTATTTTCTTCACTTTCTTTAATCTCTTCTTCGGCTGTTGTCTCTTGTGAATCTTGCTCTAAATTTTCTTCACTTTCATCAAATGTTTTTATTTCTTTTTCTACGCTGTCTTTTTCAATTTCACTTTCAATTTCACTTTGATTTTCCACTTGAACTTCATCTAAAATTTCATTTTTTTCCTCATTTAAATCTTCGTTTGAATTTAAGCTTTCATCTAAATTTAAATCCTCTAATTTATCCTCTTTATTCTTTTGTGTTTCTTTAGCTAAAGCCTGTTCTTCTTCATCTAAAGAAAGGCTTTCTAAGCTTAGTTCATTTTCTGTTTTGTTATCATCAGGCAAGTCATCTAAATTGAGTTCTAAATCATCTAAATTAAGCTCTAAATCTTTATAAGAATCAGATTCATCAATTGCTTCAACCGCGATAGAATTATCAAAATTAGTTGCTTTGGTGCCAAATAAATTTAAAAAATCTGTAGGTAAAAAAGGTTTGTGTAAAATTTGAGCTTCAACATTATAATCTTTGTCTCTTGGAGCTAAGAAAACAAGCTGATTGCATTTTTCTTTTAAAGCTTTTAAATCCACTTCTGTATCATTATCTACAATAATCATATCGTAAGTTCCAAGCTCATCGCTATAAGCGGTAGCTTCTGTAACTTCATAAGACATCTTTTGTGCACTAAGGTTAATAAGTCTTGATACCATAGGGTTTTCATTTAAAAGTAAAATTTTCATCATTTATCCTTTAAATATAAGTCTGCATATTTTACGATATTTTATCTTTAGCTTACATAAAGAATAAACTTTGCATGTTTGAAAAAACTTTAAGTATGAGTTCTTTAAAATATTCCATCATTACAAGTAAAACTGCAATCATAACAACAAATCCTAAAGCAATCTTAATAGGATAGCCCACGACTAAGAGGTTAAATTGTGGCATAGTTTTCATTAAAATTCCAAAAATCACATCAGAAAGCAAAGAAATCGCTAAAATAGGAAAAGACATAGTAAAACCGATAATGAAAACATTAAACATTCCTGTGTTAAGGTATTGGAGTAAATTTTCTTTGGGATAAAAGACTCCTAAATTAATATATCCTAAGCTTTTAGATAAAAATAAAAGCATTAGATGATGTCCATCAAACATTAAGAAAAAAAGCAAGGCGATGAGATGAAGAATTTGAGAGACAATAGGCATATTAATGCCTAAACTCGGATCCATAACGCTTGCAACCGTAAAACCCATATTAAAAGAAACCTGCTCTCCTGCCATCATAATGATTGCAAAAACAAGCTGCAACATAAGCCCTGCTATCATTCCAAAAAGCACCTCACTTAAAAGTTGCAAGATAAAAAAACT
The DNA here is from genome assembly GCF_002104335.1 of Campylobacter cuniculorum DSM 23162 = LMG 24588. Lineage (NCBI taxonomy): Bacteria > Pseudomonadati > Campylobacterota > Epsilonproteobacteria > Campylobacterales > Campylobacteraceae > Campylobacter > Campylobacter cuniculorum. The sequence goes on along the minus strand of NZ_CP020867.1, from coordinate 1,534,008 downwards.
ATCAAGATGTAAAATTTCTAATTTTGCTAAGGGATACAAATACATTGTAAGAAATAATGCGAGTGTGGTTTTAATCATCAAAGGGATGTTATTGTGTGAAAAAAAAGGGAAAAAAACTATCAATCCGCTCAATCTTGCAAACAAAAGCATAAAAGTCGCTACATTTTTATCGCCAAGATAATTAACAAATTCCATTTGTATTTAAATTATAAGTTCTATCGCAAAAACTTGCAAGTTTAGAATCGTGAGTCACGAAAAACAAAGCCGCATCATTCTTTTTGACATAATCAATCAAAAGCTCAATGACATTTTTTGCATTTTCAAAGTCCAAATTTCCCGTTGCCTCATCAGCAAAAATGATTTTAGGTTTTTTACAAAGCACTCTAGCAATGCTTACACGTTGTTGCTGTCCTCCACTAAGTTTGCCAATTTTTTGATTTAAAAGTTTATAGATACCAAGTTGATTTAAGAGTTTTTTGTCCAAATTTTCGCCCGATAAAACACTCGCAAGTTCTATATTTTCAAAGGCTGAAAAACCTTTAAAAAGATAATGGGTTTGAAAAATAATGCCAAAATCGTAGCGACGTATTTTGACCCTTTCGTTTTCGCTTAAATCATAAAGTTTTTGATTTTTATAAAATACCACACCCTTTTTAGGTTTCAATAAAGAGGATAAAATATGTAAAAGTGTGGATTTTCCACAACCACTGCTTCCTTGTATAGCGATGCAATCTTTAGAATTTAAATTGAGATTTAAATTTTCAAAGAGCGGATAGTCAAAACAATGGCTGATTTGCTCCGCTCTTAAAAGTTCCATTTTTAACCAATTTGTGCAGCCACTTCAGCAGCAAAATCTTCGCTTTTTTTCTCCAAGCCTTCACCCACTTCAAAACGAATGAATTCGACAATCTCAATCTTTCCGCCATATTCTTTTTCTTTTTCAGCAATCACTTGCTCAATGGTTTTCTTATCATCCATTACATAAAATTGTCCCATTAAAGTGAGTTTGCTATCGAGTTGAGAATTATCAGCAATAAAGCTATTAAGCTTACCCGGTATAATATTATTCCAAATTTTTTCAGGCTTATTTTGAGCCTTAAGTTCAGCTTTAATTTCCTCTTCAACCTTTTTTAAAATTTCATCATTAAGCTGTTTGCGACTCGCAAATTGCGGAATTTTATGTTCAGGTTTATTTGGATCTTTAAGTCTGCGTCTTTCTTCATTTTCTTTTTGAAGTTCTGCAACTAAAGCTTTGTATTCATTTTCTATAAAATCCATATCAAGTTCTTTATAGCTTAGAAAAAGTGGTTTCATCGCAGCAATATGCATACAAAGCTGTTTTAAAAAGCCTCGAGCTTTTTGAGCAACCTCATCATTTTCACAAGCAGCCGCGATAATCACTCCTACGCGTCCATTTGTGTGGATATAACCATTGACAACGCCCCTATCTCCAGCTTTTAAGGTTGCAAATCTCCTTACAACCAAATTTTCTCCTATAGTTGCAATTTGACTCTTTAAATATTCTTCAAATTTAACCCCATTAATCACACTTGAATGCAATTCTTCAACATTTTGCAAACTTTTATTTTGAATGTGAGCTGTGGTATCTTGTGTTAAAGCAATGAATTGCTCATTTTTAGCAACGAAATCTGTTTCAGAATTAATCTCACTCACCGTTGCACTCTTATAATCTTCGCTGATTTTAACACTTACAAGACCTTCAGCCGCTAGACGATCTGCTTTTTTTGCTGCTTTTCCCAAACCTTTTTCTCTTAAAAGTTGAACAGCTTTTTCAAAATTTCCCTCTGTTTCTTTAAGGGCATTTTTACAATCCATCATCCCAGCACCTGTGCTTTCGCGTAATTCTTTCACCATTGCAGCAGATATTTCAGCCATTATTTTTGCTCCTCTTCAAAATCTTCTTCACTCATTGCTTCTTCTAAAAGCTCTTGTTTTTCATCATCACTAATTTCTTCTTGATTTTCTTTTGAAAGCTCGGTTGTGCCATCTTGCTCTCTTAAAGCTTTTCCTTCGTTGATTGCTTCAGCCATTTCTTGACAGAAAAGTTGTATAGAACGAATCGCATCATCATTTCCCGGAATCGGATAATCAACTAAATCAGGGTCGCAGTTTGTATCTAATGGAGCAACAACAGGAATTTTAAGGCGATTTGCCTCTTGCACAGCAATTTTTTCTTTCACTGTATCAATCACAAAAATCATATCCGGTTGAGTTTTTAAATACCTAATCCCACCAAGATAAGCAAGAAGTTTTTCTTTTTTTCTCTCAAGCATTAAGGCTTCTTTTTTGGTTAAAAGCTTCATACTTCCATCTTCTTCCATTTTTTCTATGACTTCTAATTTTCTAATGGATTGTCTGATAGTGTCAAAATTTGTCATCATACCGCCAAGCCAACGATGATTGACATAAGGCATACCGCATTTTTCAGCGTATTCTTTAATGGCTCCACTTGCTTGTTTTTTAGTGCCGACAAAAAGTATGGTTTTACCTTCTGTTGCAGCGTCTCGAACGATATTATAGGTGTATCTAAAATATCTTAAAGTTTTTTGCAAATCAATGACATAAATGCCTTTTCTTTCACCAAAGATAAATTTTTTCATCTTTGGATTCCATCTTCTTGTTTGATGCCCAAAATGCACACCGCATTCGAGCAAATCTCTCATACTAACCATAAATTTTTCTCCTTATAATTTAGCTTTTTTCCTCCACATCCTTTTATATATCAAGCTAAAAGGAATAGATGTGTGTGAAATAAAACTTTTATTTTATCATAATCAAGTTTATATTTTTCTTACTTCGCAAAATAAAATCAAATATTCTTAAAATTTTGATACAGAAAAAATATTGTATTTTAAAAAATTTTTGAGCTATTAAAACTAAAAAATAATAAATTCAAATAAATTCAAATAATTAAAAATAAATATTTTCTTAAATTTTAAGTGTTAATTCGATAAGATTATGATATTAAATTAACACGCTAAAGTTGTGGATTTTTAGCAAAATAATGCCAAATGAAAGTTATGCAAATGCAAAAAGAACATTTTGATTTAGACCTTGAAAGAGCAATTTTAAATGCTTGTTTATATAGTGAAGATGCTTATTTAAGCATAGCTTCAGATATTGAAGTGAATGATTTTAGTCTTAAGGCTCACCAAGAAATTTTTAAAGCTATGATAGCTTGCATTAACGCACAAGAGCCTATTAGTGTGAGTTTTTTGAAAAAGCATAAAGAACTTGATGAGCAAGTTTTAAACGAGATTATGGCGACTCCTTCTGTGGTTGATTTGGTAGCTTATGCTAAAGAACTCAAAGAAAAATCCATCAAAAGACAACTTTTATCCTTTGCCCAACTTTTACCAAGTAAAATCAACCAAGATCGTTCTGTCAATCAAATCACTGATGAAATTTCAAAAGAGCTTTTTGAATTAAGCAACAGAACCCATTCAAAAGACATTAAAAGCGTAGAAATTGTTTTAAATGAGCTTTTAGAAAATTTTGCGAAATTAAAAACAGAAAACACAAATCATAAAGGTCTTATAGGGCTTGATACGGGATTTAAAGAGCTGAATTTTGCGACAAAAGGTTTTAAGGGTGGTGAGCTTGTGATTATAGCGGCAAGACCGGGTATGGGCAAAACGACCTTGTGTTTAAATTTTATTGAAAAGGTTTTAAGACAAAATAAAGGTGTGGTAATATTCTCACTTGAAATGCCTGCAACTCAAATTTTACAAAGAATGCTTGCTGCCAAAACTTCTATTCCTTTACAAAAGGTTCTTGTAGGAGATTTAAATGATGATGAATGGGAAAGAATCGGCGATGCTTGCAATGAATTCAATAAAAAGGATTTTTTTATTTATGATAGCGGTTATGCAAGCATTAATGAGGTGCGTTCGATTTTAAGAAGATTAAAGTCCGGGCAAGAAAATATTGAACTTTGCGTGATTGATTATATAGGACTTATGATGAGTGATTCTTCTTTGGATAGGCATTTACAGGTGAGTGAAATTTCTCGCGGATTAAAACTTTTAGCTCGGGAGTTAAATATACCCATCATAGCACTTTCGCAACTCAATCGTTCTTTAGAAAATCGCTCTAATAAGCGTCCTATGCTTAGTGATTTGCGTGAAAGTGGAGCTATAGAACAGGATGCTGATGTGATTTTGTTTGTCTATCGCGATGAGGTTTATCGCGAACAAGAAGAAAAAGAGCGGGAAAATAAAGCCAAAGCAGAAAATAAATCCTATCAAAGAACTTTTATCCCTAATCTTAAACAAGAAAAGGCTGAAATCATCATAGGCAAAAATCGCAATGGTCCGGTTAAAACCATAGATGTGCTTTTCTTAAAGGAAGAATCGCGTTTTGCAGATGTTACAAATGAATCAAATTTTCAAGAGGAAGAATTTAAGAACTAAAAAAGCTCAAATGATTTTTTGTTAATTTGTGAATTAAGGTAATTATTTTATAATTTTATGAAATTTTAATTGAGAATTTGAGTAAAAAACTCAAAAAAGTCGTTATAATTTTATCTGTATTTTTTTAAGGAAAAACAATGAAACAAATCAGTGGTTCGCAAATGATATGCGAGGCTTTAAAAGAGGAAAAAGTTAGTGTTGTTTTTGGCTATCCCGGAGGTGCAGCTTTAAATATTTATGATGAAATTTATAAACAAAAATATTTTAAGCATATTCTGGTGAGACACGAACAAGCCGCTGTCCATGCTGCAGATGCTTATGCAAGAATGAGTGGTGAGGTTGGAGTGGCTGTTGTTACAAGTGGTCCGGGTTTTACAAATACCATTACAGGACTTGCCACAGCTTATAGCGATTCCATTCCTTTGGTTTTAATTTCAGGGCAGGTTGCTAATTCTCTCATCGGCACAGATGCCTTTCAAGAAATTGACGCAGTAGGAATTTCACGTCCTTGTGTGAAGCATAATTATTTGGTAACCCATATTGAAGAATTGCCCAGAGTATTAAAAGAAGCGTTTTATCTTGCAAGAAGTGGTAGAAAAGGACCTATTCATATCGATATTCCTAAAGATGTGAGTGCAATTTTAGGGCATTTTGATTATTCTAAAGAACTTGTTATGAAAACCTACAAGCCTACTTTTAAGGGCAATGCAAAGCAGATTAAAAAACTTGCAGGACTTTTAAAAGAAGCAAAGAGACCCTTGTTTTATTTAGGGGGTGGCTGTATCGCTTCAAATGCGAGTGAATCGATTAGAGAGCTTGTCAAACTCACTCAAATTCCAGCCGTTGAAACTTTAATGGCTTTAGGCACTCTAAGAAGTGATGATAAACTCAATCTTAAAATGGCAGGAATGCACGGAAGTTATGTTGCAAATATGGCTTTGAGTGAATGCGATTTGCTTGTGTCTGTGGGAGCAAGGTTTGATGATAGAATCACGGGAAAAACAAGTGAATTTGCAAAACAAGCTAAGATTGTTCATATTGATATTGATCCAAGCTCTATTTCAAAAATTATCAATGCTCATTTTCCGGTGGTGGGCGATGTTGAGCAGGTTGTGAGTGAGCTTTTAAATGAGCTTAAAAAAGAAAAATTTATTCCTCAAAGTAAAGAATGGCTAGAAATTCTTAAACGTTATGATAGTATTTATCCTTTAGTCTATGAAGATAGTGATGAGGTTTTAAAACCTCAATGGGTGATTAAAGAATGTGCAAAGCTTGCTCCTGAAGCAAGAATTATCACTGATGTGGGACAACATCAAATGTGGGTGGCACAATTTTATCCGTTTAATTATCCAAGACAATTAGCAACCAGCGGAGGTCAAGGAGCTATGGGGTATTCTTTACCTGCAGCTTTAGGGGCAAAATTAGCAGTTAAAGAAGAAGTGGTCATTAATTTCGCAGGAGATGGGGGAATTTTGATGAATATCCAAGAATTAATGACAGCATATGAATATGGTATCAAAACAATCAATATTATTTTAAATAATGCTTTTTTGGGTATGGTGCGTCAATGGCAGAGTATGTTTTATAATGAGAATTTTTCAGAGACGGATTTGAGTTTGCAACCTGATTTTATAAAAATTGCTGAAGGTTTTGGTTGTAAGGGTTATAATATCCACACTAAAAAAGAATTCACAAAGGCTTTTAAAGAAGCATTAAAAAGCGATAAAAGCACACTTTTAAATGTAGTTATTGATCGTTTTGAAGATGTTTTACCTATGGTTCCAGCAGGAGCAGCGATTTATAATATGATTTTGCCAAAATTAAAGGATAAAAAATGAGAAGAGTTTTATCAGTCATTGTTTTAAATGAGCATGGCGTTTTATCGCGTATTGTAGGACTTTTTTCTGGTAGAGGTTATAATATTGACTCTCTTACGGTTGCTCCTTTATCTGGCGGAGAATTTTCTCGGGTTAATATTGTAACTTCGGGAAATGAAAGAGTTTTTGAGCAAATTGTAAAGCAACTTCACAAACTCATTCCAACCTATAAGGTCATAGAAAGTGAGGAATTTATAGAAAAAGAAATGGCTTTGGTTAAAATTCCTTTGAGTGAAAATTTAGGCGGACTTGATGCGGTTTTAAAAGCCTATAATGGCACGATTGCAAATAGCAATGAAAATTTTTTATTTTTAATGGTTGCTGATGATGTCAATCGTATTGATAATTTTTTAAAAACAATTAAAAAATATAGCCCTAGCGATATAGTTCGCAGTGGTTCTGTTTTAATGGAGATTAAATGAAATTAAAAGAAATTGCAGAATTTTTAAGTTTAGATTATAGGGGTGAAGACTTAGAAATCACGGCTTTAAATTCTTTGCTTAGAGCAAATTTTACAGAGCTGACTTATTGTGATGGTGAGAAAAACATTAAAGATGTTCCCCATACCGGTGCAGGAGCAATTTTAATCAAACAAGAATATGAAAATTTAGTTCCTAAAGATACTAAGGTTTTAATCAGTCCTAATCCGCATTTAAGTTTTGCTTTTTTAAGTAAGCTTTTTGCAAAACCTTTATTTTCTAATGTGAAAGAAAAAAAACAAGACATAGCAAAAAGTGCAAAAATAATGCCAAATGTCTATATAGGTGATAATGTAAATATAGGTGAAAATGTTGTAATTATGGCAGGAGCTTATATAGGTGATAATGTAAGTATAGGTGATGAGAGTATTATTCACCCTAATGTTGTGATTTATAATGACAGCAAAATTGGTAAAAAATGTCATTTGCTTGCAAATTGTGTGATAGGAAGCGATGGTTTTGGCTATGCACATAACAAAAATGGAGAGCATTATAAAATTTATCATAATGGCAATGTGATTTTAGAAGATTATGTAGAAATTGGAGCTTGTGCAACGATTGATAGGGCTGTGTTTAATAGCACCATTATCAAAAGAGGCACAAAAATTGATAATCTTGTTCAAATTGGGCATAATTGTAATATAGGACAAAATTGCCTCATTATTGCACAAACAGGAATTTCAGGTTCGACTGAGTTAGGACGCAGTGTTGTGATGGGCGGACAAAGTGCCACAAGCGGACATTTAAAAATTGGAGATTTTAGCACTATTGCTGCAAGAGGCGGGGTGAGTAAAAATTTAGGAGGTGGAAGAGTTTATGGGGGTTTTCCTATTATGCTTCAAAAAGATTGGCTTAGACTTCAAGCAAAAATTGCTTTGAATTTTAAAGATAAAGATTAAAAAACCATCTCTTTTGATATAAAATCATGGCAAAAAAACAGCTTTCTTTAAAGCATTTAAGCATTCCTATTTTTTCGGATTTATTTTCAAAATATCTTTCTTTAATCATCAATACAGCTATGGTCTCTCAATATTCTAATTTTTTAGTTGGAGCTATGGGAGCTGGAAATCAAATTTTTGATTTATTTATCACAATTTTTAGTTTTTTGAGTGTGGGTTGTAGTGTTGTTGTTTCCCAAGCCATTGGAGCTAAGAATTCAATTTTGGCTCGAAAAGTCATTCATCAAAGCCTAACTTTAAATACATTTTTAGGACTTATTTGTGGATTTTTGATTGTCATTTTTGCAAAGGATTTGCTTGTACTCTTAAAGATTCCTAAAGAACTCATCAATGATGGGGTGATTTATTTGCAAATGTTAGGAATTTGCTTGTTTTTTGATGCAATTGGCATTGTATTGGCTGGAATCATTAGGGTTTATAACAAGGCTTATTGGGTGATGTTTTTAAGCTTTTTAATGGATATAATCATTCTTATAGGAAATTTTTACACTCTTCATTGGACAAAATTAGAGCTTTTTGGTATAGGCTTGAGCAATATTTTAGGACGCATTGTTGTAATTTTTTTGCTTTTTTTCCTGTTGATTTTTAAGCTTAAAATTCATCTTAAATTGAAAGAATTGTTTGAATTTGAAAAAAATGTTTTGAGTAAGATTTTAAACATAGGCGGTTTTTCAGCTGGAGAGAATTTGCTTTGGATTATTCAATATACTATAGCTTTTGGCTTTGTGGCGAGTTTGGGTAAAGAAAATTTAAGTGTTCAAACGATTTATTTTCAAATTTCTTTAATCATCATGCTTGTAGGACAAGCCATCAGTTTAGCCAATGAGATTATCACCGGAAAACTTGTAGGAGCAAGATATGTGAATGTGGCCTATAAACATACTTGGACGGCTTTGTATTTAAGTGTATTAGCAAGTGGAGTTGTGGCTGTGCTCAATTATGCTTTGCAAGATTTTACGATGAGTTTGCTTGATTTAAAAGAAGAGCTTAGAAAATTGATGATTCCTTTGTTTGCCCTTTCAATTTTTCTTGAAATTTCAAGGACTTTTAATATTGTTATTGTCAATGCCTTAAGAGCAAGTGGCGATGCGAAATTTCCATTTTTTAGCGGTTTGGTTTTTATGATAGGACTTTCTTTGCCTTTGGGTTTTGTGCTTTGTTTTTATGCTGGACTTGGAATTTTGGGAGTTTGGATTGGATTTTGTGCCGATGAGTTTTTAAGAGGACTTGTCAATTCTTATCGATGGAAGAGTAAAAAATGGCAAAACAAAGCTCTTGTGTGAAGAGTTTTTTCTTTAAAAATCGCGTTTTTTTCTATCAAAGAAAAAAGATTAAAAATCTTCGTTTAAAGCTTAATGAAAAAGGAGAATTTCATTTAAGCATTCCTCAATTTTGTCCTAAAAGTTTTGTCTGTGAATTTTTAGAAAAAAATGAATCTTGGATGCAAAAAGTTTTGTTGCAGTTTCAAAGGCAAAAATCTTTTTTAAAAGAAAATGAAATTTTATTTTTGGGTAAAAAATATATTTTAAATTGGGATTGTAAGTTAAACAAGACCTATTTTTCAAAAGATTGTATTTATAGCCCTTCAAGACAGGATTTTGAAAAATTTATGAGAAAAAATGCTCGAAAAATTTTTCTTACATATCTTAAAAAATGGGAAAAAATCACAGGACTTCAAAGCACACATTTAAGCATTAAAACTATGAAAACGCGTCTGGGTTCTTGCAACAGCAAAAAAGGCTATATCAATTTAAATTTAAAGCTTTTAGAAAAAAGACTTATCTTGATTGAATATGTGATTTTACACGAAATTGCACATTTAAAACATGCAAATCATGGCAGAGAATTTTATGCTTTTTTAGAAAAATTTATGCCCGATTTTAGAATGAGAGAAAAAGAATTTTAGTTTAATTTTACTTTAAAATGCTATATTTATACCCTAAATTATGTAAAAGGTTAGAATATTGATTTTAGAATTTGATTTTGAATATATAAGCCATAATGATATTTTTGAATACCTGCTTCAATTTTATGCCAAAGATTATGATTATAGTTTGCTTAGAGAAGACAATCAATATATTTTTAAAATCAAAGGAAGTCAAACAGAGCTTAGCACTTTTTGTGAATCTTTAAATGGTATGAGTAATAGCGTATTTTTAAGAAAATTTGACGTTAAAGAAGTGCAAGATTTCACCCCCTTACGACAAAGAAAGCAATATTCTTCGTTTCAATACCTTACGCATTTAAATTCAAATTCTTATGTCCAAAATCAAGCCTTGATAGAAAATGAATGGGGAGTTTTTTGTGAGCTTGATTTATCCTTTGATGGGAATGAATTCATAAAAATCAATAAAGAAAATTTTAAAAATTTATTGCAAGAGGCTTTAAAAATTTTGAAAAATCAGAAAAAAATTTGGACTAAAAATCATAAAGGCATTTATGAACTTTGTCTTTTTAATGACGATTTTACCTGTGATTTTTTAATGCCTTGCGATATTAAAGCTATCCATTCTGCTTTTGTTTGCTCTAATGAAAATTTAAAGCTTCTTGCAAGTCTTGAAAAACCTTTGATTAAGCTTAGATTTAATGCAATATTTAGAAAAAATCATCATTTAAATTTCAGTGATTTTAGAATCAAATTAGCTGAAGATTTATTGAGTTTTGCACTTTGTCATGAGCTTTGGAAGGAGGATTTTAAATTTTTAAATGTTAAAAAATTGCAAAATAAACTTGATGATTTTGAACTTTTGAGTTTAGAAGGGCAAATTTTAGTCCTTAAAGGCTTTGAATTTATAGACACTCAAGCCAAAGAGTTGATTTTTAGCAAGGAGGATAAAAATTTCGCTAGACTTTCTTATATTTTGTCGTATTTTAAACAAAATGCTTTGATTTTAGAGCTTAGCAAAGACTATGAAGATATTTTGCTCGTCAATAAGGAGCTTAATTTACTCAAACTTAAGCTTCCTAAAAATTCAAAAGAGCTTTATTGGGATATTAAAAAAGATGAGGTGGGAGCAAGACTTTTAGAGAATTTTAGCAAGGAATTTCCACTTTTAGATGAGGAATTTCCGCTTGTAAATAATAATTTTTTCTCTTTATTTTGTATTTTAGGCAAGATACTCAAGCTTGATGAAGATTTTTTAAAGGCTGGAGAAAAACTTTTAGAACTTGCGGATGGTTCTAAAATTCCAAGAGGAGTTAAGATTGATTATCGCTTAGATGAAAAGGGAAATTTTGACTATGCAAGAACCCTGCGTTCGGCTATGAGTTTTATGCTCGCAGGAGTTGAAAATACAAATATTGCTTATGGGACCCTTGAAAGTTTGGCTTATTTTTTGCGTGATATTAATGATGATTTGCGTGATAAAAAACAGATTGAAATCGCTGTGATTAGCGGTTCTTTGTTTGAATCTAAAGCCTTGCTTAAAAATTCTTTAAAGCATATAAGAAATTGTAAGTTAAGCGATGTTGCCCTTAGGATATAAACTTGAAATTTCGGGTTTGGTTCAAGGAGTTGGTTTTAGACCCTTAATCTATGAAATAGCTACGCAATTAAAACTTTTTGGTGAGGTTTATAATGATGGTTTTGGTGTTGAGATATTTTTATTGTGCGATGAAGTTAAACTGAATGAATTTATAGAAAAATTAAAAGTTCATTTACCACCCCTAGCAAGGATAGATAGGCTTAAAAGCACTTTAACCAGAGTCAAACCCTATAAAGATTTTGTCATTTCTAACTCAAAGCAAAGCCCTAAAACTGCACCTATTCTTAGTGATTTTAGTCTTTGTTTAAAATGCAAAGAAGAATTTTATAACCCTCAAAATCCTAGATTTTTATACCCTTTCATCACTTGCACACATTGTGGTCCTAGATTTTCTATTATTAAAGCCTTGCCTTATGATAGAAAAAATACAAGCATGAGTGAATTTTTAATGTGTGATTTTTGTCAAAGCGAATATGAAAATCCGCTCAACCGCCGTTTTCACGCACAACCCATTTCTTGTCCTCATTGTGAGATTAAAGTGAATTTAAAAGATACAAAGGGGCAAATTTTAGCTTCAAAAAATAAAGCCTTTGAGCTTTGTGCAAAATTTTTAAAAGAAGGAAAAATTCTAGCTGTTAAAGGAATGGGCGGATTTCATCTTATGTGTGATGCTTTGAATTTAAGTGCTTTAAAAGAATTAAGGGCAAGAAAAAGGCGTCCTAAAAAACCCTTTGCTCTCATGTGTAAGGATATAAAACAAGCTCAAAATTTAGCTTTTATTGATGAAGATGAAGCAAAATTACTTCAAAGTCCTTTAAGTCCTATTGTGCTTTTAAAGGCAAAACAAGAGCTTGAATGCATCGCTCCTGATATTGATAAAATAGGCATAATGCTTGCTTATACTCCGCTTCATCTTTTGTTGTTTGAGTATTTTGAAGGTGTTTTGGTTGCTACGAGTGCAAATTTAAGTGGCGAGAGTATTATTTTTAAAGAAGATGTTTTACTTCAAAAACTTAAGGGAATTTTTGATTTTTATTTAGATTATGAAAGAGAGATTATCAATCCAAGTGATGATAGCATTGCTCAAATCATAGGGGGTAAAACGATGTTTTTACGTACTTCTAGAGCTTTAAATCCTTGCTATATCGAGCTTGATGAGAGGGATTGTAAGCAAAGTATTTTGGCTTTAGGAGCAGAGCTTAAGAATGAATTTGTGATTTATCATCAAAATAAGCTTATCATTTCGCCCTATATAGGTGATTTAAAAAGCTTAGACACTCAAGAAAGATTTTTTTCTTTGCTTGATTTTTTTAAACAAACTTATGAATTAGAGTTCGATATGATTTTATGTGATAAACATCCGCATTTTAGTTATGTCAAGCAGTTTAAAGCTTATAAAACTTACAAAATTTCTCATCATTATGCACATTTTTGTGCTGCTTTATTTGAATTTGGCGTTGATGAAAAGGTTTTGGGTTTTATTTTTGATGGCACAGGTTATGGAGATGATGGGACAATTTGGGGCGGAGAAATCTTTTTGGGAGATTTAAAAGAATATGAAAGGATAGGACATTTTGAAAATTTTAAGTTGATTAATAGCGACATTAAAAATCTACAAAATTTGGCTTTAAGCGTGATATGGCATTATGATTTAGAAAATGAAGCAAAGGATTTTTTAGCTCAAATTCCACAAATAAAACAAAACAATCTTAAAAAAATTTATTGTAAATCCACGCTTTTAACAAGCTCTTTAGGAAGGATTATTGATGCCTTTGGTGCCATTGTTTTTAATCAAGAAAAAATATCTTATGAGGCTCAAATAGGACTTTTGTGTGAAAAATTTTATGATAAAAATCTTGATTTTTCTTATGAGCTTTCTTTTCAAAACGGGCAGATTAATTTTAAAGAAGTGATTTTAGGAGCCTTAAAAGATGAAAAGAGCAGGGCAGTTACGGGATTTTTCAATGCTTTGGCAAATTTTATGATTGAATTGAGCGAAGCATATCAAGTTAAGGTTATTTTAAGTGGAGGTGTTTTTCAAAATAAAACCTTGCTTGAAATTTTAAAAAGAAAAAAATTTGATTTTTTTGTGCCTTTGAAATTTCCTTGTAATGATAGTCAAATTGCACTCGGACAAATGGCACATTTTTTAAAATTGATAAAGATGAGTGAAATTTAATGTTTTTAGTGTAAAATGATGAAAAAATTAAGGAGTTTAAATGTGTAAGGATTGCGGTTGCTCAATCTCTCATCATAATCATGAACATTATCATGAAAATAAAAGTGAAAATCCTAGTTTAAAAGAGGAAAAAACTTTAGAAGTTTTAAGCAAAATTTTAAATAAAAACGATGAAGAAGCAAAGCACAATAGAGCCCATTTTAATGAAGCTAAGGTGCTTTGTATCAATCTTATGAGCTCACCCGGAAGCGGTAAAACAACTTTACTTGAAGAAACAATTAAGGCTTTTAAAGGCAAGATGAATATCGCTGTGATTGAAGGAGATTTAGAAACAAATAATGATTCTAAAAGAGTGAGTGAAGCGGGTGCAAAAGCTTATCAAATCACAACAGGACAAAGCTGTCATCTGGATGCTTTTATGGTGCATCAAGCTTTGCATCATTTAGAAATTAAAGATTGTGATTTGCTTTTTATTGAAAATGTTGGAAATTTGGTTTGCCCTGCAAGTTATGATTTGGGAGAACATTTAAATGTGGTTTTGCTTTCAGTTACAGAGGGAAGTGATAAACCACAAAAATATCCTGTAATGTTTAAAAAAGCGGATATAGTGCTTATAACTAAGGTGGATTTGGCTCACCATTTTGATTTTGATATAAAAGAAGCGAGTCGTTTAATCAAAGATTTAAGCCCTAAAGCAGATATTATTGCCCTTGATTCTAAAACGGGAACAAATATGGAACTTTGGTATAAATTACTTGAATTTAAAAAGGAGTTGTTTTAATGTGTCTTTCTATACCTTCTGAAATTTTAGAAATTGATGAATTTAACAATGCTTTAGTCCAAACTTTGGGCGTCAAAAGAAAAGTGAATTTGGATTTAATTGACGAACCTTTGCAAAAAGGGGATTTTGTGCTTATTCATGTGGGTGTTGCAATGGAAAAAATCGATAAAGAATCCGCGACACAAAGCATCAAAACCTATCAAGAAATCGTTCAAAAGATGCAAAGTGGAGAAATTTCTTCAGACGAAGGAGATTTGGGGTTAAATGAATTTCATCGATGAATTTAGAGATAAAAATACCATTTTAGCTTTAAAAAAGGCTATAGAAGAGAAGCTCACTCAAGATATTAATATTATGGAAATTTGCGGAGGACATACGCATAGCATTATGAAATATGCTCTGCCGTCTATTTTGCCAAAGCAAATTAATTTCATTCATGGACCCGGCTGTCCCGTGTGTGTGATGCCAAGAAATCGCATTGATACAGCCATTAAACTTGCTTCAATGCAAGATGTGATATTTTGCACTTTGGGAGATTTGTTAAGGGTTCCGGGAAGTTCTATGTCTTTATTAGATTTAAGAGCAAAAGGAGCCGATGTTAGAGCTCTTTATTCTCCGCTTGATGTTTTACGAATCGCTTTGCAAAATCCGGCAAAAAAAGTGATTTTCTTTGCCATAGGTTTTGAAACAACAACTCCTATGAGTGCTTTACTCTTGCAAAAAGTGATAGAACAAAAGATTGAAAATGTCTTTTTTCATATCAATCATATCGTCGTACCAGCTCCGATTGAAGCGATTATGAGCGATGAAAATGTTAAAATTGATGCCTTTTTAGGACCCTCTCATGTGAGCGTGATTACAGGTTATCATATTTATGAGCCTTTGGCTGAAAAATTTCGCACTCCTATTGTTGTGAGTGGTTTTGAGCCTGTTGATATTATGGAGAGTGTTTTTAATATTGTCTTACAGATGAATGCTAAAAGTGCTAAGGTTCATAATCAATACAAAAGAGCTGTGAGTTATGAGGGAAATGTTAAGGCACAAAATTTAGTTAAATATTATTTTGAGCCCTGTGATTTTGAATTTAGGGGGCTTGGTTTGATTAAAAAAGGCGGTTTAAAACTTAAAGATGAATTTGCAAAATACGATGCAAGTAAGCAATTTGACTGCGAAGTTGTGAGCAAAAATGAAAACAAAGCCTGTATTTGCGGACAAATTTTAAGAGGTTTAGCTAAACCTTATGATTGCAAAGTCTTTGGTAAGGCTTGCACCCCAAAAAGTCCTATAGGAAGTTGCATGGTTTCAGGTGAGGGAGCTTGTGCAGCTTATTATAAATACTCAAAAGTCAATTGAATTGATATTTTAAAAGAATGAAAATTGAGTATAATTTAAGGCTAAAAAATTAAATCATTTCGAAAGGAGAAAAAATGTTGAAAATTTTTAGAAAAATCAAAAAAAGGCTTAGGGGGGGGGGATTTACATTGATGAAATAAAAAATGAGCTTTTAAAACTTCAAAAACAAAATTCTCAATTAAAAAATGAACTCTTAAAACTTCAAGAACAAGATTCACTCGTCTACCAAGCACTTATAGAAGCCAACGGAGACAAACTTAATTTTGTTTTCAATAGCATTTACAGGGCTAATTTATGGGGATGCGGTTCAGGACCTGGAAGCAATGAAGAATTATGTGCAGATTATGTGAATTTCTTACAAAATTTTTTTAAAGAAAAGAAAATTTCAGAGGTGGTTGATTGTGGTTGTGGAGATTGGCAGTTTTCTAAAAATATTGATTTTAGTGGTATTGAGTATAAGGGTTTTGATGTAGCAAGTTTTGTGATAGAACAAAATATCAATCGATTCCAAAAAGAAAATATCAATTTTTTCCTTTACGATGGAAATTTTAATTCTCTTCCAAGTGCAGATTTACTGATTTGCAAAGATGTTTTACAGCATTTAAACAATATAAAAATTAATGAATTCATCGCTAATTTATCGCGTTTTAAATTCGCTCTTATTACAAATGATATTGCTGAAAATGTTAATTCTGATTGTCTTAATGGTCGATACAGAGCTCTTGATTTAAGAAAAGCACCTTTTAATCTCCCGTTAAAAGTCGTTTTTGAAATTACCAGAATGCCAAAGGCTCCAAATATGCTGACAATGTTATGGGAAAATCCTAAATTTAAGTGAGTTTTTTAATAAATTTTGCTAAAATTGTTTCATTTGCTAAAACCATAATTTTAGCTTTAGAATTTTTAATAAAAATAAAGTCTATTAAGGATACACAATGAAACAAATTTCACTTGCACACGGCGGTGGTGGCGAAGAGATGAACGAGCTTTTATCTCAAATGTTTAAGATTTTTGATAATGAAATTTTAAAAGCAAGTAATGATGCTGCAATTTTAGGGGATTTAGCCTTAAGTACAGATTCTTTTGTTTTAAATCCTATTTTTTTAGACGATGAGATTAATATAGGAAAACTTTGTGTTTGTGGTTCAGTGAATGATATTTTAATGGTAGGAGCTGAACCTCAATTTTTAAGCTTAGCTTTGATTTTAGAAGAGGGTTTTGAGCTTTTAAAACTTGAAAAAATTTTAAATTCCATAAAAAAAGAATGCGATAAATGCGGAGTTTTGCTTGTGTGCGGGGACACAAAAGTTGTACCAAAAGGCAATGGAGATGAAATTTATATCAACACCACAGCTTTAGGAAAAATCATTTCTAAAAAAGAAACTCAAAACATTAAAGAGGGGCTAAGCATTCTAGTATCAGGTGATATTGGAAGACATGGAGCGAGTGTTTTGATTAAAAGAAATGATTTAGAAGCAAACATTCAAAGCGATTGCAAGAATTTAAAAGATGAGGTTTTAGGGCTTTTAAAACAGGATATTAAGGTCGTTGCAATGCGTGATGCTACAAGAGGGGGATTGAGTGCGGTGCTTAATGAATGGGCAAAGCAGAGTGGAAATGATTTATTGATTTTTGAGGAAAATATAAAGATTAAAGATGAGGTTTTAGGGCTTTGTGAGCTTTTTGGTTATGAGCCTTATGAACTTGCAAATGAAGGGACTTTCGTGCTTTGTGTGGAAAAAAGTGATGAATTAAAAGCCTTAGAATTTTTAAGACAATTCAACCCTAATGCGAGCATTATCGGTAAGGTTTTAGGCGAAAAAAAATCTCGCGTGATTTTAGAAAATTCCTTTGGAGCAAAACGTTTCTTAGAAACACCAAAGGGAGAACTTTTACCAAGAATTTGCTAATGCATGAATTAAGCATAGTGCAATCTTTAATCGAACTTTGTGAGCAAAATGCTTTGAATCACAATGCAAAACTCATCAAAGAAGTGCAAGTTAAAATAGGAAGATTAAGCGGTGTGGAACCTGAGCTTTTTCAAAGATGCTTTGAAACCTTTAAAGAAAGTTGTGTGTATTGTAAAGAAGCAAAACTTACAATCCAAAACGCTGAACTTGAAATTTTATGTTTAAGTTGTCATAAAGAAAGCATTTTAAAGGAAAATGTATTTAAATGTCCGCATTGCCAAAGTATTGATTTTAAGATACTTAGCGGAGAAGATTTGCATTTAATGCGTCTTGTGATGGAGTGATTTAACCCTTTAAAATGCGGACAAGTTTTAAGAGTTCACAGATGAGAAATTCTTTTTTAGAAAGCTTAGAATTAGTTTTTAGCTCATATTCTGTTGTCAAAAGTAAATTAAAAATTTCCTTATATTGCTCAATCTTCAAACTAAATGCCATAAAATTTAGACTTTGTGCTACTTTTGGAGGCGGAACATAGGCTAATATTTCTTTAAAATCAACTCTTCCATGAATTTTTGCATACAAAGCGATTTTAAAAAGCCTAAAGAAATTATGGAGCAAAAAATTTAGAAAAGCGATTTCATTTGAATGGTCTAAAATTTTTTCAAGCTCTGTTTTTAAATGTTCTTTTTTTAAAAGTTTTTCGAAAAAATGCTCAAAACTTCCTGTATCCAAGCTGTAGCAGTATTCTTTAATCTTTTTTTCATCAAGCTCTAAACCTTCAAATTTATTAAGCTCCGCAGCGGCAAGATATAAATTTTCATCAAAACTTTCAAAGAGAGTAAAAAGGGCATTTTGTGTGCATTGTATCCCAAGATTTTTCGCTTTAAGCTCTAAAAGCTCAATGGCTTCTTTAGGATTTGAAATTTGGAAAAATCTTGCAAAATTATGGGCAAAAATTTTCTCAAGTTCATTTTGTTTTGAATTCTCATCATAAAGCTCTAAAATTAAAAAATTGTCTTGATTCTTTTGACAAAGTTCTATTAAAGCTTTAAGCTCTTTTGTGTTTGGTTTTTTGTTTAATTTAAGCTCCAAAAGTTTTTTTTCACTAAAAAGTGAGCCTAAAGCCAAAAAATCACTCGCTTGAGCAAAATTATATTCTTCAAAATACACCTTTAAACTTTCATCAGCAAGGTATTTTTTTTTGATAAAATCCGCATAAAGCTCGATTTGAAAATTATCTCCCCCATAAAGAAGAAAAAAATTTGGAAAATTGTCTTTAGTCAATAAAAGTTGTAAATCCTTTTTATACATTATTTATCCCTCCTCTAAAATTTGAGTGATGCGTCCGAAAATTTTTGCCATCACTATATCCGCATCGGTGATTAAAATTTCAACCTTTTGAAGTAAATTGATTTTAGAATCACTTAAAATAATCTCTGCTCCTTTGATTTCATCATCAAGTTTTGCTAGAGTTATATTTGTATTTTCTACAATCACAGCCTTGAATTTTTTACCCCTATTTTTCAAAGCCCATCTTGCAAATTTTCTGCTTAAAAAATCATTTGCAACCCTATCCGCTTCTCTTTCTAAAAGGCTTAAATTTTCGCAAGTACTCTGTATGTTTAAAAGCAGATATTGAAATAATTTTTCATCTTTTTTCATCTTAGCCTTCAAAAGTCTGTGTAAAATCAAATCAGAATATCTCCTAATCGGACTTGTAAAATGAGTATATCTTTGAAAACCCAAACCAAAATGTCCAGCATTTATGCTTGAATACTCCGCCTTTTTTTGTGCTTTAATGATGAGTTTATCAAGCTCTGCCCTTAGATTAAGTGTGTCAGCTAGGCTTTGTATATCACGGATGAGTTCGGGCAAATGAGACTTAAATTTGACATTGATTCCTAAACTTGCAAGCTCATTGAGAAGTTTTTCGATTTTTTTTAAATCCGCACTGAGATGATTCCTAAAAATTCCTATATCAATAAGCTTTGCAGCAGCTTTATTAGCCAAGAGCATACAATCTTCGATGAGATTATGAGAAGGCGTGGATTTTTCGTAATTTGTGCTTTTTAAGGCTAAATTTTCATCTAAAACCATTCTTAATTCTTCAGTTTTAAACTCAAAAGCATTTTCAAGTCTTTTTTTTCTTAAAAGACGCGTGAGTTTTTCGAGTTTATAAAGCCAAGAAAATTCTGCTAAATCCGCTTTTTTTTCTAATAATTTATCGACTTCATCGTAATTAAAACGACGTTTAGAATGAATGATAGCCTCAAAAAGCTCTTCTTTTATAGGTTCTAAATTTTGATTTAAAATGATTTTAAAGCAATACACCAAACGATCCACATCCGGCTTTAAAGAACAAATATTTTCACTCAAAGCAGGGGGCAACATCGGTATAGCAATATGAGGAAAATAAATTGAAAACCCCCTCGCTCTAGCCTCTTTATCTATCGCACTATAGGCAAAAACATACTCGCTCACATCAGCAATGGCGACATAAATCGCATTTTCTTGCTCATTATAATAAATCGCATCATCAAAATCTTTAGCATGAATGGGGTCTATAGTACAAAAACTCAAAGCTCTTAAATCTTTACGATTTTTATACATATTTGCATCGACAAAATCCCCATTTGCTAGAGATTCTTTAATGCAAGTTTCACTAAATTCAACATTTTTATTAAAAAGTGCGAGGGAGATTTTTTCATCAATTTTTTCATCATCAATATGCCCTAAGACTTCTAAAATGCGATTTTCTTGATTTTCTATCTTTAGTATGGTGCCTAAAGGCAAAGCTTTTAAAGATTTTTGAGAAGCCTTTAAAGCAACGCTTAAACCGGTTTTTATATCCATTCCAAGAACGGCTTGTCCGTATTTTTTAGTGATAACAATAGAATTTTTATTCGCTCTTTGTAAGATGAGAATGATTTTTGCACTTTGACGCTTTTTTTTAAAATTTAAGAGTTTTGCAACGACTATATCTTTATAATTTGCCCCTTTTAAATGCTTATTTTCTATCAATAAATCTCTTTCATAGTTTTCATCAAAACATTTTAAAAAGCCTATTGCTTTACTCGAAATATCAAGCTCTCCAAATACAAAGCCGTCATTAAGATAAAATTTATTTTTATATTCTTTGATGATATTATTTTTTAAAAGTTCTCTTAGAATTTGTTTTTCTTCAGCCTTAATTTCATTTGCACTGATGCCGTAATTTAGTTTATTTAGAAATTCTTTCACTGCTTTGCTCTGTAAATTTTTAGAAATTCTTACATAAACTTTATAAAAAAAATATGAAATTATAGTTTGTTTCGCTATAATGCTAATTTTATAATAAAAACAAGGAGAAATAAATGGCTGTTGTGGTTTATTATGATAAAGATTGTGATTTGAAATTAATCCAATCCAAAAAAGTGGCAATTATAGGCTTTGGTTCGCAAGGACACGCTCATGCAATGAATTTAAGAGACAATGGAGTGAGTGTTATCATAGGACTTAGAGAGGGCGGAGCGAGTTGGCAAAAGGCTAAAAATGCAGGTTTTGAAGTAAAAAAAGTTGATGAGGCAACAAAAGAAGCCGATGTGATTATGATTTTAGCTCCGGATGAAATTCAAGCTGATATTTTTAACGCTCAAATCAAACCAAATTTAACTGAAGGCAAGGCTATTGCTTTTGCACATGGTTTTAATATACATTATGGACAAATCATTGCTCCAAAGGGAATTGATGTGATTATGATTGCTCCAAAAGCTCCCGGACACACAGTGCGCAATGAATTTACTTTAGGAGGTGGAACACCTTGTTTGATTGCCATCCATCAAGATGAGAGTAAAAATGCTAAAAACATTGCTCTAAGCTATGCAAGTGCAATCGGCGGAGGAAGAACCGGAATCATTGAAACAACCTTTAAAGCTGAAACAGAGACAGATCTTTTTGGCGAACAAGCAGTGCTTTGTGGAGGTTTAACGGCTCTCATTCAAGCGGGTTTTCAGACCTTAGTTGAAGCAGGATACGAACCTGAAATGGCTTATTTTGAATGTTTGCACGAGATGAAACTCATTGTGGATTTAATCTATCAAGGAGGCATTGCAGATATGAGGTATTCTATCTCAAATACTGCTGAATATGGAGATTATATCACTGGGGCTAAAATCATCACTGAAGAGAGCAAAAAGGCAATGAAAGCCGTTTTAAAAGACATACAAAATGGTGTTTTTGCTAAGGATTTTATCCTCGAAAAGCGAGCAGGTTTTGCGAGAATGCACGCTGAACGCAAAAATATGAATGATTCTTTGATTGAAAAAACCGGTAGAAATTTAAGGGCGATGATGCCTTGGATTAGTGCTAAAAAATTAATTGATAAAGATAAAAACTAAATTGTCTCAAAAAAGCTTAATCCAAATACAAAGATTTTTGGTTATTGTTATACTTTTTTTAGTGTGTGTGGCTTTGATATTATTGATTTTAAACAAATATCAAAGCACACAAAAACTTGCTTTTAACTCTCCTCATCAAGAGCAAAATTTATCAACCCCCCAAACTCTTGATGAAAAGAGCGACAATCCCTTTAAGCAGATTTATTATGAAAAATTCATTTCAAAGGATTTTAATCAAAGCGAAAATTTAGAGCAAAATTTAAGTCCTTTACCTTTAGCAAATTCTTTTTTGCAAGAATCAGAACAGAATTCAACTTTAATTCAAATTCATCAAACTTGGCTTGAAAACAATATATCTAAAGAATTAAACCAAAGTTTTGAAAAATTTCAAAACAATTTAGCAGGTTTAAATGCTAAGGATTTAAATCAAACGCAGCAGAATTTAAATTCAAATCAACAAGAACAAAATTTAAACGTTTTAAAAACCGGACAATTAGATTTTCAAAAGACTCCTCCAAAACTTGCTATCATCATTGATGATATGTCAAATGAAAAGCAAGTTAAGAATTTAAAGGCTCTTAATTTAAAAATCACCCCTTCTTTTTTTCCTCCCGATAAAACGCATAAAAATACAGCTAAACTTGCTTTGAAATTTGATTTTTATATGGTGCATTTGCCTTTGGCAGCACTGCATTATAAAAAAGTTGAAATGGATACCTTAAATCCAAATGACAGCGAAAAAAGAATTTCTAAAAAAATTGCGAGTCTTAAAGAAAATTTCAAAGATTTAAAATACATCAATAATCACACAGGAAGTTTATTTACAAGCGATGAAATAGCGATGAGGAAGCTTTATAAGGCTTTGAGCGAAAAAGGTTTTATTTTTGTTGATTCTAAAACCATAGAGCATTCTAAAGTAGAAAAAATTGCTAAGGAATTTGGGAAAATTTATATTAAAAGAGATATATTTTTGGATAATGAAGATAATCTTGCCGCGATTAAAAAACAAATTCAAAAAGCTGTAAATCTTGCTAATAAAGAAGGCTTTGCTATTGCAATAGGACATCCTAAAAAAAATACTTTTAAAGCCTTAGAAGAAAGCAAAGATTTGCTCAAAAGTGTTAAACTTGTCTATTTGAGTGAAGTTTATGGAGAATAAAAGCGTTCCTAAGGATTTTTTGCATCTTTTTAAAAATTTAAATACAAGCCCTAAAAAGCTTTATTACAAAGGAAATTTGGAGCTTTTAAATCGAAGAAAAATTGCAATCATAGGCTCAAGAAAAATGAGCGTCTATACTAGAAATTGTGTTTTAGAACTTGCAAGTTTGTGCAAAAGGGCTGAAATTTGTGTTGTCAGTGGGGGAGCTTTGGGTGTGGATATTACCGCAAATAAAGCTGCTATGCCCTTGAGTATAGGAATTTTTGCAAACGGCTTAGGACGCATTTATCCTAAAAGCAATGAAAGAATCATCAAAGAACTCTATACAAATGCTTTGGCTTTAAGTGAGCAAGAATGGGATTATACCCCTAAAAGATACGATTTTTTGCTTAGAAATCGCTTGATTATCGCGTTGAGTGAAGCAGTGGTTATCGCACAGGCGGATTTTCAAAGCGGTTCTATGCAAAGTGCAAGACTTGCTTTAAAAATGCAAAAACCTCTCTATGTCTTACCTCAAAGATTAGGAGAAAGTGAGGGAACAAATTGGCTTTTAAAAGAAAATAAAGCGAAATTAATCACTGATTTTAAAGAATTTGTTTTAAATTTTGGAGAAATTAAAGAGCAAAACCAAGATGAATTCTTAGAATTTTGTGCTAAAGGAGTGAGTTTGGAACAGGCTTTAAAACATTTTGGAGAAAAGGTTTATGAATATGAACTTGAAGGAAAAATCGCTATCAATGGCGTTTTTATAAGGGTTTTAGTATGAAAGCTTTGGCTTTGGATTTAGGTTTAAAACGTATAGGTCTCGCACTTTGTGTTGATAAAAAAATCGCCCTACCTTTGAAAGGAATTTTACGCAAAAATCGCCAACAAGCTGCTGAAGAAATCAAAAAAATCCTCCTCATGCATGAAATTTCTTTGCTGATTGTAGGCATCCCAAAGGGTGGTAGCAGTGAAGAAATTATGCAAAAACGCATCCAACATTTTGTCTCTTTACTTGAATTTAAAGGTGAAATCGTCTTTGTTGATGAAAGTTATACCAGTCGCGAGGCTTTAAAATTTGGCACAATCAATTCTAAAAACAAAGATACAAAGCTTGATTCTTTAGCAGCTTTGGTGATGATAAAGGATTATTTTGCACTTTGATTTTAAAAATTTATAAGATTATTAAACTTAACTCATTTAGATTAAAAAGTTTTAAAATTAACAAAACTTCTGAAAAATAAAAATTTATTAATTTTTTAAACTCTTTATTTTGTGTTAAAAATCTTAAAATACAAAACATATTTTAGAAAAAAGTATATATAAAATGCTTTATAGTGGATTTTAATCAAGTTTTTGAAGCTTAAAAAATATAAATATTTAAAAATAACTCATTTTATTTAATCATTCAATTAAAATTTGAATTAAAGATTATAAAACAAATGACGATATAGAATTGAACTTTTAAAAATATTGTGTAAAAACCCACGAAAGTGGGTTTCTTTGTTTTATTGTTTTTCATTTTTGTTTGGATTGTTTTTTCAAGCGAAATAAGTTCGCTTTTTATGTTTAAAATAAAAATTTATATAATTTTGTAAAATATAAACTTTATTATATTATTTAAAATGAAATATTTTGTTTCAATAAAATATAAGTGGTATATAACAAAAATAAGTCTGATTTTAATTTACTTAAATCTTAAAAATAACTTCAATATAGGCTTAAACAAAACTTTATTTTTATAAAATAATCCTTTTTTAGTAGTATAGTTTAAATTCATAAAAAAGCTTAAAAATTAATAAATATTTTTTATAAAAATTCAAAACTTAAAGTGCTATTTTTTGGTATTTTGATGAGAAAATCACAGCGTGAAAAGGCTGTGAATAACCTCTAAAATTTTTTTAGCTTAAAGTATAAACTTATTTATATCTTAAATACAAAAAAATTAAAAATCAAATTTTTATATGTAAAAAATTATCATTCTTGTATTTTTTTAATCTTTGGTGCAATCACAAAACGGCAATAAGAATTATTGGGATTTTTTTTGAAATAATGTTGATGATAATCTTCAGCTTTGTAGTATTTTTTGAGCTTATAAAGCTTTGTAACAATCGGCAAAGAATAATTTTCTTGCTGTTTGTTTAAAAAATCTTCAATGCTTTTTTTATCCTCTTCATTTTCATAAAAAATTGCTGAACGATATTGTATCCCCACATCAGCACCTTGTTTATCTACACTTGTAGGATCGTGCATTTTAAAAAAGATTTCTAAAATTTTTTCTAAAGAAATTTGTTTTTCATCAAAATCAATTTTCGCAACTTCTATATTCCCATCTCCTCTAGAAACACTTTCATAGCTCGGATTGTCTTTACCTCCGCTGTATCCCACTTCAGTGTGAGTTACACCTTGCACATTTTCAAAAACTGCTTCGACGCACCAAAAACAACCTCCACCTAAAATAATGCTTTTTTGTGTAGCATTTGCCATACTTAGCATGAAAATCACTCCTAGTAAAATTCTTTTCATTTTATTTTCCTTATTAAAATAAAAGAAGTATAGAATAAAATTTTAAATCAATTAAAATTCTAAATATTGAGCAAGATTTTATTGTATTTTTAAATATTTAACCCCGATAAAGGGGTTAAATTGTTTTTTATATTCATTTCAATTTAATCTAAGCTTTTCATATCGATGACAAACCTAAAATCTGCTTCACCCTTAGCAATTTTTTGATAAGCTTCATTAAGCTCTTGTATAGAGATAAGTTCAATTTTTGGATAAATTTTATTTTGAACTGAATAATCAAGCATTTCTTGAGTCTCCTTAATGCCTCCGATTAAAGAAGTGTAGATTTTTTTATTTTGAAATTGCCAGATAAAGCGATTTGTATCGAAGTGAGGCGATTCTTTAGATGCAGGTAAGCCCACAATTGCCATTTCTCCGCCAAATTTTAGCATTTTATGATAATCGTTTAAATCATAATAATACGGAATCGTTGAAATGATAAAATCAAATCGATTTGCAATGTTTTTAAATTCTTCACTTTTAACATCTATAAATTCTTTAGCTCCAAGTTTTAAACAAGCTTCTTTTTTACTTGGTAAAATATCAAAACAAGTTACTTCTGCCCCCAAAGCAACCATATATTGTAAAGCCATATGCCCTAAACCACCAACACCAGCTACAGCAACTTTATCACCTTTTTTAACGCGACTGAATTTTATAGGAGAATAAGTTGTAATTCCTGCACAAAGCAAAGGTGCGACTTTTTCAATCTCAGCATTTTTTGGAATTTTGATTGCAAATTTTTCACTTAAAACAATATTATTAGAATATCCTCCGTAAGTGATTTCATTATTATGAAAAACATCTTTGCTGTTATAGGTAAAGATGGTTTTTGCATTCATACAATATTGCTCTTTGCTTTGTTTGCAAGCCTCGCATTCACCACAAGAATTCACCATACAACCAACTCCGGCATAATCCCCGATTTTAAACTTACTCACCTTTTTTCCAACAGCTACAACCTCGCCTACAATCTCATGTCCGGGAACCATAGGATAGTTTGGCATAGCATGATCACCTTTAACAGCGTGTAAATCACTATGGCAAATTCCAGTGTATTGTATTTGTATTAAAATATCGTTTTCTCCCAAAGGATGTCGCGTAAAAGAAAAAGGTTTAAAATTCCATTCTTTACTAAAAGCCGCGTAGCCTTTAGCAGGAATTCTTTCACCTTCTTTAAAAACAAACTTTGAAGAAGTATGAGCAAAAAGAGGATAAGCTGCAAACCCCATTGCGGCTAAGCCTCCGGTGATTTTAGCTGAATTTTTTAAAAATTTTCTTCTTTGTATATCTTTCATCAATGCATCCTTTTTTATCAATCCACCCAAGAAAAATAGCTCTTATTTTGGTCAAGTTTTCTTAAATTTTCTCTATCTTGCGTCTCTAAAGTAAAATCAAAAATATCTAAATTTTCTTTCATTCTTTCTTTGCGTGATGTTTTAGGGATAAGAGCAATATTTTCTTCATTTAAAAAACGCAAAATGATTTGAGCAGGAGTTTTTCCATATTTTTTACTTAAATTTTGCACTAAATCATTTTCAAACACTTCTTTTCTTCCCGCTATAAAAGGACTCCAGCTTTGCAAAATTGTTTCTTTCATAGCAGCTCTTAAAGCCTTTTGCTGATAAAATAAATGTGTTTGACATTGATTGATTGTTGGCATAATTTCAACTTCTTTAATGAATAAAGCGTAAGCATTTGCATTGAAATTTGAAATTCCAAGAGCCTTGATAAGCCCTTGTTTGTAGGCTTCTTGCATAGCTTCATAGATTTCTTTACTTCTAGAATAATTATCATGAATTAAAAGCAAATCAAGATAATCAGTTTGCAGCTCATCTAAGGCTCTGTGAATGATATTTTTTGCCTCTGAAAAACTCGCATTTTGAGAAATTTTAGTTTCCAAAAAAAGCTCTTTTCTAGGCATTTGCTTGATGGCATTTCCTATTTCTCTTTGATTTGCATACATTTGTGCGGTATCAAAGAGCCTGTATCCGCATTCTAAAGCATCTTTGATTGCCCTTTCGCATTCTTTTCCACGCAAAGCATAAGTTCCAAGTCCAAGTGCAGGCATTTTTACACCATTATTTAAAGTCATCATTTGCATTTTTTCTCCATTTTCCGCAAAGAGCGTATGAGTGCCTAAAACACTCAAAACCCCGGCGAATTTAGCTGATTTTTTTAAAAAATCCCGTCTTTTCATCTTGAATTTCCTCAAAACTATTCTGTTTCTTTTAAAGCTTTTTGATATTCCTCATCGCTTACAAGTTCGAGCCATTCGACATTTTTACCTTCTTTATAACCTGTTAGTGCGATATGAGCCGCCTTAGAATTCCTTGCTCCATGCCAATGTTTAATGTCCGGAGGACAAGAAATCACATCACCTTTTTTAGCAATGCTTGCTTTTTCTCCTTGAACTTGAGTGATAATCTCACCTTCAGTTACGATTAAAGTTTGTCCATTAGGATGAGTGTGCCACGCACTCCTAGCATGGGGACTAAATTCAACTAAGGCTCCGCCAAAATTACGCCATTGTTTATTGTCAAACAGCATAGAAACTTTCACTTCACCGCTAAAAATTTTATTATCTCCTTTAAAATTTGGATGAGAACCTTGTTTTTCTATGCTTTGAGTTTCTATTGCTGCACCACTTGCAACAATACAACAAGCAAACAAATAAGATTTTAAAAATTGAAACATCTTTTCTCCTTTGATTTAAATTTTTTAAATATTATACAACATTAGAGCGACTCTAAGTCAAGTTTTTTGTGCAATTTGATTCATTTTTTCAAATTGAGAGCGTATAAAAATACTTAAAATTCCAGCTAAAATCAGTAAAATCGCCGCAATAGCAATATATCTTGTGTTCCAAAAAGTGATAAAAAATCCACAGACATTTGTCCCAACAAAAAGCCCTATATTCGCTACGGATAAAAATAAACCATTTGTCAATTCAGCAGCATGTGGGTAAGGATGAGCAATCATAAAATGTGCTGCATTATTCATAATCCCGCCTAAAATTCCAAGCAAAAATATCACAGCGATTAAAATCCAAATTTCAGTTGCATTCATAAAAATCACAGCATAGAATAAAATCATTATAAAAGGAGTGAATTTAAGCGTAAAATCTGCATTTTTTACCAAAGTCTTTCCTGCGATGATATTGCCAATGATATTTGAGGTCCCGTAAATAAAAAGCGTTGTGCTGATATGAGTAAAATCCATATTTGAAATTTGATACAAAAAATCAGACACATAGCCATAAAATCCCCATATCCCACCATTTAAACAAACCACAGCAATGATAGAACTCCACAATAAAGGCTCTTTTAAAATTTTAAATTGATGAGCGAATTGAATTTTTTGACTTCTTTGGAGTTGAGGCACGAAAAATATCGTTGCGAAAAGAGTTAAGGTGTTAATAACAAAGAAAAAGCCCATCGCCGCTTCAAAGCAAAATTCTCCGCCTAAATAACTTGTAATCGGCACACCTAAAACCATACCCGCAGAAACTCCTGCAAAAACCTTTGCCACAGCCTTTGGTGCTTCTTTTGGGTCATCAACGCAGCTGTTTGCGATATTAAGAGCCAAAGCGATATAAATAGGATGAAAAAATGCAGCACTTGCCCTTAAAACAAGTAAAAGCCAAAAATCCTTAGCAAAAATACAGGCTAAAGAACTGAGTGAAAAAACAGCTAAAGATACGACCATCAATTTCTTTTTATTAAAACCTGAACAAAGTAAAGGAACAATAGGTGCACAAAGGGTTATTGTTAAAGCAAAAACACTCAAAGTCCAACCTGCATCAGCAGTGGAAATGTTAAATTTTTGCGAAACTATAGGTATAATACCCATCATTCCAAGCTCTGTGCTAAGAATTCCAAAGACACCCAAACAGAGGATAAATAATAAAAGATTATTATTTTTGTGTGGCATTTTTTCTCCCTACTCAATTTTTTGTTTTCGCTTTGTGAAATCGCACGAAATAAAATTAAGAATATTTTAAAAATTAAGTAAAAAATTCTCAATCCTTTTTTAAAAGCTAGAATTATACAACATTAGAGCGACTCTAAGTCAAGTTTTTTTACAAAAAAATTACAAAAAAAGAGTGATTTTATGAAGAAAAATATGAAGATAAAATGATATTTTAAGTTTTTTTATTGAAATTTTTTCCTTTATAATTTTGATTTTCACCTCTGTAAAAATCCTTACCCACATAATTTTTATTATAAGGATTGAAACTATCTCGTTTTCTTTCTATGTCTTTTTCATAAATTTTAACTTTATCGTCTAATCTTTTTAAAATTTTTGAGTAATCTTGCAAGATATTCTTAACTTTATCCCTTTGTTTTTTAATAAATTCACACCTTTGTTCTAAGGTTTCATCGCCTAATAAGCATAGATTGAGATAATGCTTAATCTCATCTAAACCAAGCTCTAATTCCCTAAAACAATGCACCAAAGAGACAAGTTGCAAATCTTGTTTATCAAAATACCTCACGCCGTTTTTATCCCTTTGCAAATGGGTAAAAAGTCCCTTTTTTGCCCAAAATCTTATAGTATGTTCACTAATTTTAGTCATCTTACTCACTTGTTTAATCGTATAAAGCATTTTCTTTCCTTGATTTTAAATTAAGGCATAAAAATTATATCCACTAAATCCCCATCTTTTAAACTTGTGCATTCTTTTGGCACCATCATTAAGGCGGATTTGTGGTTAAGATTATTAATGATTGCACTTGAGCCGTCTTTTTTACCTTTTAAATTTGCTAAAATACGTCCATTTTCAAAATAAATATTACAAGCAACAAATTCTAAATAAGGCGTTTTTTTCATATAAGAATCACACAAAAAAGCTTGACAAATATAATCTTTTTTTTGTAAAAGCCAAAAATTTAGAATTTCTCTGACATAAAGATTAAACATGACCATAGCAGAATATGGAAAACCCGGCAAAGCAACGATGAATTTATTTTTAAACGAGGCAATTTTTATATGCCTTCCGGGTTTTATATCCACTTTGTCGATGATGATTGCATATTCTCTTACAGCTTTTTTCAAAAAATCAAAATCCCCCATAGAAACGCCCCCTGTGGTGATTAAAATATCGCAACTTTCTAAGGCATTTTCTAAGGCTTTTTTGCTTTGTTTTTCATCGTCTTTTAAAAGAGGAAAAACCACACTTTTGCAAACTAATTTTTGAGCTAAATTTGCTAAAGCAATATGATTTGAAGAGCGAATTTGAGCAGGATTTTCTAAAGTTTCTCCTAAATCTTTGATTTCATTTCCACTGCTTAAAATCCCAACAACAGGCTTGATAAAAACACTGATATGAAAAAAACCGAGTTCAGCCAAAAGAGCAATCTCACTATAATCAAGCTTTGTGCCTTTTTTGAGTAAAATTTCGCCTTCTTTGTAATTTTCTCCAATTTCTCTTACCGCAAAACCTTTTTTTACAGCTTCTTTGACGCAAATTTGATTCCCTTTTATCTCCACATTTTCAACAGGAACTAAGGTATCACTTCCCTCACTCATCAATGAACCTGTAAAGGTTTTAACACATTGTGCTTCTTTGATACAAAATTGTGGCATAGTCCCAGCAGGAGTGCTTCCTAAAAGGGTTAGAGCCTTACTTTGATCTTCAAATTTAAGGGCATAGCCGTCCATTGCTGAAGTCTTAAATTCAGGGTGATTTTTAGGAGCTTTAATTTCTTGTGCTAAGATGCGTCCTAAGCATTGCGTTAAAGCAATTTTTTCTATCTTTTCATAGGGATTAAGATGAGATTTTAAAATTTCTAAACTTTTTTCATAAGACATTAAAGCCATTTTAAATCCTTAGTTTAAAATTCCTGCACCGCGAAGTTTGCAAGAACGTTCTTTCGCGTAGATTTTTTTACCTTCGATGATATCATATTTCCAAATTGGAGCATTTGCTTTAAAATCCTCCACAAAATCGTTGATGAGTTGAAGTCCTAATTTTCTTTGTTTGCTTAACACTCCAGCCAAATAAGAACTTTGATGGATTTTAACCGCACCAATAGAATGGGCAAACATTAATTTAATCTTATCCTTTTCCACCCTTTTTTGCCATTCTTCAAACCAAGTTTTAAGCAAGGGTTGATAAATATCAAAACTCAAAGCCTCAATATCCTCTTCAGCCCGCACAATCCCACAAAAAGTAATCAAAGCTCCGCAATTTTGGTCTTTTGCATAATCATACCATCGACTATAAATTTTTGCTATATCTAAATTTCCCTTGTAGAGTTCAAACATCAATCATCCGCCACAAACAGGAGGTAAAAGTGCTATTTTATCTCCACTTTTTAGGGGTTGATTTTCATCAAAAATGATTTTATCGTTTAAAGCCACCGCACAAAGACCAAGCCATTCTTGCAAACTCTCATCTTGCTTTAAAAATTCTTTAAGTTCTTTTAAAGAATGGGCTTGAATTTCTATGTTTTCTTTATTAATTGGTCCTAAAAATTCGATTTTTACCATTGTAATTTCCTTTAAAAATTTTTTGATATTATTATAATGTTTATTTTTAAAATTGAGATAAATTTAAGGATTAAAATCATGTTTGAGCATTTAAAACAAACTCCTGCTTATATTTTAGAAGAGGATAAATTAAGAAAAAATTGCGAACTTTTAGCCAAAATAAGTGAAAAAAGCGAGGCTAAAGTGCTTGTAGCTCTTAAGGGTTTTGCATTTTCAAGAGCTTTGAAAATTGTAGGAGAATATCTTAGCGGTTGTAGCTGTAGTGGGCTTTGGGAAGCGAAATTGGCTAAAGAATTTATGGATAAGGAAATTCATACCTACTCTCCTGCTTTTAAAGAGGATGAGATGGATGAAATCATTTCGCTTTCAAATCATATTATCTTTAATTCTTTAAATCAATTTGAAAAATTTAAAAATAAGGCAAAAAATAAGTTTTTAGGACTCCGTTTAAATCCTGAATTTTCAGTAGCTCCAAAAGAACTTTATAATCCAAGTGGGAGATACTCAAGACTTGGAATTTTAGACAAAGATTTAAAAAACGCGAATTTAGATGCGGTTTCAGGTTTGCATTTTCATTGTCTTTGTGAGGAAAGTGCGGAATCTTTGGAGAGGGTTTTAAAGGTTTTTGAAGATAAATTCAAATTTTATATTTCAAAGGTCAAATGGGTCAATTTCGGCGGGGGACATCATATCACCAAAGAGGGCTATAATACACAAAAACTTATCGAACTTTGTAAAAATTTTTCTGATAAATATGGAGTACAAGTGTATTTAGAGCCGGGTGAAGCAGTGGGTTGGCAGTGCGGGGTTTTGGTGGCAAGTGTGATTGATTTGATTGAAAATGAAAAACAAATTGCGATTTTAGATACCTCAAGCGAGGCACATATGCCAGATACTATTATAATGCCTTATACGAGCGAGATTTTAGGTGCTAGAATTTTAGCTACAAGAGAGAATGAAAAAATTTCAGAATTAAAACAAGGCGAAAAGGCTTATTTACTAGGTGGAAATACCTGTTTGGCTGGTGATATTATGGGTGAATATGCTTTTAAAGAAGAGCTTCAAATCGGCGATAAAATTGTATTTTTAGATCAAATTCATTATTCTATCGTCAAAAATACAACTTTTAATGGAGTAAAACTCCCAAATTTAATGCTTTTAAATCAAAAAGGTGAGCTTGAATTGATAAAACAATTTTCTTATGAGGATTATGCAAGGAGAAATTAAAGCTTTATTTAAGATTTTTATAAAGCTTTTTGAAATAAAGTAAATTATGAATGGATTAAAAAATTTTCTGTTTAAAATTTAATAAAAAAATAAAGCATAATTTTAGTATTTTTACTCATTTTAATACGATTTGGAAAAACTTAGTTTTATAGTGATTTAATGGATTTTAATATTATTTATATATTACATAAAATGATTTTTTTACAGAGCTTTATTGATTTTTATTTTTTTAAAAAAATCAATCTTTAAAAACAATTAAATGACTATTTTAAGGTATTTAAGATTTATTATATCTTAAAAAATACACAAAAATTCAGTTTATTTTAAATCAAATAATAATATCATAGAATTTAGTTTTATGAAGTTTTAGAGCATATATTAAGTTTGTTTTGCATAATATATCAAAGAGCTTGAAAATGCATTGAGGTGAGCGGATGAATTTAGAAGAATTAAAATCAGCTAGAAGTCTTTATTATCAATGTTTAGGAGAATTTTTTACCTTCTCATTTTCTCAAGAGAGATTTAAGAATATAAAAAAATACTTAAGCTTGATGAGAGAATGTCTTTTTGATGAAAATTTAGCTCAAAATTTCGATATTTTACTTGAAAATTTGAAAGATTTAAATTCTACGCAATGTTTAAGTCAAGAATATGAAAACCTTTTTTTAAGCCTTAAAGACGCTATTCCTACGACTTTTTCTTATATTGAAGAGGGCTTTGAAAATTCAAAAGCCTTGCTTTGCGTAAGACAAATTTTGATGAAGAGTAAAATAAGACGCAATGAAATGCTTTTTAAAGAAAGCGAGGATAGCATAGGTTTTTGTTTTTTATTGATGAGTGAATTTTTAAGAATTGATGAGTCCGGGCTTGCCAAAGAGCTTTTTGAAAATGTTATCAACAAGGGTATAGATGAGTTTTTAGAACTTGTTTTAACCCATAAAAATTCTAAACTCTATAAAGAAATTTCTAATATAGCTATAAAATTTATAGAATTTGAACGATTTTGTTTTGAGCTTAATAAACCTTTAAAGTCTCATACTAAAAAAGTTCAAAATGACTTATCGCGTTCAGAATTCTTAAGAAGAGAAGCAAACAAACAAAGGAGGAATCGTGAAAAATCGCAGAGAATTTCTTAAAAAATCTGCCTTAGCCCTTGCAGGTGCTTCAGCACTTAGCACTTTAGCTTTGGGTAAGGAAGAAAAAAAAGATTTAATCAAGGGTAAAAGCAAGAAAAAAGAAGTGCTTTTTCAAAGAAGTGCAAATTGGGAAAAATACTATATAAAGGCTCAATAATGTCAAATATAAAAGAAAATATCAAACTTGCTCGTCGTTCTTTTTTAAAAATGGCTGCACTTTCGGGTTTGGCGACACCTTTACTCGGACGCAGTGAAATTTTAAGAGAGGCAAGAGAGGATGAGCTAAAAGAAGCGTTTGAGGGAAGTAAAAAGGTTAAAAGTGTTTGTACTGCGTGTTCTGTAGGTTGTGGGATTATCGCAGAAGTGCAAAATGGAGTTTGGGTGCGTCAAGAGGTTGCACAAGATCATCCTGTAAGTTTTGGTGGGCATTGTTGCAAGGGTTCGGATATGATTGATATGGTGCGTTCTCACGTGCGTTTAAAATATCCTATGAAAAAAGAAAATGGGGAATGGAAACGTATCACTTACGAACAAGCTCTTGATGAAATTGGAGAAAAACTTGCTGCATATCGCAAAGAAAATCCTGAAAGCGTTATGTTTTTAGGTTCTGCGAAATTAAGCAATGAACAAGCATATTACATAAGAAAATTTGGAGCATTTTTTGGCACAAATAATGTAGATCATCAAGCTCGAATTTGACATAGTGCAACAGTCGCCGGTGTGGCGAATACATTTGGTTATGGTGCTATGACAAACCATCTTGGTGATATACAAAGAAGTAAATGCATCTTTATCATAGGTTCAAATCCAGCTGTGAATCACCCTGTGGGCTTTAGACATTTTTTAAAGGCTAAAGAAAAGGGAGCTAAGATTATTGTTGTGGATCCAAGATTTACAAAAAGTGCAGCAAAGGCTGATATTTACGCACAAATTCGACCCGGAACAGATATAGCTTTTATGTATGGAATGCTAAAAATTATTTTTGATGAGGGTTTGGAGGATACTCAATACATCGATGAGAGAGTTTTTGGGATTGATAAGATTAGAGAAGAGGCTGCAAAATGGACGGCTGAACTTGTTGAAGATGTAACGGGAATTTCAAAAGAATTGCTTTATCAAATCACTTACGAGGTGGCTAAAAACAAACCGAGCACCCTTGTTTGGGCTATGGGCTTAACACAGCATTCCATTGGAACTTCAAATACGCGTTTAGCACCTATTGTGCAAATGGTTTTAGGAAATATAGGAAAATTTGGCGGTGGTGTGAATATTTTAAGAGGGCACGATAATGTTCAAGGTGCTTCAGATATGGCGTGTTTGAGTGAAAATTTACCGGGTTATTATGCTTTAAATGAAGCAACTTGGAGGTATTATGCAAAAATTTGGGGCGTTGAATATGAGTGGCTCTTAGGAAATTTTGTCAGTAAAGATTGGATGCATAAAACCGGACTAAGTCTTGCTAGATGGTGGGCTGCAGCTCTTAATGGCAAAGATGGAAACGATAAGGTGGATAATGCAGGAACAGCTCTAAAAGCTTTAATCGTTTTAGGAAATGGCATCACTTCAACCGCTCAACAAGCTAAGGTTAAGGAGGGTTTAGAAGCTTTAGAACTTTTAGTTTTAGTCGATCCTTTTGTAAATGAAGCGGGGGTTATTGCAGAAAGAAAAGATGGAATTTATCTCTTACCTGCAGCGACTCAATTTGAAACCAGCGGAAGTGTAACCGCCACAAATCGAAGCGGACAATGGAGATTTAAGATTATAGAGCCACTCTATGAAAGCAAGGAGGATCAAGAAATTTTATTTGAACTTGCTAAAAGATTAGGTTTTTATGAGAAATTCACTCAAACCTTAAGAGACGAAAAAGGGGAACTTGTTTGGCCTGAAAACGCGACAAGAGAATTTGCAAGAGCCATTCGTAGTATAGGGCTTAATGGTTGGAGCCCTGAAAGGCTTAAAAAACACACTTTAAATTGGGATCAATTTGATGAAGTAACTTTAGAAGGCAAGGGAGAACTCGCAGGGGAGTATTATGGACTTCCTTGGCCTTGTTGGAATGAAAAACATCCGGGAACTCCTGTGCTTTACAATACAGATATTGAAGTTGCAAAAGGCGGTATGGGTTTTAGAAATAATTTTGGTTTAGAATATGAAGGTGAGAATTTATTAGCCAAAAATGCGCCTTTAAATTCGCCTATAAATACGGGCTACCCGCAAATCACTAAAGAAAATATCGAAAAAATTTTAGGCATCACTTTAAGCGATGAAGAAAAAGCACGGATGGGAGCAAGCTGGGCTTATGATGATAGCAATATCATTGCGGATAAATGTATGCAAAAAGGTATAGTGCCTTATGGAAATGCTAAGGCTAGAGCTGTGGTTTGGAATTTTAAAGATAAAATTCCGCTTCACAGAGAGCCTTTGCATTCTCCAAGGGCAGATTTGGTTGCAAAATACCCAACTTTTGAAGACCAAAAAGCTCAATATCGTGTGGATACTCGGTTCATTTCCATACAACAAGCTAAGGATTATTCTAAAGAATATCCTTTAAATTTAGTTACGGGACGTTTGGTGAATTTAAATGGTGCAGGTATGGAAAATCGTGCTTCAATGTATTTGACAAGACTAACGCCTGAAATGTTTTGTGAATTAAATGAAGAACTTGCTTTAAGTCTTGACATTAAAGGTGGAGATATGATTTGGATACATTCTCCTGAACATACAAAAATTAAAGTTAGGGTCAAGATTAATAATGGTGTCGCTAAAGATATGGTTTTCTTACCCTTTCATTTTACGGGGGTGATGCAAGGTGTGGATTTAACACATAATTTTCCAAAGGGAACAAAGCCCTATGCAAGTGGAGAAAGTGCAAATACCGTTACAAATTATGGTTATGATATAGTATGTCAAATCCCAGAAACCAAAGGCGGACTTTGCAGGATTAGTAAGGATGGAGTATGAGTAAGATAGATTTTGCAAATTTAGAAAAAGAGCGATTAAAATTTTTCTGTGATAATGAACGTTGTATTGATTGTAATGGTTGTGCAGTTGCTTGTGATGAAGCCCATGAACTACCGATTCACATTCGTCGCAGACGCGTGATTACTCTTAATGAAGGAGTTCAAGGCAAAGAGGTCTCAACTTCTATCTCTTGTATGCACTGCGATGATGCACCTTGTGCTATTGTATGTCCTGTGGATTGTTTTTATATACGAGCCGATGGTATAGTTTTGCACGATAAAGAAATTTGTATAGGTTGTGGATATTGTTTATATGCTTGTCCTTTTGGAGCTCCGCAATTTCCTAAAGATAGTGTATTTGGCAATAAGGGCATTATGGATAAATGCACAATGTGTGCAGGAGGTCCTGCACCGACAAATTCAGAAAAAGAAAGAGAGCTTTATGGACAAAATCGCATTGCAGAAGGCAAAGTCCCTGTTTGTGCTGCAATGTGTTCCACGAAGGCTTTACTTGTTGGAGAGAGTTCTAAAATTGAGCAAATTTATGAGAATCGTCTGCAAAATCGTCAATACGGCATAGCCTCGCCTTCGCAAAGCATAGAATGGAAAATCGCCTATATCGGAAAGGAAAGATTATGAAAAAATTATTTTTAATGGTATTAAGCTTTGTGAATTTATTTGCTTATGGTCAAGAGCGTATGGGACAAGATACGCAAATTTGGGATTTTCATCGTATTACAAATATAGAAAATTATCAGAATTTTGGAAAACTTTGGACAAGTTTGCAAGGAGAGTATATTGCTACAATCGCACTTGTTTCGCTCATTGCTGTTTTAGCAGCCTTTGCCCTTCATTATATGGTCATAGGTCCTAAGCAGTTTTCTCACGCAGGAAAGAAAATTTATGCCTTCACTTTATTTGAGAGAAGTTTTCACTTTATAGCAGCACTTTCTTGGGTGATTTTAGTTCCAACAGGCTTTATTATGATGTTTGGTTCTTATTTTGGTGGAGGAATTTTTGTCAGAGTTTGTAAAAATTTACATGTTTTTGCAACAATTTTATTCATCCTTTCAATCATTCCTATGTTTTTGTGGTGGATTAAAAGAATGCTTCCTGCAAGTTATGATTTGCGTTGGATTATGATAGTGGGTGGATATTTAAGCAAAATCAAACGTCCTATTCCTGCGGGAAAATTTAATTTTGGGCAAAAATCTTGGTATTATATCGCTGTTTTTGGTGGTTTGATTATGATTATTACGGGAGGATTTATGTATTTTCTTGATTTTAATTCCACCGCCATTCAAAATTTATTTAGTTTAACTCAAATTGAACTTTTAAGAATTTGTGCCATCATTCATAATTTCTTAGGCATTATCTGTGCTGTCTTCTTTGGCATACATATTTATATGGCTGTGTTTGCAATTAAAGGAAGCATCCATTCTATGGTAAGCGGATACAAAGAAGAAGAGGAAGTTTATATACTTCATAGTTATTGGTATAAAGAATTGAGCGAGAAAAATAAAATTAAGCCAAATTTTTCTTATGAAGCTGGAGTAAAAATTTAATTTTTGAAAATTTTTACTCTAAGATTAATCCACAAAACTTCATGCAAATGAGCCTTGATTAAGATCTTGGTTAATTTGCAATTTGTGATGTTTTAGTATGATTTTGCAAGAGGTATTTATAAAATGGAAGCTTTATGGACAACTGAAATTCTTAAATTTAAGGGCGATGAATCCTTTATTTGTGATGATACTTTAGTGCGTGAAATCAAACTTGAAATTTTTGTCAATGAAAAAAGTGTCGGTGCTTTAATGGCAACGCCTATTGATGAACAAGCTTTAGCTGTTGGGTATTTGATGAGTGAAAATATCATTGCGAGTGTTAAAGATATACAAAGCATTGAAAGTCAAAATGATGGAATGAGTGTGCATATTAGAGCTAAAATTGATGAAGAAAATTTAGCCAAACTCAATGCCTCTGGAGTGGTCATTAGCGGTTGTGGGAGAGCACATAGTGCAAATATTGACCCACAAAGCATTGAAGCAACGAAAATTGACTCCCCAATTCATTTTAAAAAAGGGCAAATTTTAAAACAAATGAGTGAATTTTATACTCAATGCCAATTGTATGAAAAAACAGGTTGTGTGCATACAGCTAAACTTTTCGTTGATGAAAAAACCTTTTTTATAGGTGAAGATATAGCTCAACATAATACCATAGATAAGGCTTTGGGTAAGGCAAGACTTGCTTGTGTGGATTTAAGTCGATGCTTTTTAATGCTTAGCGGGAGATTAAGCTCTGAAATGGTCGCAAAGGCAGTGATGCATAAAATTCCTGTTATTGTTTCAAGGACAGCTCCAACTTGTTTAGGCGTCATGATTGCTAGAAAATTTAATCTCACACTTTGTGGTTTTGCAAGAGGAGATAAGATTAATATTTACAGCGGGGAATTTAGAATTGAAAAATAAAGAAATTGTAGCTGCTATGAAAGAACTTTTAAATAGCAATGAAAAATTAGATTGCGGGACGGCTTTTAAAATTGCTAAGAAATTTAACAAAAATATAGAAGAAATTGGACAAATTGCCGATGAAAATCAAATTCGTATTGATAATTGTGAGTTAGGACAATTTGGACATCTTGAGTTTGAAAAACCAAAAATAGAGGTGCTTAAAATTTTAGAACCAAAACTCGATGAAAAGCGTCGAATTTTTTGCAAGGATGCTAGAGAATTAGCTAAAAAACATTATAATTTAAAAAGCATACGCTCTGCTTTAAAAAGCTATAAAATCGATGTGAAATATTGTTTATTAGGTTGTTTTAAAGAAAAAAGAGGCAAGAAATTTGTAGTAAAGACTAAAACTTGGATAGAAAATGCGGACGGAGATTTGCTTTTTGGCAAGGGAAAAACCGAGCTTTTAGAACTCATCGCTCAAACAGGGAGTTTGCTCCATGCCTCAAAGATTATGGGGATAAATTATAAAAAAGCTTGGACTCATTTGCAGGTTTTACAAAAAAATAGTCAAGAAGATCTTGTCGTTACAAAGCAAGGACGTAGCAAGGATTCTGGGACAAAACTTACGCCAAGAGCCATAGAGCTTATGGAAAATTATTCTCTTTTGCAAAAAGATATTGAAGAATATGCA
Organism: Campylobacter cuniculorum DSM 23162 = LMG 24588; assembly: GCF_002104335.1. Classification (NCBI taxonomy): domain Bacteria; kingdom Pseudomonadati; phylum Campylobacterota; class Epsilonproteobacteria; order Campylobacterales; family Campylobacteraceae; genus Campylobacter; species Campylobacter cuniculorum. The sequence continues at coordinate 1,493,505 of NZ_CP020867.1, read as the reverse complement.
AACAAACGTTTTAAAGAATTATTTTTAAAAGATAAAAAAAGTTAATAATTATATAAATAGCCAAAAATTGCAAGTAAATGTAAAAATATATGAAATCAGATTTTAATAGCCGGTATTTTCAGAATTAAAAGAAAAAATCATTTTTACCGATTTAATAAAAATTTATCTTAAAGGCAGTCAAATGATAAATTCTTATTCAAATTATATAAACAATACAGATAATTTAAATTCAAACAAGAATACTCAAATAAATAATAATATTTCTTCAAAGCAACACTTTAAACAAAACAAAGAAATAAATTCAAATTTAGTTAATGATAAATCACAAGCGGTAGATAAAGTCTTAGGTTATGGTGTGGATAAAGATGGCTTTTTTACAAGCGATTTTAATGAGGCTGCTGGGTTACCAAAGGATTATAAGATTTATGTAAATTGGATAAAAGATTTAGATCAGACTTTAACTACAATAAAACTTGGTTCTCAAGCCCTATATGATTATGTGGATTGGGCGAAAGAATTGGGTCATTTTTACAAAGAAAATTTGCAAAATTTTGATAAATTTGGTGCAAATTTTAATAAAGAACAAATTGAGAGAGAATTGAATATCACTCTTAGGGATAATTTTACTAAAAATGATGTTTTACAAGAGCTTTTTATGAGCAAAGGACTTAAAATGAAAGAAGCCAAAAGCACTCTTTATGGTAAAATCAACGGCTTTGATAACAATATAAAGCAAAAAGATATGAGTGAATTTTATGCTTTCATGCAAAAAAATCAACTAAAAGATGCTAATAAAATAGAAAAATCATCTTTTAAAAATATCGTTTCTGATACTTGGATGGGGATTGATAGAGAAAAAAGTAAATTGCAAACTTATGTTTCTTATGCTGTGAGTTTTCATTTGGATAGTTCTTTAGTGCAAAAGGCTAAAGATTTTGAAAGTGAATTTGACAACCTCATGCAAGAAGATTTAACTCTAGATGAATTTAAAACCAAATATCTTGATTTTAAACAAAGACACGATGAGTTTGTAAAGGAATTTGAAACGGCTATGGGCGATAATTTGCTAGTCAAGCCTATTGATGAAAGCTTTAAACCCATACAAGGTGAAAGTAAAAACAAAGAAACTTATAAAGATGACAATACAAGAAATGAGCTTGTAAAGAAGCTTTTACAGACTAAATTTAGCACAAGTGAAGAATTAGAACTTCTTTTTGGTATGAAATTTAGCAATGATGATGATACAGGGGAATTTGTTAAATTCCTTTCTCAAAACACCAGACCAAAAATCATAGATATTAAGGCTTGACAATATAAAATTAAATCATTATATAGCAACAGACGATGGACAATATAATGAACATTTGGATTTCTTTATGCTTATGAAAATGGGGTTAAATTACAAGATAATTTAAATTATGGTGGTGCTTGGTTTGACAGACAATTTAATCAAGCAAAGGCTAATGGTTGGAAAGCAAATAGTGAAAGCATTAATTCTTATGTAACTTCTGTAATGAATAGACTTAATAATCTTATCAATCAAACTAGGGCTTAAATGTTTTAATCTTTATCTTTGAGTTTTATATAAAACTCTTTATATAAAAATCAGTAAAAAAATATTAAAATATTTGTATGAGTAGATAAAGAGTAAAAAATGCTAAGTATCAATGCAACTTTTAACAATATTTTTGCCAACCTTAGTCTTAATGTTAAAAACAATACTAATTATTCTCTCAATTCAAATAATAATGTAAAAAATCTACAAAATACAGAACAAAACTCTAAAACAAGCAATAAGGTTTTAGGCTATGAAGTGGATAATGAAGGTTATTTTACAAGTGATTTTAATAAAGCAGCGGGAATTCCTGAGGATATAAAAATTCATTCTAGCACTATGGAAAGTTTAGTGAAAGTGTCCACTAATGAAAAAGATCCCTTTAGGGCTTTTGAAAGTATAGACATTGCTAAAACCGTAGGAAATGCTTATAAAATTTTAAGTCAAGTTGTAGATAAAGATGTCTAAATTCTAAAGAAAGCTTTAGTTTAGAAGATATTGCTAACTTTCCACAAGGTTATGAATTTAATCGCCAAAGTATGAAAGTAACAAGGATTTATAATTCTGCAAAAGATTATTTAGATGCTGATTCAAATTTTGATTATAAAAACACAACAGATACAAAAATAGATAGCTTGTTTTTTAATTCTACTGAAAATCTTATGAAAGGAAATTCTGCTACAGATATTTTTAACAATAACAATGATGGCAAAGAAAGTGTTAATACAAGTGTATTTTTTGATACTACACCTAGCAAATACACTAATTCTGATGGCACTATCACTAAAGGAGGGCTTTTAGTAGCTATCATCAATGAAAATATCTATACTAGAGAAGGTAAAGCCACTGCAATGGGCAAAAGTGAAGGCTTTGATAAGTCTATGGACGCTAAAGAAGTAGCAAAAAGGTGGCATGATAGGAATTATAATTTAAAGCTCAATTCTAATAATATAGTTCAAGGTGCTGGTATTGTTGATACAAATGATAGCAATATAAGCTTTACACCTTTAATTGAAATAATGGAGAAACAGCAAAAAGAATTGATAGAGTATTTAAAAAAAGAAAAGAACTCAATATTAAAATTTAAATCATAAAAAGGAGAGTTTACGTTAAAAAATTAGCAAGTTTATTAATTCTATGTTCTTTGTTAGCAAGTTCTGCTTTATTTGGTGTTGTTGGTTTTGCACTAATACATTATAAAACTTTAGATTTTGTTTTATCCCTTATGGTTTGGATTATTGTGTTACTCTTAGCATTAGTTTATCTTAGCATAAATTTCAATAAAGAACTTGATAAATTGGAGAAAGAAAAATGATAGGTGCTTTTGTTGCTATGTTTGGAATCATAGCCTTTGCTCTTGGTGTTATTTTGGTTGCTAAAATAGTAAAATCTTAGAATATTTTTTAGGGTAAAATTTGAAAATTGTGTTTAGAAACAAGCATTAAAAACACTATAAATTTAACGATAATATTTTATTATATCTAAATAGGATTACTGAATAAATTTGCAAATTTTCTTGCTTCTCTTGAATTCATCACTCTGGCTTTATTCAAATAAAAGAGTTCCTCTGCTTTATCTTTTATAAGGTGTTAATATCTTTAAAATTTCTAACAATAACTCTTACAAATCTATCCTCATCATTTCTAAGTTTTGCGATAGTTTGTTTTGAAAACAACAAGATAAATTCAATACAGAAAAATTAATAATTTTAAATTCTGAAAATATTTTTAATGTGATTGCTAAAAAATATATTGAAATATAACAAGCCCTTTGATTTAAAAATATTTATTACTAAACTACTCATTATTTGAATTTTTTATCCTGCTTTTTTAAAATGTTTTGTTTATTTTAAACTTTGTGTGTTATTCTTAAAAATTACACACAAATAAAGGGAATTATAATGATACAAAAGGCTTTAAATTTAGCTCAAGAATTACAACAAAAAATTCAAAATAATATTTCAACTCAAGAAAAAAATTTTCACGCTAAAATGCAAAAACTTCTCTTAAATCCTAAAAATAAAATTATGCTGATAGAACTTCTTGATCGATCCTTTAGATGTAAGGATAAAAAAGCGAGTTTTGATTTGATTTCATATACGCTTTATCGGTATGGTATAGCGGATTTTTTTACAAATTTTGAGAAATTTTTACTTTGGAATTTTTTAACTTTTGGTAAGATTGCACCGCATTTGAGTGTGCCTTTTTTTATTTCTCATCTTAGAAAAGACACTCAAAATATGGTTTTAGATCTAGATTCTATCCAAACTCATATTTTACAAAGAACTCAACAAAACATCACTTTAAATGTCAATTTAATTGGCGAAGAGGTTTTGGGCGAAAAAGAAGCTGATTTTAGGATGCAAAAATACAAAGAAGCCTTAAAATCAACTTATATTACTTATATTTCTATCAAAATTACAACAATTTTTTCTCAAATTAATATCATTGATTTTGAGTATTCTAAAAATGAGCTTGTTAAGAGGCTTGATCTTTTATACGCTTTGGCTTTAGAGGAACAAAAAAAGCAAGGTGTAGAGAAATTTATCAATCTTGATATGGAGGAATTTAAGGATTTGGAGCTTACGGTTGAAGCTTTTATGGAAAGTGTGAATAAATTTGATATAAAAGCAGGAATTGTGCTTCAAGCTTATATACCCGATTCTTATCAATACTTGCAAAAACTTTTTGCTTTTTCCAAAGAAAGGGTTTTACAAGGAAAAAAACCGCTTAAAATTCGCTTTGTCAAAGGGGCAAATATGGAAAATGAGTTAAGCATTTCTTCTTTGAAATCTTGGGAACTCGCACCCTTTAATCAAAAAATTCACACCGATAGTCATTATAAAAAAATGCTTGAATTTATACTTGAAAATGAAAATTTTAAATTCATTAATATCGGCATAGCCAGCCACAATATCTTTGAAATTGCTTATGCTTATACGAGGATTAAAGAAGCGGGAGCTTTGGAATTTTTTACTTTTGAAATGCTAGAGGGTATGAGTGAGCAATGCTCTTTAGAACTTTCTCATCTTGCAAAACTCATTCTTTATGCTCCTGTTTGTGATGCAAAACATTTTAACAACGCCATAGCGTATTTAGTGAGACGACTTGATGAAAATACAAGCGAAGATAATTTTATGCGTTATTTTTTTAATCTTAAATACGATGATAAAAATTATAATGCTCAAAAAAAACTTTTTTTAAAATCCATTGAAGGGATTAAAACTCTTAATACAAACACACATCGTAAGCAAAATAGAAATGAAAAACAAAAGGTTTTAAGCTCTTATGAGAGTAAAAAATTTATCAATGAAAGCGATACTGATTTTATTTTGCCACAAAATAGAATTTGGGCAAAAAACATTCGTGCAAAATATCAAAATTTAGAACCCTTAGAACTTTGTCCTGTTGCAGGAAACTTAGAATTTCAAAAACAAAATTTAGAACTTTTAGAACTTAAAGATAAAATCGAGCAAAAACTTATAGCTAAGGTTTATTTAGCTGGTAAAAATGAAATTCAACAAGCTTTAGACCTTGCTAAAAATTCAAAATTTTCAGAAAAAAGCCACGATGAAATTTATGAAATTTTTTCAAAAATTTCTGCTTTAATCAGAGAAAGAAGAGGGGATTTGATAGGAATAGGAGCTTTAGAAGTTGGAAAAACTTTTCTTGAGCTTGATTCTGAAGTGAGCGAGGCAATTGATTTTGTGGAATTTTATCCACATTCTTTAGAAAAACTTAAAATGGAGAATCCCAAAACTAATTTCTTGCCCAAAGGCATAGCTGTAACCATAGCTCCTTGGAATTTTCCCATAGGAATTTCAGCAGGAACAATTGCTGCACCTTTAGCTGCAGGAAATATTGTGATTTATAAGCCCTCATCACTTTCAATCCTAACAGGCTATAGGCTTTGTGAATGTTTTTGGGATGCAGGAATTCCAAAAGATGCTTTGATCTTCTTACCTGCTAGGGGAAGGGATATTTCTCAATATTGTTTGAATGATGAGAGCGTAAAATTTTCAATTCTTACAGGAGGAGAAGAAACAGCTTATGAAATGTTAAAAGCTAATCCCACTTTAGTTTTAAGTGCAGAAACAGGAGGGAAAAATGCTACCATTGTTTCTAAATTTGCAGACAAAGAAAGTGCTATCAAAAATATAGTCCATTCTGCTTTTTCAAATTCTGGGCAAAAATGCTCGGCAACTTCTTTGCTGATTTTAGAAGATGAGCTTTATGATGATGAAGAATTTAAGAGGAGTTTAGTCGATGCTACAGCTTCTTTAAATATAGGAAGTCCTTTTGAATTTAAAAATAAACTTGCAGCCCTAGCAAATAAGCCCGATGAAAAAATCTTAAAGGCTTTAAATGAGTTAAAACCCTATGAAGAATGGGCTTTAAAACCTAAATTTTTAAGGGAATATTTAATGACTCCGGGCATTAAATACGGCACAAAAAAAGGTGATTTCACTCATATGAATGAGCTTTTTTGTCCGATTTTAAGCGTCATGAGAGCTAAGAATTTAGAAGAAGCAATTGATTTAGCAAATTCTACAGGATACGGACTTACAGCAGGTTTTGAAAGCTTAGATGAAAGAGAATGGGAATTTTTTACACAAAAAATTGAAGCAGGAAATCTTTATATCAATAAACCAACCACCGGTGCAATTGTATTGCGTCAGCCTTTTGGAGGAATCAAAAAATCTGCAATAGGTTTTGGCAGAAAGGTAGGAATTTATAATTATATCACGCAATTTTTGGATATTAAACAACAAGAAGCGGATGAAAATTTGCTTGAAAATGATTTTTCAAGAGCTTTGCAAAATATAATTTCACAAGAAAATACTCAAGATAAAGAGCTTTTAAATGAGCTTGTTTTAATGGCTAAATCCTATTTTTATCATCTTAAAAATGAATTTGAGTGCGAAAGAGATTATGTTTGCATACGCGGTGAGGAAAATCTTTTTTCTTATACCAAAGTTAAAAATATTGCTTATAGAGTGTGTGAAAATGACGACTTAAGAGATATTTTAGCTGTGATTTTGGCAGCAAATATCTTAAATATAGAACTTTTAGTAAGTTTTAATCAAAATTCTAAAATTCAAACCGCTAAAGATTTATCGCATAAAATAGGTTTTAGAGCAAAATTTGTCGCAGAAGATGAAGCGGAGTTTTGTCAAAAACTCGCTTTGTATGAAAGAATTCGTTATCTTGCTTTGCCAAATAAAGAAGATAAAATTTATCAAGAAGCAGCTAAAAATGCTAAAATCATCGTTAGAGATAAACCTTTGCTTAATGGACGCTTTGAACTTTTGTTTTATCACAATGAAAAATCTTTAAGCATTTCTTATCATCGTTACGGAAATTTAGGCATTCGCGGTTTAAAAAAGGAGTAAAAATGCAAACCATTACTATCAGTAAAGAAATAGCAATTATGTTTATTGCTTATTCAGCTTTGATGCTTTTTATAGGTTTTTATTTTTATAAGAAAAATAAAAGTTCAGAAGATTATTTTTTAGGCGGACGCTCTTTAGGTCCTGTGGTTTCAGCCTTGAGTGCAGGAGCTTCGGATATGAGCAGTTGGCTTTTAATGGGTTTGCCCGGAGCCCTTTATGTCAATGGTTTCATAGATAGTTATATCGCTATAGGTTTAACCGTAGGAGCGACTTTAAATTGGGTTTTTGTGGCTAAAAGACTTAGGGTTTATACAAGTGTGATTGCTAATTCGATTACAATACCGGATTATTTTGAAACAAGATTTGATGATGATAAGCATATTTTAAGAATTGTATGTGCGATTGTGGTCTTAGTTTTCTTCACTTTTTATGTTTCATCGGGGCTTGTTGGAGGAGCAAAACTCTTTGAGAGTGCTTTTGGGATTGATTATTCTTATGCCTTGACAACGGGGACCTTAATCATTGTGATTTATACTTTTTTTGGAGGATATAAAGCAGTTTGTTGGACGGATATGATTCAGGGGCTTTTGATGCTAGGAGCTTTAGTTGTTGTTCCTTTGGTGATGCTTTATCATTTGGGTGGTTTTGAAGAAGCTATGGAAATTGCAAAGCAAGTCAAGCCTAATGTTTTATCAATGGGTGAAGGGATAGGGTTTTTAAGCATAGTATCAGCTTTGGCTTGGGGGCTCGGATATTTTGGACAGCCTCATATTTTAGTCCGTTTTATGTCCATTCGTTCGATAAAACATATTCCGCAAGCGACTTTTATAGGCATTGCTTGGATGAGTATATGCTTGATTTGTGCTTGTTTTATAGGAGTTTTAGGCATTGCTTATGTCAATCAATTCAATTTAAGCTTACAAGATCCTGAAAAAATCTTTATCGTTATGTCTCAATTGCTTTTTAATCCTTGGATAGCAGGAATTTTGCTCAGTGCGGTTTTAGCGGCGATTATGAGTACAGCAAGTTCTCAACTCCTTGTTTCAAGCTCGGCTTTAGCTGAAGATTTTTATAAAAGAATTTTCAATAAAGAAGCCTCGAGTGAGCTTGTTATGAAACTTGGAAGAATGGGCGTTTTAATCGTTGCAGTGATTGCTTTTTTAATTTCTACAGACAAAGAATCAAGTGTTTTGAAAATCGTTGCTTATGCTTGGGCGGGTTTTGGAGCAAGTTTTGGTTCGGTTATGATTTTTTCTCTTTTTTGGAGTCAAATGACAAGAATGGCTGCGATTTTAGGAATGATTACAGGAGCTGTCGTGGTGGTCTTATGGGATAAATTTTTTAAGCAATTTTTAGACATTTATGAAATCATTCCGGGCTTTTTAGCTGCCTCTTTGGTTATAATCATCGTAAGTTTGCTCACTAAGGTGCGTCCGGGGACAAAAGCTGCTTATGAAAAAATGCTTAAGAATCTTTAATCTAAGCTTTAAAATTTGCTTTTAAGATAAGTATATTTCATTTTTTGAATGGCTCTTATATTTTACGCTTAAAAGCAAAATTCACCCTTTTATTGTGCCCATTCTTAAGTGATTTGATTTTAGTTTTTGACCTCAAATCATAAATTTAAAAAATAAAATATTCCTTTACAAATCTAAACAATACAAAAAGATTCAAACAAGCGATACAAAAAGCGAAATGATTTTAAAATAAGATATATTCGATGATAATATATCACCTAATTTTTAATCATAATAAGATAGTTTTATTGATTAAATTACTAAAATTATATATAATTTTAGTAATCCTCAAATATAGATTTATCCATAAAATTAAAAAATAAAACTCGATACAGCCAAAAACAAAAAATTTATGAAAATGTTTGCTTAAAATAATCAACAAATAAAAATTAGATTTATTTTAATATTTGAATGCAAATTAAAAGCATTTCATATTAAACTCTCTTTAGAGTTTAATATGATTCTAATTCTTCCTTAAGTTTTTGCGTTTCTAAAATTTGATTTTGTATTTCTTTTTTACCAGAAAAAAACATCAATTTAAAGTAAAAAATCGGAAAAAACAAACCCCTTCCTAAAGCTATAATGAAATAACCGATGAAATAACCGATGGAATGACCGATAATATCATCTTGCCCTTTTTCTTTACGAATGGCATTTCTCACTGCTGTTTCTGTGTCTTGACTTGATTGAGCCCCTCCAAGCATTTTAAATAAATCTGTAATTCCTGCTAAAGCCCAGATTAAAAGACCTATTATAACATAAAAAACGTTGTCTCTTTCTGTTATATATAGACCATAAAGTATAGATATACCTCCTACAATGAAAATAATTGTCCAAACAATTTTTCTTATATCAATATTTCTACTCGCTACTTCAAGTTCTTTAAGAATTTGTTCAAGCTGTGTTAAAGAGCAATTTTTGCAAAGTGGCTTATTATCGTTCTTTAAGCCTTTATCAATACATTCTTTGCAGAGTCCGACGCTACAATTTTGACAAGTTGCTACAGCAGCAACCTCATTATGAGTGACACAATTCATTAGTTTTCCTTTATAATAAAAATAAAATGCGTAATTATAAAAAAAAAAAAAACGAAAAAGTCAAGAGGAAAAATATAAATTTCTATGGAGTAAAAATTTATATTTTATGTTTGTCATTTTTTTCCTATGGTTTGCTCGTCTAAGCCTCTTTTTAAAATGAAATCCACCACAGCTTGTTCTCTTTTATTAGCCCTTTTGCAATGATCTTTTTGAAATAAATCTGTGATTTTAATCACTACCCTAGCCCATCTTTTGCGTTTTCTTTCCCGCCAAGCATGTGAAGAAACGCTCTCCCAAGCATAACCATCAAACAAACTCGCATTGACAAAATGATCCATTGCTCTAACGCCTTGTCTTGCCCTTTTAGTGCTGATGAAAATTCCCACTAAAACGATAAAAATATATCCTAAAACAGCCAAAGGCACGATAGCACAAAGTAAAAAGGTCCCTGCGAGTTTTTCTTTCATTTTTTTATCTTTTACTGAATTTAATGTTCATACCATTTGCCGAACGTATGGTCAATCTCCCTACAACATCAGGGACAAAACCGCTTTCAAGCTCAAGTTTGTAAATTTTTAAAATGCTTGCAAGGATTAAAATCGCCTCTTGCATTGCAAAGCCTTGTCCTATGCAGATTCTTTCTCCCATTCCAAAAGGCAAATAAGCATCTTTTCTGTATTCTTTATCAAAACGAGAAGGATTAAAGTCATTTGGATTGTCCCAAAAATGCTTATGACGATGAATGAGCCAAGGTGCAACAACGACTCCCGAACCCTTTTTTATGTTTTTATCGCGAATTTTTGTATCTTTTTTTGCTTCTCTTGCAAAAAATCCCACCGGTGGATAAAGTCTTAGAGATTCTTTAAAAACATTAGTCAGAAATTTAAACTGCCTTAAATGTGAAATTTGAATTTCTTCTCCATTTAAAATTTGTCTCACTTCCTCATAAGCTTTTTCTTGCTCTTGCGGATACAAACTTAAAAGATAAAGAGTCCAAGTCAAAGAACTTGCTGTGGTTTCGTGTCCTGCTAAAAAAAGCATAGCCACTTGATCTAAAATTTCTTCAAAACTAAATCTTTGATTTGTCTTTGCATCAACGACGAGGAGTAAAGATTCTAAAATGTCTTCATTGCCTAAATTTTTACCTTCACTGACTGCATTGTAGCGGGGTTTGATAATATCACTTAAAATTTCTCTAATTATCTCGCCTGATTTAAGCCTTTTTCTATCTCCTAAGATATAAGAAAACCATTTTGGAAAGCGAAACATTTTTCGCATTGCGGTATGCACACTTTGTTCTTGAAAATTCACAAAGGCGTGAAGAATTTTTTTGCCTTTTTGTTCATCGAGTTTTGAAGACATAATCGTCCTAAAAATCACATCAGCAGTAACAAAAGTCATCATTTCATCAACTTCTATAATAGAATCATTTGGATATTTTTCAAAACGTTTCATCATATCTTTAACCGCTTCGCTCATAAGATTAAAAACCTTAGAAATACGCGTCATTTCAAAAGAAGGTCTTAAAAGCTCCCTTTGTTTGCTCCAAATTTCTCCATTTGTTGTAAAAATGCTTTCTCCCAGCAAGGGTTTTAAAAGTTCGTGTAAAAACGCACTTTTAGGGAATTCTCTTACCTCATCAACCATAATTCTTTTAACTTCTTTGGGGTCATTTATCACATAAAGGTCAAAATTTGGCATCTTAACATAACCTGTTTGCATCTCATAACTTCTTTCATATAAGCCATCGAGCCAAGAACGACGTTTGAGTAGAAAAGTCAGTAAAGTTGAAGCTTTGTTTTTATAGGGTTTAGGGTGAAAAGGGCATTGACTCATAATATTTTCTCCTTAATTAATCTTTTCTTCTAAAATTTTTTCACCAACAACAAAATCAAAGAAATCGTATTGTCCCTTAATTTCGCTACTCATTAAATATAAAAAATGAGCCTTGTATTTATCTTTTTTAATCTTTTTATAATGCTCTTTTTCATAAAGAGTATGGAATTTAGGCGAATAAAACTTAGGTCTAAATCCCTCTTTAATCCCGCTTGTTGTAAAAAAATCCACCTGCGGAAAACACGCTCCATCAATAATCGAAGTATAATCATACCATTTTAAATCAAATTTCGAAATAAATTCAAGTTTTTTTCTAAATTCTAAAGATTTTTTTTGATAGCTCACCAAAGGAATGCACTCACCTAAAGTTAAGATTTTAAATTGAGAAAAATCCAAATTATTTTCCTTACACAAAAATAAAACCCTAGCCAAAACCTCGATACAAAGTATAGTTCCTACACTATGAGAAAGCAAGATGAGTTCATAATTTTTAACGTTTTGATGAGCCTTTAAAGCATTAAAAATGCTTTGAGCAAATTCTTCTAATCTCTTATCAAACGCACCCTGTTTGATTCTATGCCATTTAGCACAAAAAACACAGATTCTAGTAATCCAAAATACAGCAAGCTTTTTACCGAATTTAAACAAAATTTGATTGATTAAAACCAAAGCTAAAATTCCCAAAATAAGAGCAAAAAACCAAAACGCATAAATTTTTACAACAATAAATACAAAAAAACCTAAAACAAAAGAAAAAAGTAAAGAAAAAAGCACATAAAAAAAAGGATAAAACCCTGTAATCAACTGATAAATAGACTCTTTTCCAAATTTAATAAACAAGCCTGTAATGATATAAATTCTAAAAAGATTGAAGGCATCTTTAAAGGAATTTTGAATGTTTTGAGTCCAATTTTTTCTCACAAGGTCGTTCCACGCTAAAAAGGTGTAACAAGTTTTCACACGCGGTGTAAGAATTTCCCAAAAAGGAAATTTTTCATTATTTTTAGAAATATTTATTTTTAAAGAATCATCATATAAATTTAATTCTTTTTTAAATAAAGCATAATAATGCCTATAACTTCTAGGGTCATATCCAGCTATGTAAAACACATCTCTTTCTAACATTTTACTCTTCTAAGTCTCATTTTAAACATTCTATTAACTTTTGGTTATTTTGTCAAAAGAGTATTTCAGTCTTTATTTTCATTTAAAAACGAATTTTTATAAAAATTACCATTGATTTGATTGTTTTGCAAAAGGTATTCTTTATAATTTTTAATCAAAGTTAAATTCGGTTTATAAGAGTGAGCTTCAGTCCAAAAAAATCTAAGCTTTCTTTGGTAAGTTAAGCCCTCAAAATCATAAAAAGCCTCGCCACAAACCTTAGTCGCACAGCCCTCAAGCACAGCACTAAGTCCAACGGTGGAATTTATAGTAATGCAACCTAAAGCATTTCTAAGCAAAGTCGGCAAATATGTATCATGCACATATAAAATGCGTCCCTCAACATAATACTTCTGACTTAATTTTTCAATCAAAGCACTATAATTTCTATACCCTCTATCCATAGGATGATGTTTAAAAACAAGATAAGACTTTGCTCTTGCGTGATTAGCAAAAGAAAGTATGGTTTCTTCGATAAAATCTTCTATGCTTTTTTTATAATGATTTGAAAGCTGTGTATCGTTATGCACTTGCAAGATGGCTAAAAAATATTTTTTCTTAAGGCTATAAATTTTTTCATTCAGTTTTTTTTCGCTTATTTTATATAAATATTTTCTAAATAACGCCCTAAACCAAAAAAACATTTCTAAAGGATTTAAAGAGCGATGATGGAGTTTGTTATTGAAAAAAGGGGCAAAAATGAAAGCAAAAAACCAATACAAAAAGGCATTAAAAGCCATAAATTTAAAGCCTCCGGGTATGACTTTAATGTTCGTGGAATTTTTGCAAAAATTTAAAGATAAAAAAAAGGATTTATCGCGTGGAATTTTCGAGTTTGCATTCACTCCATTTTTTTCAAAAGTAATGCAATAAGGTCTTAAATACCCCTCCTCAAAAATCCAAATTTCTATACCGAGTTTTGTAGCGATTTTAATCGCACTTTTATGGATAAAACGACAATCATTATACATAATTATCGCTTCAATACTTTTTTTTTGGAAAAAATCCTCGTAAAAATTGTCTAAATTTTGTCTTGAAACCCTACAACGATGTCCCAAGGGATAGAAAAAAAAATCCCCGCCATTGAAATTAATTTTACTCACTTTTGTATGATTTTTTTTAAAAATTTTTGCCAAACAAGCGAAGAAATTTCCAACAGGACCTTGCAAAAGCACAACATTTTTACCGCTAAATTCCTCTTTGATTTTTTGATTTAAATTCATAAAAATTTATCTTAAGAGAGCAAAGCCCCCCCCATTTAAGTTTTTTTCATAATATTCTCAAAAATTCTGCGAATTTTTCTAAGAAAAAAATTTCTTAAATCAATCCTCATTTTTAACCAAGTTTTTGAAAAATATTCTTGTTGCATTTGAAGCATTATATCTAAAGTAAGCTCAATTTCACATAAATCTTTAGTTTTTGGATGAATATATTTTGGATAAAGTATCAAAGTCCCAGCTACAAGCTCTTCTAAGCTAAGTTTTTTCTTTCTTCTTTCTATTTTATGTTTATCCTTTGTCAGCCCCCAACCTGCATAAAACGGCTTTCCATAAGTGAAAACTTCTTTATGTCTTAAGAGTGCATCAAAACCTGCAGTCGAAGTGATTGTATGGATTTCATCACTTGCATTTATGGCACTATCAATGCTTAAATCTTGTATCATTTCATCGCAAAATTTTAAAATGATTTTCTCATCTTTTAAACCTAAGCGATTGCCACTAAGCACATCCGGATGGGGTTTGAAAACAATATAAGCTTTGGGATTGTTTTGACGCACCTCTTTGATAAATTCTTCAGTGCTCAATCCACAACCTCCAAGTATCATCGAAGCATCATCTTCAACTTGAGCAGGAATGAGTATGATTTTTTGTTTTTCTTTTGCTTTAAACTTGATATTTTCATGTTTTAAGCCATTGTATTTAGAAAATTTATTGATTCTTAAAAATTCTATAAGTTTTTGAGCTCTTTTTAACAAATTTTCATCAAAATCATAATTTTGTAAAATATTTTCCAGCTCACTTTCTGTATTTGGATTAATATATAAACCTTTATTGTCAATAATAATCGAATAAGGACGCGTTAAATCAGAACCCAAAGAAACGGAGCGTATAAAACCATCTTCAACAAAAGAAATTTGCGGAGTAAAATCGAAAGAATTTTGAATTTGCTTTTTGATGGTATCTTCAAGCTGATTTTTAGAGATTCTTTTCCCCCAGATAAAAAATTCATCCTCTTTTTTTAAATGAAAATTTTTAAGATTTTGGAGAGAATTTAAAAAAATGAGTTCATTGTCTTGAGTTTTAAAAAAAGGCTTAATAAATCCGCGTTTCCATAAAGTAAAACCTAGAAAAAATAGACGTTTTTGCATTTTATTTTTCCTTGTTTTGATAAGAATTTATTTTGCTCATTGTAATCCTTAAAAAATATAGCATAAAAATTCTAATCAATACCTACATCCATTCTAAAACCTGACTCAATTCTTTAGCTACAAAACATCTCATTTGTAAATCCTCTAGAGGTTTTGAAGGGACGATAGCATTTTTAAATTTTTGCATCTTAGCTTCTTTTAAACGTGTATCTAAATTAAAAACATCGCGAATTTCCCCATTTAAACTTAATTCCCCTATAAAAACACTATCCTTACTTAAGGGGCGATTTTTAAAGCTTGAAATGATAGCAGCCACCACAGCCAAATCCGCCGCAGTTTCATTAATCTTAACTCCACCACTGACATTGATAAATACATCATAATGCCCAAGCGAAATTTCAAGTTTGCGTTCAAGTAAGGCTAAAAGCATATCGAGTCGGTTTTTTTCGTAACCTGTGGCACTACGTTTAGGATAAGAGCTTTCACAAACTAAGGCTTGAATTTCTAAAACCAAAGCACGAGAGCCCTCCATCACAACCCCCAAAGCACTTCCAGCACTTGCTTTGCCCCTTGTAAAAAAACGATTTGCTAAATTCTTTGCACTGATTAAACCCTTTGGAGTCATTTCAAAAATTCCAACCTCACTCACCCCTCCAAAACGATTTTTAAATCCTCTTAAAAGTCGAATTTCTTTTGTCGCATCCCCTTCAAAATAAAGCACCACATCAACCATATGTTCAAGCACTCTAGGACCTGCGATTGAACCTTCTTTTGTGATATGCCCTATGATAAAAGTGCTGATATTTTGAGTTTTGCTCACTTTCATCAATTCAAAGGTTAATTCTCTGACTTGAGAAATGCTTCCCGCTGCTGAAGTGAGTTTATTTGAATAAAGAGTTTGAATGGAATCTATAATCAAAACTGCATAATCTTTTTTGTAAAGTTCTTCAAGTATATTTTCTAAGCAAAGCTCTGTGAGTAAAAATAAATCAGGGGTATTAGCTTCAAGTCTATCTGCTCTTAATTTGATTTGAGTTTTGCTCTCTTCTCCGCTTACATAAAGCACTTTTTTAGCTTTTTTAGCCAAATTAGAAGCAATTTTTAATAAAAGAGTTGATTTTCCAACACCCGGACTTCCTCCTATTAAAACCAAAGAACCTTCAACCAAACCTCCTCCTAAAACGAGATTAAGCTCCTCATCACCGGTATCTAATCGTGAAAAATTCTCTAATTTTACATCTTCAATGCACACAGCTTCACTTGCTTTTAAGCTTAAATTTGCAATCTCTTTTAAAACTTTAACCTGCTGACTTTTAAGCTCTATAAAACTATCCCAAGCACCGCATTCAGGACATTTTCCTAACCATTTGCTTTGCTGATTGCCACAAGCTTCACATTCAAATAAAGTCTTATTTTTTGCCATATTTTACCTTTTTTTTGAAATTATAACTTAACTTTGCTTTTTAAAAAATTTTATATTCATAAAAGTTATTTTATGCTATGAATTTTAGAGTGATTTTTTAGCTTCTCGTGCGATTTTGATAGTTTTATGAAAAAGATTTAAGAGCTTGATGTGTTTCAAAGAAGAGGAATTTTTAGAAAAAGAAAGCTTTAAAAATTACTTCACTTATATCTTAAATTAAAAAATCTCCAAATCAATTTAAACCTTTATAGTCAAAAATAGCAGGATAAAGACCTTGCAAGAAAGATTTAAAAGGTAAAAAATTTTGATATAGTGATAAAAGGACAAAAATTACTTAAAAATATTTTATAAAATTTGGGTAAAATTGTAACTTAAATCACTTTTTAGAATAGATTTTAATGAAATTTCACAAAGTTCAGTTAAATTTTTAAGCTGACTTGATATAATCAAATCATAAAATACAATAATATCGATACGCCAAATAAGGACGAATATGTCAAGGAAGGTTAAACTTTGTCTTGTGCAGTTTGCACCCCTTTCTTATGAAAGAGAAAAAAATTTAGCTAAGGCTTTGGATTTGGCTTCTAAGGCTGTTGATGAGGGAGCAAAAATCATAGCTTTGCCTGAACTTTTTGATAGCGGGTATTGTGTTGAGGATAGAGATAAAGAATTTGGCATTGATTTTTCAAATCTCAACCACCCTACACTCCAAGCCTTGTTTGATTTTGCAAAAAAGCACGATATTATTTTCATAGCTTGCAGTATAGAAAAGCAAGATGATAAACTTTTTGATACAGCTTACATAATCTCAAAACAAGGTTTAGCAGGAAAATATAGCAAAATTTATCTTTGGGGCGATGAAAAAAAGAGATTTAATTTTGGTGAAAAATATCCTGTTTTTGAGCTTGAAATTCAAAAAGATTTGTATGTTAAAATCGGGCTTCAGATTTGTTATGAGATTGGTTTTGGTGAGGGGGCGAGGTTTTTAGCGTTAAATGGTGCTGAACTTTTGTTTTATCCGAGTGCTTTTGGAAAGGCTAGAACTTATGTTTGGGATTTAGCAAGTCGGGCAAGGGCTTTAGAAAATGGTGTTTTTGTTTTGGCTATCAATCGCTCTAAAGAAGAATTTTCTCAACTAAGCAAACAAAATTTATATTTTGCAGGCAGATCAAGAATCATCAATCCCAAAGGAGAAATTCTTAAAGAACTCATAGAAGATGAGGGATACATTTTAGAAGAAATTGACTTAGATGAAGTTAAGAATCAAAGAGAAACTTTACCTTATCTTAAAGATTTAAATTTAGATTTAAATCAAAAAATTTTAAAAAAACTAACATTACTAAATTAAAGGAGAAAAAATGGCAAAAGAAATTTTAGTGGGTTATGGCGTGGATATTGATGCTGTGGCAGGTTGGCTTGGAAGTTATGGCGGAGAGGATTCTCCTGATGATATTTCAAGAGGGCTTTTTGCAGGAGAAGTTGGAATTCCTAGACTCTTAAAACTTTTTAAAAAATATAATATCCCAGCAACTTGGTTTGCACCCGGACATTCCATTGAAACCTTTCCTGAACAAATGAAAATGATTGTCGATGCAGGACATGAAATAGGAGCACATGGATATTCTCATGAAAATCCTATTGCAATGAGTGAAAAACAAGAAGAAGATGTTTTGCTTAAAAGTATAGAATTGATTGAAAAAATTAGCGGTAAAAAGCCTACAGGTTATGTTGCTCCTTGGTGGGAATTTTCTAATGTAACAAATGAATTATTACTCAAACATGGCTTTAAATATGACCATTCTTTAATGCATAATGATTTTAGTCCTTATTATGTGCGTGTGGGCGATCAATGGACAAAGATTGATTATAGTGCAGAGGCAAAAACTTGGATGAAGCCTTTAATTAGAGGACAAGAAACGGATTTGGTTGAAATTCCTGCAAATTGGTATTTAGATGATTTACCACCGATGATGTTTATCAAAAAATCTCCAAACAGCTTTGGCTTTGTTTCGCCTAGAGATATAGGACAAATGTGGATTGATCAATTTGATTGGGTTTATAGGGAGTGTGATTATGCAATCTTTCCTATGACTATACATCCTGATGTGAGTGCACGTCCGCAGGTGTTGCTAATGCATGAGAGAATCATTGAACATATCAATCAGCACAGCGGAGTCAAATGGGTTAATTTAAATGATATGGCAGATGATTTCTTAAAAAGAAGTCCAAGAAAAAAATGAAATCTTGAAGCAGATGAATTTCTGCTTCAAAGGGATATAAGGTTTAATATGTGTGTTTTATGTGGTGAGCTTGTCAGTAATTTTCATTGGAGTGATGTGAAATTTAAAGAAGATAATGCCCTTGTCGTTGTAGGTTCTTTGGCAAAAGATAGAATGAAAGCAAGACTTAAAAGAGTAAAAATTCTTAACCGAATTTTAGAATTTTACGGACTTAAAATCAAAGAATGGCAAGGAAGTAAGTATATATTAAGCAATGCGAAAGGTTACACGATTATTGTCAATGATTTAGGCGATTTATGGCAAAAGGCTGAAGAGCTTCACAAAAAACCTTTAGACGCTCTTGATGAGAATTTACTCAATTTCTTAAAGTCCAAATCCTGTGGCTAAAATTCCCATCCATATCATTACCGGCTTTTTAGGTAGCGGTAAAACCACGTTTTTAGCACAGCTTTTGCAAAAACAAAATCATAAAAATATCGCTCTTATTGTCAATGAGCTCGGACAAATTTCTCTTGATGATTCTATTATCAATGCCTCTTATATACAAGAAAAAACTCTAATCCTTAATGCCGGTTGTATGTGTTGTAATAAACGAAGTGATTTGGTGGATAAACTTAGGGAACTTCTTAATGTTTATGAAAAAAAGAATGAAATTTTAGAGAGAATCATTATCGAAACTACAGGACTTGCAAATCCAGCACCCATAGTTTTTACCTTACTTAGCGATACTTTTTTATGCAACCATTTCAATCTTGTCAATATCATCACTTGCATTGATGCACTCAATGGAATTTCTCATATCGATGAAAATGAAGAGGCTTATAATCAAATCTTAAGTTCAGATTGCATTCTCATCACTAAAACAGATTTAAATCCTCATATCGCTCCTTTAAAAGAAAAAATCAACTCCATTCATCAAGGCATTGATATTTTCGAAAAAGAAAATTTTAATTTTTCTATGCTTTCTGGCATAAAACATCAGAGTGAAAATTTCCAAAATTCAAAGCTTGAGCAGAATTTACACAATCAAAACATTCAAAGCCTAAGTCTTAGCTTTGACGAAGCTTTGGATTGGAGTGTTTTTAGCATTTGGTTGAGTATGCTTTTACATCAATATGGCTCGCAAATTTTAAGGGTTAAAGGATTGTTAGACATAGGAGAGGATTTTCTTGTTAATATCAATGGTGTAGGGCATCTTATTTATCCTCCAAGCCATATTAAAAAAACAAAGCAACAAAACAGCTCTCATCTTGTTTTCATTGCTAAAAATTTGGATTTGCAAAAGGTTCTTGCATCCTTGCAAGGTTTTTTAAATCCTAATTCAAATGTCATCCTAGCTTAAAAAGCAAGATTTTCTTAACCAAAACAATTCATATCAGTCAATAAAAAGCTTTTGAGTTGTCGCTTTTTCAGTTCTTACTTAATAATAAGAAAAATATTTCTTAACACAAAGCAAAGCAATACAATTTTTGCTTTGATAAAAAAGCAGTTGAGCCTTTTGAATCATTTAAGTTTTTTATAAATCTTTATAGAATTTTAAATATTTTATTATATTTTTTCATTAAAGCTCAATCAAATATTGCTTAAGAGTTTTCAAATAAAATTTATATCATTGAAATAAAGGTTCTAAAAGTGTATCCAAATAAACTTGTGCATCAAATTCATATAAATCTTGCATTTTTTCACCCATTCCTACGTAAAAAATAGGAAGTTCAAGCTCTCTAGCTACGCTCAACAAAGCCCCACCTTTAGCCGTGCCATCAAGTTTTGTAATAATCACTCCATCAAGCTTTATAAGCTCATTAAAAGCCTTAGCTTGTAAAATTCCAGCATTTCCTTGAGTGCCATCGAGGATTAAAATTTTGCGATGAGGAGCATTTTGCATAGCTTTATTTGAAATTCTTACGATTTTTTCAAGTTCATTGCTTAAATTTTTTTGGTTTTGCAGTCTTCCGGCTGTATCGATAATCACTCTATCAAAATCCTTTGCACAAGCCTTTGAAATCGTATCAAAAGCTACAGCCGAAGGGTCATGTCCTTGAGAACTTGCAACAAAATCCACCCCGATTTTTTGTGCCCAAAGTTTTAGCTGTTCAATCGCACCCGCTCTAAAAGTATCGCAAGCTGCCAAAATAACCTTTTGTCCTTGATTTTTATAAAGATAAGCAAGTTTAGCTATGCTTGTCGTTTTACCGGCACCATTAACTCCTAAAATCAATTCTACAAAAGGTTTTGCATCTGTAATTTCTGGTTTTTCATAAAGAAAATAAGAACCCATCACTCGTTTTAAATCTTCTTTTTTTACTTCCTGACTCGGTGGTAAATAATATAAAATTTCTTCAACAATTTCATAACTCACATCAGATTCAAGCAAAATTTCTTCTAGTAAATCCTTAGTGATTTTTTGATTTGTTTTTACCTTTGTTATATTTTCAAGGGTTTTTTTAAGTGAAGTTTTTAAAAAATCAAGCATTAAGATAAAGCCTTTTGAATTTCAAGCTCTAACATTTCAGATGGAATGACTCCTAAGTATTGATTGATAAAAGAGCCATTTTTTGCATATAAAAACATCGTAGGAATTCCATTGATTCCACCTAAGGCTTTAGCAAGGAGATAATTATTTTCGCCATTTGCAATTTTATAAATAATTTTATTTTTTTCAACGAAATTTTTAATTTCTTCTGCATTTTTATCTTCGAGTAAAACACCTACGATATTAAATTCATCTTTATATTTTTCTTCAAGTTTATTTAAGTATGGAATTTCTGTGATACAAGGGGCACACCAAGTGGTAAAAAATACAAATAAAGTCGCCTTATTTTGAGTATCAAAATGAATTTTTGCATCATCAGCTTTAATGACCAAACTCCCCCCATCAAGCATTTCTAAAGCAAAATCAAGTTTATCGCCTTGAGAAAAACTAGCCGTAGTGTCTGTTTGCACATTCGCACTTTCATCTTTTTTTTCTTGCTCATCACTACAAGCAGTAAAAAACGCTAAAATCATCAAAATAAAAAATAAATTCTTCATCAATTTCCTTAAGAATATAAAAACTATAAAAATATTAAAATTATAACAAAAATAAGATAATAATTGTTAAGGAATACCATGCAAAAACAATTTTTTAGACAAAGTCAAAAAAAACGTCTCAAACAGCATATCTTGTTTAAATTCAAACAAGATTTTCAAGTGTTTAAAGAATGTTTTATTTTAATTAAGAAATTCAAAGCCAAAAAAATTTTGATTTTTACTCCCCTGCCCTATGAACCTAATTTATTACGCTTTCGTAACAAATTAAATAAAAATAAACAAATTTTTGTCCCATTTATGCAAAATAAAAGTTTAAAAATTGTAAAATTAAGGCTACCTTTAACAAGGAAAAAATTTGGGATTTTTGAACCGAACAATTCTTTTTTGAAAACAAAAATCGATATGGCTATAGTGCCGGTGATTGGAGTTGATAGAATTTTTAAAAGAATAGGACACGGACAGGGTTTTTACGACAGATTTTTTGAAAGTTTAAAGTATAAACCTTTAATAATTTTTATCGAAAGTATCGATAGTTTCAGTGAAAAAATTTTAACACAAAAACACGATATTACGGGAAAATTTTATATAAATCCTTATAAAAAATATTTTAGGAAAGAAAGTAAAAATGATAGCAGTCGTTGTTGCAGTTATCGCCGCTATAATAGGCATTGGAGTCGGATATTTAGTTGCTAAAAAAATCAACGATGCCAAGTATGAAATTTTTGTCGCACAAGCAAAAGCTAAGGCAAAAGCTATAGAATACGAAGCCGAGCTTATCTTAAAAGATGCCAAAAATTCCATATTAAACGCTGAATTTGAAGCTAAGAGAAAATATGAAAATAAAATTCAAAAAGAATTCAATCAAAAATTTGATGAACTCAACAAAAAAGAGCAGAGAATTCTTAAGCAAGAACAACAGCTTAAAACTAACGAAGAGGAATTCTTAAAAAATAAAAAAATAACACAAGAACTCCACGATGATAGTTTAAAGCTTAAAAACAGCTATCAAGGAAAACTTGATGAAATTATCCGTGATTTAGAAAATTTAACCGGATTGACTCAAGTTGAAGCTAAGGAACTTTTACTCCAAAAAATTGAAGAAAAATCTCGCAGTGAAATCGCTCATTTGACGCGTAAATATGAAGAAGAAGCTAAAAATACAGCTCAAAGAAAGGCGAATTTTATCCTTGCTCAAGCGACTTCAAGATTTGCAGGTGAATTTGCCGCTGAAAGGCTTATTAATGTTGTCAATATCAAAAATGATGAACTCAAAGGACGCATTATTGGAAAAGAAGGACGCAATGTCAAGACTCTTGAAATGGTATTGGGCGTGGATATTATCATTGATGATACGCCGGGTGCGATTATAATCAGCTGTTTTAATCTCTATCGCAGAGCCATTGCTACAAAGGTGATTGAGCTTTTGGTTGAAGATGGGAGAATTCAACCTGCGAGGATAGAAGAAATTTATGAAAAAGTCTGTAAAGATTTTGATAATGCAGTCCTTGAAGAGGGACAAACCATCATTATGGATTTAGGTCTGAATAAAATACATCCTGAGATTGCTAAATACATTGGAAAACTTAAATACAGAGCAAGTTATGGACAAAATGCCTTAGCTCATTCTTTAGAAGTGGCTCATCTTGCAGGAATCATCGCAGCAGAATGCGGAGGAGATGAGAATTTAGCAAGAAGAGCTGGAATTTTGCACGATATTGGAAAAGCCTTAACTCACGAATTTGAAGGCTCTCATGTGGATTTAGGAGCTGAACTTTGCAAAAGATACCAAGAACATCCTGTGGTTATCAATGCAATTTACGCCCATCACGGACACGAAGAACCTATAAGCATAGAAAGTGCCGCTGTTTGTGCCGCAGACACCCTAAGTGCAGCAAGACCCGGAGCCAGAAGAGAGGTTTTAGAAGCTTTCTTAAAAAGAGTAACGGAGCTTGAGAATATTGCTAAGAGTAAAGAAGGCATTAAAAACGCTTATGCGATCAATGCAGGACGCGAAATTCGCGTCATTGCAAATGCAAAACTCGTCAATGATGATGAATCGGTGCTTTTAGCTAAAGAAATTGCTTCTGAAATTCAAGAAAAAATGCAATATCCGGGCGAGATTAAAGTCAATGTGATACGAGAATTAAGAGCCGTAGAATACGCAAAATAGGGTTTTTATGCAAGAAATGATAGAAAATTTGCTTGAATATGGCTATATTATTTTATTTTTCTATTCACTTGGTGGCGGAATGGTTGGAATTTTAGCCGCTGCGGTTTTAAGCAGTAGTGGAAAACTTGATCTTTATTTGTGTATCGGTTTGGCTTTTTTAGGCAATGTCTTAGGCTCAACCCTGCTTTTTATCGTAGGAAAATACTATAAAAAGGAACTTGCACCCTATTTAAAAAAACATCGCCGTAAATTTGCCCTTGCTACGATAAAAATCAAAAAATATGGAGTGAGTTTGCTGATTATACAAAAATTTGTTTATGGTTTAAAAACTTTTATTCCTATAGCTGCGGCTCTTGCAAGATATAATTTTATGAAATTTTTTATTGTCAATACTCTAGCAAGTTTGCTTTGGGCTGTATTGCTTGGATATTTGGGCTTTGTTTTTGGATATTTGATTGAAACAATCTTTAATAAACTCGGGGAATATCCTTATATAGCACCTTTATTTTTGGTATTTTTAATCCTTGTGCTTTGGTTTTATCTTTCTCGTTTCTCTAAAAAATGACCCTCTTTAGAAATTCTTTTTTCTCTCAAAATAAAGAATTTCTTTTTTTATTTGCGGTATGTTTGAGTATTTTTATTTTTAATATCAGTTTAGAATATAAAAATTTCCTTGAATTTAAACAAAGCAAACACCATTTTATAGAAGATGCAATCTTACTTCAAAGCTCTACTAAAATGAATTCAAAAAATAAACAATATTTTGTTTTAAAGATTAAAAATAAAGAATTTTCTTTTTATACTACAACTTACAAAGATTTAAATTTAAGTAAAAATCAACATTTAAGCCTAAGAATTATCACAAAAAATTTAAGCTTTAAAGATTATTTATCCAAAAAATTTTATGTCCCAAGCTATGACTTAAAACCTCTTCAAATCAAAGCACAAAATGCTTTCATAAGCTATTTTCTCAATCAACACAAAAATACCAAAATCAAAGAATTTTATGGGGCTTTATTTTTTGCATTAGACATTTCTTCTGAACTTAGAAGAGATATTAATCATTATGGTATTGCCCATCTTATCGCAATCAGTGGCTATCATATCGGCTTACTTTTCACTCTAACATTTTTTATCCTCGCTCCCTTATATGGTTTTTTTCAAAAAAGATATTTTCCCTACCGCAATTTAAAATTTGATTTAAGTCTTATAATCTTTATTTTACTCCTTGTTTATGCTTATTTTATCGGCTTTGTGCCTTCTTTTATCCGCTCTTTGATTATGGCATTTTTTGGATTTTATTTATTGATGAAAAATATCAAAATTTTTAGCTTTTTAACTCTATTTATAAGTGTTTGTATCGCTATATCTTTGTATCCAAAGCTTCTTTTTAGTGTGGGATTTTTATTTTCTGTGCTGGGAGTTTTTTATATATTTTTATATATACATCATTTTTCTAAATATTTTAATACTTTTACAAATATCATTCTTTTAAATTTTTGGACTTTTTTTGCAATGACTCTGCCCGTGCTTTATTTTTTCCCTTTGATTTCTTATCAACAAATTCTCGGTGTATTTTTAAGCATGATTTTTGTTTTCTTTTATCCTTGCGTTTTATTTTTGCACCTGATTGGTTTTGGTGGAATTTTAGATGAAATTTTATTGATTTTTTTGAATTTTAAACTTACTGCAACAGAGATTCATTTAAATTTTTGGATTTTTTTAGTCTATATTTTATCTGCTTTGCTTAGCATTCGTTTTGCTATTCTCGCTCTTTTTTGTGTATTTTCGAACTTGATTGCCTTCATTTGGATTGCAATTTAATTCATAATAAAATTTAAGTCCAAAAAGATAAATCACCCAAGAAATATAAATCCAAATAAAAAAGAAAAGTATAGTAGAAAAAGAACCATAAACACTTGCATAGGTTTTATTATACACTATATAATACACAAATAAATTCTTTCCCACATACCACACCATAGAGCTTACAAACGAGGTTAAAGCTAGAGTTTTTACACTGCCTTTATGCAAAGAACTTGAATAAGAAATGAAAAATAAAGCCCAAATGATAATAAAAGGCAGAATTTCAAAAAAATTAAATCCTATATGATAATCATCTAAGGTTTTTTGTATAAAGCCTGAAATATAAAAACTAAGTCCAAGCCCTAAAGGAACAAGCGTTAGCAAGGTCCAATAAGAACTAATGCTTTGCCAAAGTCCTCGCGGCTCACTTTTACTAATCCTATGCACGACAAAATCATAACTTGAAAAAAAAGCAAGGGAGGTAAAAGCCATAGCCACAAGTCCCACTATGCCTAAATTAACGCTATTTTTTAAAAAAGTATCAATATAAGTTGCAACCATATCTTGCTGTGCAGGAATTAAAAAAGTAAAAATGACTTGTTTAGCTCTTTCATAATAATTTTCAAAACTTGAAATTTGCGTAAAAACAGAAAAGCACACAAATAAAATCGGTATCAAAGATAAAATCGTATAAAAACTCAATGCAGCGGAATAATTCATTATCTCTTTATCTTTAAAAAGCAATAAAAAACGCAAAATATTTTTTAAATTCATTCTAAGCCCTTTTGTGATTAAAATCATATCATAAGCTTGATTTATTTTTAGCATTTAATTTTAAAAGAAGCAAAATTGTAACATTAAAAATCTGAAAATTTCATTTGGATTAAAAAATCAAATCATCTCATCTTGCAAAAAGACTATTTTATGATACCTTCAACTTTTATTTAATTTTAAAGAAAATTCAACTTTTTTTTAACAAGAATATATCAAAATACAATATATCATTTCATAAACAAGGTTAAATATGAATTTGGCTTTAGAATTTCGCCCCAAAAAACTTGATTCAATTTTAGGACAAAAAGAGCTTGTCGCGGTTTTTAAAAAATTCTTAAATATGCAAAAACTTCCTCATAGCATATTTTTCGGCGTTGCAGGTTCTGGAAAAACAAGCTTTGCAAGAGCAGTTGCGAATGATTTTGGACTTGATTTTTACGAATTTGATGGCGGAAATTTTAAGCTTGAGGAGCTAAGAAAAATCATAGAAAAATACAAAGAAAGCCTTTATAAACCTTTGATTTTCATCGATGAAATCCACAGACTTAATAAAACTCAACAAGAAATGTTGCTCGTTCCTATGGAGAATTATCGTTGCATTATCATCGGTGCAAGTACTGAAAATCCTTATTTTGTGCTAAGTTCTGGTATAAGAAGTCGCAGTATGCTTTTTGAATTTAAGGCTTTAAAACCAAAAGAGCTTGAAATTTTACTGCAAAGGGTGCAAAAGCAATTGCAATTTGACATTGATGAAGATGCAAAAGATTTTATTTTAAAAAGTGCGGATGCAAGGGCTATGCTTAATGTGCTTGAGTTTGCTTTGGTTTTAAATCCTAAACAAGTCAGTCTTGAAAATCTTAGAAAATTGCGTCCGAACATACAAAGCGAGGGTGTGAGTAGCAAGGATACGCATTATCTTTTAGCAAGTGCTTTAATAAAAAGTCTTAGAGGCAGTGATGTGGATGCGGCACTTTATTATCTTGCAAGATTGATTGAGGGCGGAGAGAGTGCAGATTTTATCGCAAGAAGATTAGTGATTTTTGCAAGTGAAGATATAGGAAATGCCGATACAAATGCTTTAAATCTAGCAGTCAATACCCTTCAAGGGGTAAAAAATATAGGTTATCCCGAAGCACGAATTCTCTTAGCTCAATGTGTGGTTTATCTTGCAAGCAGTATAAAGTCTAATTCAAGCTATAAGGCGATTGAAAAGGCTTTGGATTTTGTTAAAAACAATGAAGCTTTAGAAATTCCAAGCTATCTTAACAATCACTCGAGTCAAAATTATCTTTATCCTCACGATTTTGGTGGCTGGGTGGAGCAAAAATATCTCACCCGCCCTTTAAATTTTTATCACAGCAAAGGCAAGGGCGATGAAGCAAGACTTTTAGAAAATCTCAAAAAAATGAAAGAAAATTCTTGCAAATCTTAAGATTTTTATTTTTTAAAAATGATTGTGAAATTCTTGCAAATAAAATTTTGCATTTTAACCACAATATATTATTAAAGGTCTGAATGCTTTTCATTTAGCATAAATTTGATATTTTAATTTTTAATAATTTTAGAAAATTATTTGATTTATAACTTGTTTTTTTAAATAAAATTTAAGAAATCAATTTTTGTTTAAATTGATTTAAATGTTTAAAATTCTTAAATTTAATCCCTTTGCAAATTCTATTTAAAGCAAGGTTTTAGAAAAATTTTTCATAAAAAGCCTTAAATTTTATCCAAACTTAAATTTCATTTTTAATCTTATTTGTCAATGTTAAATGAAACTATAATGACATTTTTATTTTATTTTTACTCAAAATCGCTATAATTACTTTTGGAAGATAAGTGTATCTGGTGATTACCACTGACTTCAAATCAGATGAAAGGATAGCTGGCTATTCTTTGGGGAGTTCGATTCTCTCATCTTCTCGCCAAACATTATCACTAAAAAATTTTATAAAATAAAGGAAATTTTATGGGTAAAGCGGATATTGTCGTAGGCGTTCAATGGGGCGATGAGGGCAAAGGCAAGATTGTTGATAAATTATGCGAAAATTATGATTTTGTTTGTAGAAGTGCAGGAGGACATAACGCAGGACATACAATTTGTGTCAATCATACACGTTATGCACTTCATCTTATCCCTTCGGGTGTGTTAAATCCACTTTGTATTAATCTTATCGGCAATGGCGTTGTAGTATCACCCGAAATTCTCATCGCTGAAATGGGACAATTTGACAATTTAAAAGGAAGATTATACATCAGTGATAGAGCCCATCTTAATTTAAGACATCATTCTTTAATCGATATAGCCAAAGAAAAACTCAAGGGCAAAAATGCTATAGGCACGACCGGAAAAGGCATAGGACCAAGTTATGCTGATAAAATTAACCGCACAGGACATCGAGTCTGTGAGCTTTTAGACCCGCAAAGGCTTTGTGAATCTTTAATGAAAGATTTTGAAATCAATCGGACTTTTTTAGAAATTTTGCAGATAGAAATTCCAAAAAAAGAAGAATTGCTTGATGATTTAAATCGTTACAATAAAATCTTAGCACCTTTCATCACAAACACGACAAATTTACTTTGGAAAGCCTTAGATGAGGATAAAAAAGTGCTCTTAGAAGGTGCTCAAGGTTCAATGCTCGATATAGACCATGGCACTTATCCCTATGTAACGAGTTCAAACACGATTGCAGCAGGAGCCTTAACAGGACTAGGACTCAATCCTAAAGAAATAGGTTCTATCATAGGCATAGTTAAGGCTTACACAACAAGGGTGGGAAATGGAGTTTTTCCCACTGAAGACAAGGGCGACGATGGAGAAAGAATCGCACAAATTGGTAAAGAAATCGGCGTAAGCACAGGTCGCAAAAGACGTTGTGGGTGGTTTGATGCCGTTGCGGTGCGTTATGCTGCAAGACTCAACGGGCTTGATTTTTTAGCCTTGACCAAACTCGATGTTTTAGATGGTTTTGAAAAAATAAAAATTTGCAGAGCCTATGAGTATAACGGAGTAGAAATTGACTATATGCCAAGTGATTTGGAGAATGTAAAGCCTATTTATGAGGAATTTCAAGGTTGGGACAAGGTTTCTGAGCTTAGGGATTTTGATTTATTGCCTTCAAATGCAAAGCTTTATATTAAGCGTTTAGAAGAGCTTGTGGGAGTAAAGATTAAGATTATTTCAACAAGTGCGGAAAGAGATGATACCATTATACTATGAAGACAAAATTCAGTGCAATTGCAAAGGTGAGAAAACAGCAGCTTGATAATGCTGAATTGCGTTTGAGTGAAGCCAAACAAAGACAAAGAGAACACCAAAAACTCTATGAACTTTCTTATGCACAGCTTAGAAATTTAAGCCTTGTGCCAAATTCTGGTTTAAGCAATGAGTTAAAATCTAATCTCGCAATGGCAAATATAGGCAAAGAAGCCCTGCAAAGAGCCAAAGAAAAGGTTGAGCTTTCGGAAAAAGAGATTGTGCATTATCAATTTTTATACCAAAAAGCAAATTTAGAATATGAAAAAATCAAGACCTTAGAAGCAAAGGAAATCAAAGAAAAACAAAAAGAACTTCAAAAAGCTGAACAAAAATTTATCGATGAACTTGCAATCACGCGGTTTTTTAGAAACAAAGGAGAAAAAAAAGATGATTAGAATTTTAATCTTAATTTCATTTGGAATTTTTGCTTTTGCTGCAGAGCAAGATTGTCAGCAGTATTTTGAAGCAAAAAAAGCTCAACTTGAACTTCAAACAAAAGAATTCGATGAAGCAAGACAAGCTTTAGAAGCTTTTAAAGCCTCATTTGAAACCTTGCAAAAAGAGCAACTTGAAGCCTTAAATAAAAGAGAAGCCGAAGTGAATGCAACCTTAGCTCAAATTGAAAATTTAAAGGCTGAAAACGAAAGGCTTTTAAAACAAAAAGAAGAGATTTTAAATAGCATCAATGAAAAAACCGAAGGCAGAGTGAGAGAGATTTATTCACAAATGAAAGATGCTGCTGTTGCAGGAGTTTTGAGTCAAATGGACAATGAGGATGCGAGTAAAATTATGCTTTCTTTAGAATCGCGTAAAATTTCAGGTGTGCTTTCAAAAATGGACCCTAAAAAAGCTTCTGAACTGACTTTATTGCTTAAAAATATGGACAATAATACAAGCAATTAAATTTAAATTCAAAAGCCTCACTTCAAAAAAAAAAAAAAAGACGATTTATTTATAAAATTGAATTTAAAAGGAGTTTAAAATGGCTTTAGAATTTCCTCAAAACTTAAGCACAAAATTCAATGTGGAGTTAAAGGTAGAATCTCAAAATTCCAAAAAAGATTTTGAAAATCTGCAAGAATACACAAAGTATTTAAGCGATAAATATGGAGTCAATGCAGGACAGAGAATGATTAGTGGAGTGCCAACGACGATTAATGTTTCAAGTGCTTTTATCAAAGAAGCCTTTGAAAATCCCGATAAAAGAAAGTTTTTAGAGGATAATTTAGAGGCGATATCAAAAATGGATTACAGCGGAGTTAAGGGCAAACTCATCTCTCAAGCTTGGAATATCAATGAAAAGGGTGAGATTTCAGCGATGAGTGTGAGCGTTTCTAGCAGTGATTCTAAGAATAAAAGCCTTATAGAGCGTCTGCTAGAAGAACTCAAAGAACAAGAAAAACAGAAAAAAGACAAAGCGGACAAAAACGAAAATTCTTTGGAAAAGATTATGGAGAAGTTAAGGGAACTCAACGCGGTACGTGAATCTCTCTTAGAGGGCACAAGCGTGGTAAATATCAAGGCAAAAATGAGTGCATCATGGCTTGATTTTAGCGTGTGATGAAAGCTTTATTTTTAATTTAAACCTTTCTAAAGATACTAGAATTTAAAGAAAATTTTATTCTGTGAAAATTTTTTGAGCTTTTGTAAAAATTTAACAAAAAAATATCTTGTTAGTATAGATAAAAATTTTTTATGATCTTTTAAATATTCTCACAAAAACTTAAAAAATTAAAAACCTTAGAATTAAAATTCTAAGGTTAAAAGATAATAAAAATTTAAAATCTCTAAAATTTAGCTTTTTATAATCTGGCAAAATAAGATATTTTACCTTTAAACATTTTGTTAATTCTGTTAAACTTAGTAAATTAAGCCTTTAAATCAAGCAAAGCATTGCTTGAAGTGATATTGCTTAGAGTGATTTTGAAATTTTCTAAAAGCTCACTCGTATCTTTGCCACTCACTTCAAATTCAAAGGACAAATCCTTGTTCAAGGTTGTTTGCGTGGTTTTGGTTTGATTCTGTGTTGCATGAGATTGCAACTCTTCTTGCAACTGCTTTGCCTTTTCTTCTGCCTTTTTTAGACTTTTTTCTAAATTTTTTTCAAATTCTTTTTGTCTTTTTCTTGCTTTTTCTAAAATTTTCTCAAGCTCATCTGCACTGCTTGAAGTGTTTTGCCAAGAATTTGTCTTGTTTTTGCTCACCCAAGAATCTTTGGTTTTTCCACCGCTAAACATAGATATATTCCCGCTCTCATCAACGATAAAACCGGCATGGGTCATTTCAGAACTCGGGGATATTATCGCCAGCATTCTCAAGGCATCATCCAAACTCTGCATCGCCTCTAAATTCTCCTCTAAAAACTTTCTTTTATCGGGATTTTCAAAGGCTTCTTTGATAAAAGCACTTGAAACATTAATCGTCGTTGGCACTCCACTAATCATTCTCTGTCCTGCATTGACTCCATATTTATCGCTTAAATACTTTGTGTATTCTTGCAGATTTTCAAAATCTTTTTTGGAATTTTGAGATTCTACCTTTAACTCCACATTGAATTTTGTGCTTAAGTTTTGAGGAAATTCTAAAGCCATTTTAAACTCCTTTTAAATTCAATTTTATAAATAAATCGTCTTTTTTTTTTTTTTTTTGAAGTGAGGCTTTTGAATTTAAATTTAATTGCTTGTATTGCTTAGAATGTTTTTCAAATATAAAGTTGATTTAAAAATTTTATCGCGTAAAATTTTAAGAAAAATTTTCTTTTAACATTTTTTTACCAAAAATAAGCTATCATTACATAATCTTAAATAAAGGCTTAAAATGCGTATAAAATTACCACATATTCCTTATATTGCAAATAAAATTATGCTTGATATTGCAAATTCTTCTTTTATTGAGATTAAAGATCAGCTTGAAAAACTCAATCAAAGCGTTAAAAATGTCCTTGAAAAAGACGCAATGAATGAAAAAAAACTCGATGAAAGGGTTAAAGAACTCCTTGAAGAGCAAGAGGAGGAAATGGAGCTTATGCAGGTGGATAGAAAAAATATGTTTTGGCTTGTTAAGAAAAAACTTGCTAATGATTTTGGAGTGATTTTAAATTCAGAAGACAGGCACAATCACCTTGCCCATCAAATTCTTAATGAACTCATAGAAAATGATTTTATTAATTTTGTTGTGAGTGAAAATCGTGTTAAGAATTTGATTTTTTTAAGCATAGAAAATTACTTAAAAATTTATGAAAAACTTGAAGATGAGGTTTATGATAAAATCAGCAATTACAAAACAAAACCTATACCGGGCAGTGAAGAATACGAATTGATTTTTGAAAAACTTTATCAAGAAGAGCTTAGAAAAAAAGGTATGTTTTAATGGAAGCTTGGATATATTTAGAAAATGATACTTTTTTGAGTGCAAAGGCATTTGGCAAAAGCGGAACTTTTTTTGGCGAACTCGTTTTTAACACTTCAATGACGGGTTATCAAGAAATCATTTCAGACCCTTCTTATGCGGGGCAATTTATCGTTTTTTCAATGCCAGAAATCGGTATAGTAGGCACAAATGATGCAGACAATGAAAGCAAAGAACTTTTTGCAAGTGGAATTTTAATACGTGAGCTTAGTCCAACTTTTTCAAATTTTAGAGCTAAAGAAAGCTTAGAGTCGTATTTTAAAAAGCATTCTAAGATAGGAATTTATGAGATTGATACAAGATTTTTAGTTAAAATGATAAGAGATTTTGGAAATCTTAGAGCTGTTATTTCAACTGAAATTTCAAGTAAAGAAGATCTTAAAACATTGCTTGATTCTAGTCTAAGGATAGAAGAAATTAATTTTGTTAAAGAGGTGAGCACGAAAAAGCCTTATATCCATAAACAAGGTGTTTGGAATGGTAAAAATTTCAATCAAGCCAAAAAAGGCACGAAGAGGGTTGCGGTGATTGATTATGGGGTTAAAATGAATATCCTTAATGAACTCGTTGAGCTGGGTTTAGAAGTGGAGGTTTTTCCCCATAATACTAAGGCTGAAGAGCTCATAGAGCTTTATCAAAAAGGCAAAATTCACGGCATTTTTTTATCTAATGGACCCGGAGAGCCAAAAATTCTTAAAAATGAAATTGCTGAACTTAAAAAGCTCATTGAGGCTAGAATTCCTATGTTGGGTATTTGTCTAGGACATCAGCTCTTAAGCAATGCTTTTGGTTATAAGACTTATAAGATGAAATTTGGACAACATGGCTCAAATCATCCCGTAATCAATTTGGAAAATAAAAGCGTTGAAATCACCGCACAAAATCATAACTACAATGTTCCAGAAGAGCTTTGCGAAGTGGCTGTTATCACGCATAGAAATTTATTTGGCAACAATGTTGAGGGCGTTAGATATAAAGATTATCCTATCATTTCAGTCCAGCATCATCCAGAAAGCTCCGCAGGTCCGCACGAGAGCAAATATATCTTTAAAGAATTTATGAATTTAATGTGAGCATTGCGGATTTTTCAGCTATCTTTAGTGTAGCCTTTTTATCAAGTTTTGGGCATTGTTATTCTATGTGCGGGGGTTTTAATCTCGCATTTATACAACTTAATCTTAAAGCTAAAAATTTATTTTTGCTTTCTTTGTTTTACCATTTATCACGTATATTTGCCTATATTTTACTCGGGGGAATTTTTGGAATTTTTGGAAATCTTTTAGCTTTAAATGCTAAAACTCAAAGTCTTTCTTTTTTTGTACTCGGTGTGTTTATGATGATATTAGGTTTTGCTTTGATTTTAAGGGGTAAAATTTTAGCTTTTATCGAAAATAATATCTTTTTTGAAAAAATTTTAAAAACAGCAGTCCGGCAAGCAAGAAAATTCAAAGGCATAAAATCTGCTCTTATCTTAGGTTTTGCAAATGGTTTTGTGCCTTGCGGTTTGGTGTATTTTTTTTTAGCAAGTGCTTTAAGTCAGCAAAATTTTTTAGAAAGCATTTTAGTTATGGCTATTTTTGGTGTCTCAACTTTACCTGCCTTGCTCTTTTTCTCAAAACTTTCTCAATTATTGAGTGATTTTTTAAAAAAGCTTTTTAATACCCTTTCTTATTTTCTCATCATCATTTATGGAATCATTCTCGCTTATATGGGTTTTAAAGCTTTTTGAAGCTTAA
The DNA here is from genome assembly GCF_002104335.1 of Campylobacter cuniculorum DSM 23162 = LMG 24588. NCBI lineage: Bacteria > Pseudomonadati > Campylobacterota > Epsilonproteobacteria > Campylobacterales > Campylobacteraceae > Campylobacter > Campylobacter cuniculorum. Next base: position 1,458,793 of record NZ_CP020867.1, on the reverse strand, counting down.
TAAGCAAAATTTCTCCTATTTTAATTTTTTTAATCATTTTATGATTTCAAAAGACATTAAAATAAGCTTTTAGAAAATTTTGCAAAATTAAAAATAGAAAATATAAAGACATTTATAAGTTGATTTAACTAAACTTTTAAATCAAGCATTTTAAAATCTTTATTTAAAAATTATCCTAAAAAATCTTTAGAAAGTTCAAATTTTACTTGCTCTTGTTTTAAATTTTCATATTCTTTAGGATATTTAAACTTAAATTCTTCAAGTTCTTTTTGATTTAAAGCATTTATTCCTTGAGTTAAAACTTTTTGCAATAAATCTTCTTTTTTGGATTTAAATTCTAAATCCTCATCTTCACCTTGAGCTATATTACGAGCTGTGTTGGCAAAAATATTCAAATCTTTTTGACTGAATTTTTCTGAAAATTTAATTTCTCCATTTAAATCTTTATCTTGTTCTATACGCGTATTTATGCCTTCTTCTATACTTAAATTTGAATATCCGGCTAAAGCATAGCTGATTTTACCTAAAGTATTAAAAGTTACACTATTTGGACCAAAGGTAATCAAAGAAGCATGTGCATAGGCATTATTTGTCTCATTGCCATTGATGAGCTTGTCTTTGTTGCTGTCAGCATTGAGAAAATTAAGCTCGTGAGCAAAGTCGTAAAACCAAGAGGAGATGAAATTTTCAGCTTCACCATTAAGCCTAATACTACCATCTTCTCTTTGGTAAAAATTATTATTTTTATTAAAATTATCTTTCAAGGTTTTAAAATTTTGCTCTGTTAAATTAAGACTTATGAGAGTTTTATTAAGAGTGTCTTCAAAAATGACTTTTATTCCTGCATTAAGACTAAGGTCTAAAATTTCGCGTTCATTTTCTTCTTTGCTAAGCTGTGTTTGAGTTTTTTGTGCAATATTAATATCCTTAGCTTTAAATGCAATATTGTTTAAACCTCTAAAATCAACCCCGCTAAAATTTGCACTCGTAAGCATCGCAAACTCCTATAAAGAATATTGAGAAAATAAACCCAAGCGACACATTTGTCTTTGAAAATTTGTAGGCAAAGAATTACAATAAGAGAGTTTATCATAATAATTTGGGTCATAAACCCTTTTATTATTTATATTGTCATAAGAATTTGTATCTGCAAAAAGTCCATAAGACAAAGATAGTAATAAAATATACATACTAAATATTTTCATCATAAATTCCTTATATATATATATATTATTTGCATTTTAAGGTATAAAAAATAAAAATAAACTTAAATTAAAGTTTGAAAATAAAAATTTTTTGTGCGGTTACTTTTTTACTCAACCGTTACACTCTTAGCTAAATTTCGTGGCATATCGACATCATTGCCAAGTCTTATTGAAATTTCCATTGCTAAAAGTTGAGTGATGAGCATCATTTCAAAAAATTCACACATGAAATGATTTTGTTTTGAGGTCTTGATAAAATCATCACTTAAATCAAAATCTAAAGGTGAAATGCTCAACAAGGTCGAATCTCTAGCGATAAGCTCCTCGACATTGGATTTTGTTTTTTCATAGAGTAAATTTTCAGGCATTAAGGCTATAGTATAAAGTTTTGAATCCACCAAAGCAATCGGTCCATGCTTCATTTCACCTGCAGGATAGCCCTCTGCGTGCAGATAAGAGAGTTCTTTTAACTTCAAAGCTCCTTCTAAAGCCAAAGGATAAAACACATCGCGTCCTATATAAAAAAAGCCATGTCCATCTAAATATCTTTTAGAAAGACGATGAATTTTATCGTGCAAAATTTGTTTGACTACAACACAGCTTGGTGTATGAAGCAAGGCTTTAATCTCTTCATTAACATTCAAAGCCTTTTTTTGTGCGATAAAGATTGCAAACATCCAAAGCGTTAAAACCTGCGTTGCAAAAGCCTTAGTTGAAGCCACACCTTTTTCAATCCCTGCACGCGTCAGCAAACTTAAATGGGCAAGACGCACTATGCTAGAATTATCAACATTGCAAATCGCAAAAGTTTTTGCTCCCTCTGCTTTGGCAATTTTAAGAGCCTCTAAAGTATCGGCAGTCTCTCCACTTTGAGAAATGACGATAAATAAAGAATCTTTTTTGATTAAAGCCTTACGATAACGAAATTCACTTGCTATCTCCACCCTTGCTTTAATCTTAGCCACTCTTTCAAGCAAATACATGCCCACAAGTGCCGCGTGATAACTCGTTCCACAAGCACAAAGAGTGATTTCATCGATTGCGGTTAAATTTTCATTTTCAAGTTCATCAAAAACCACTTCATCGCCCTTAATCCTACCCATTAAAACTTCATTCAAAACCCTGCTTTGCTCATAAATTTCTTTTTCCATAAAAAATCTAAAACCATCTTTTTGTGCATAGCTTTTATCATTATTGAGTTTAACAAAGGTGTTGTTTTTTAAAATTCCATTTTCATAAATCACAAGTTCATCTTTGCTTGCATAGCCTAAACTTAAATCCTCCAAATAAATCACCTCATCACAAAAACCAATCAAAGGAGCATCTGCTGAAGCAAACCAAAATTCTTTTTGAGAATTTTTTCCGACAATCAAAGGAGCACCATTTTTAGCAAAAAAGACCTTATTTTCATCTTTTTTAGAAATCAATAAAATCGCAAAGGCTCCTTTGAGTTCTTCAATGCTTTTTTTAAAAGCATTGAAAAGATCCATCTTTTGAGCATAAAATTCAAAGAGTTTGACGATAATTTCAGTATCTGTTTGGCTTAGAAATTCTATATTTTCTTTAAGAAGTTTATCTTTAAGCTCTTTATAATTTTCTATAATACCATTATGAATCACACAAGAATACTCTCCTAAATGCGGATGAGCGTTGATTTCATTAGGTTTTCCATGCGTTGCCCATCTTGTATGTCCTATCGCAAGTCCTTCGCCTTCGCTTAAAAAATCATGGCATTTATGAGCTAAATTTTCAAGTTTTCCTACAGCCTTAAAAAAGCTTAATTCCCCATCTTTCATCACTGCCATTCCGGCACTATCATAGCCTCTGTATTCTAATTCTTTTAAGCCGTTTAAAATGATTTGCTTTTTTTCATTTTTTCCTATATAACCTACAATTCCGCACATATTTTACTCGCTTATTAAAGAAGTGATTAGCTCTTGTTGTTTTTCTAACAAAGCTTGATTTTTTTGAAAAATAAAAGTATTTCTCGTTCTTTGTCTTATGGTTTGAATTTTAGCTGCACTCAAACTCAAGCCTAAAATTTTAAAAACATTCATCAAAAATGCCATTAAACCCTGCTGGTCCTTGGTGTTGAGATTTAATTTAGCATAATTTTTAGAATAATTTAAATCTAATTTTAGCTCATCTTTTTTAATGATTGGTTTTTTGATTTTATTTTTTATAGAGCTTTGTAAATTCGAGTTTAAAAGCTTTATAAGCTTGTTTTTTTGCTCTTGAGTGATGATATTATCGTATTCAAATTTAAGATAAATTTTATCATCAAAAAGTTCAAAAAAACTCATAAAAATAAGATTTAAATTCGTTAAAGAATTTAAAATGATTCCCGCATTAAAGTCCTTCAAAGCGACAAGTTGTAGATTTAAGTTTGGTTCATTTTCTAACCAAAATTTAAAATCATTGTCTTTTGCAAGTTGAGAAACATGAATGATATTTTCAAAACTATTTTTGATGATGAAAAGATTGGATTTAATATGAATGATTTTATCTTGCAAAATTTTTTCTTGCTCCAAAAAAATTTTCGTCCTCTTAAGAGTGAGCTCTTTTTTCACCCTTTTTGCACTCTCTTCAAGCAAATTTTCATCCTCAAAGCCCTCTTTAGCATTTTGCAAAAGTTTATCAAGAGCCTTGTAAAAAAATGCATTTGCACCTAAGGCTTGAGCTTTGGTAAGGGTTAAAAGATATAAAAGTTCTAAAGTCTTTAAATTTTCGACCTTAGAGAGCAAATTTAAAAGGATTACAGGATTGTAAATGTCTTCTTTTTCAACAAGTTCTTTAAGGGCGTTAAAATTTTTAAAGAGTCTAAGTCCTAGTTCTAAATTCTCGGCTTTTATATCAAATTTTAGGGTATAACTTCTATAGATACTTGCTATTGAAATTGCGTTTTCATTGTTGATTGCACTAAGAAAGATGACAAATTTTAAGATCATTTTTTCCTCATCTTGCAATTGTTTTAAAAATTCTAAATTTTCTTGTTCTTTCTCAAATTGTTGCAGGGTTAAAAAAGCTTGCATATCAAAACTATAATCAGACTCTTCATCGCTTAAAAATCTTGGAATTTGTTTATAAAATTCTTTTAAAATTCCACTATCAAATAAAAGTTTTAAAATACAAAAACTATGTTTTTTATAAAAAAAATTTTCAAAAATTTTCAAAGCTTTTTCAAGATTTGTTTTATCAAAATCCAAATTTTTAAGGGCAAAAACAAAGGCTATATCAAAATGATAAACCCTATCTTCTAAGGAATTTAAAAATTCTAAAGCCTGATTTAAATTTTTAAATTCTTGTTCTAAAAAAAGCACATTTGAATTCAAAGGTAAGGTTTTAAAATATTTTTTTTGAATTTTTGAAGCCAAAAAAGCAGCATACAAACACAGCAAATATCTGCTTTGCAAACTTTTTTGGATTAGAAGTTCTTCTGCTTTGAAATTTTTTTGGTCTTTTTTATGAAGAAGTTTGACAAGTTCTTCAGTTTTTGTGAATGAAAATTCATCATCATCCTTTCCGCTCTGTAAATTCAGAGCCGATTTTAAAGTCAGTAAAAACTCACTCGCTAAACGCAATTCACTCAAGCATTTTTCATCGATAAAATTCAAGGCATAATTTTTTGGAGAATCTTTAAAAAGAGCGAGTAAATTTTCAAGCTTTCTTAAATCATTTAAACCACCGCAATCTTTTTTGATATTAAATTCTTGCTTTAAAAAGGGCAGGGTTTGATTTTGAAAATTTTTAAGTAAATTTTCGGCAAGAATTTCTTTGTTTTCTTTTAGAAAATCATTAAAATCTTGTTTAATTTTTTTAAATAACAATTTAGACCCGCAAATAAAACGTATTTGAGTGCTTTTAAGTTCATTTTTAGCAATGTTTTTCAAACCTTTAAGCTCTATGATATTGTATTCAAGTTGCAAATGCAAATCATTTAAAACCTCGATAAAAGTTTTAATCATAGGCTTTAAATGATAGCCCTTAATGTCCTCATAGCTTAAAATCAAAGGCACGGCTTCATTCACACAGAGGCTATTTGTGGCGTAATGGTTGTTTGCAAGTACACAAAAAGGAATGAGTTCATTTTGTGGCAAGAATTTTTCAAAATAATCCTTTAAAACAATTTCATAGGCTTGTTTGATTAAGCAATCCATTTGCCTAGAATAATGCAAACTAAAAGTTCCCTGTCTTAAAAAATATTTAAAATATTGCTTTTGTGTGTATTCAAGTTTTAATTTTTCTAAATCTTTATTTAACAAAACTGCTCACTTTTGAATTAGAATTTCAAAATAAATTTTAACAAATTTAACCTTTATTTTGGTTTTTTTTGATAAACTCTTTTGAAATGATTTTAAAAAGAGAGTTTAGTGATGAAAACCTTACTTAAAAGCTTGGAAAATGAAGAAAGACTCAATGAAGAGCAAGCAAATAAACTTTGGGATTTAGACCTTTTTACTTTAGCACGATTTGCTCATTTAAGACGCACAAAACTTCATGGAAAAAAGGTGTATTTTAATATGAATCGTCATATTAATCCTACAAATATCTGTGCAGATACTTGTAAATTTTGTGCTTTTTCAGCACACCGCAAAAATCCTAATCCCTACTTAATGAGCCACGAAGAAATTATGCAAGTGGTTGATGAAACGGTTGCAAGAGGCACTAAAGAAGTGCATATTGTTTCTGCACACAATAAAGACACAACTTGGCAATGGTATTTAGGAATTTTTAAAATGATTAAAGAAAAATATCCCCAGCTTCATATCAAAGCTATGACGGCTGCCGAAGTGGATTTCTTGCATCGTCGTTTTGATTTGAGCTATGAAGAAGTGCTTGAAAAAATGCTAGAATATGGAGTTGATAGTATGCCCGGAGGAGGAGCGGAAATTTTTGATGAGGAAATTCGCAAAAAAATTTGCAAGGGTAAGGTCAGCAGTGAAAATTGGCTCAAAATTCACAAACTTTGGCACAAAAAAGGCAAACAAAGTAATGCAACTATGCTTTTTGGGCATATAGAGCAAAGAGAGCATAGAATCAATCATATGTTAAGACTGCGTAATTTACAAGATGAAAGCGGGGGATTTAATGCCTTTATCCCTTTGGTTTGGCAAAGAGATAATAGCTTTTTAGAGGTTGATCATATTATGGATAGCGAAGAGATTTTAAAGACCATTGCTATATCAAGACTTGTTTTAGACAATATTAAAAACATCAAGGCTTATTGGGCAACAATGGGTTTGAATTTAGCAATGGTTGCTCAAGAATTTGGAGCAAATGATTTGGATGGAACCATAGAAAAAGAGAGCATACAAAGTGCAGGCGGGGCTAAAAGTGCAAGGGGGACAAAACTTAAGACCTTTATCGATATGATAAAAACTTCAAATCTCATTCCTATCGAACGCGATAGCCTTTATAATGAGCTTAAGGCTTATTGATGAAGCTTTGCAAGGTTTTGATGGCTTGACAAAAAGGTTTAATGTGTGATAAAAATTTCAAAAAACCTTGCAAATTTTATTTATGGATTATAATTTTCTAAAAATACTTTGATTTGCTCTAATTGTTGACAAGCTAGTGGATGACCTAACATGCACGATTTTGTCAAATACATAATCGATTTTTTATAAAGTTCTTTTTGTGAGATATTTTTAACAAACAAATTTATTCTTTGAGGAGTATAAATCATTCCTCCTAAAATACCGCAAGCTGTTGGATTATAATTATCGCAAGCTATACGAGCTTCTATGAACAAAGCTTGACAAGCTTGTTCATTATTTTCATTTTCACACATTCTTATTAAAGCTTGTTCTCTTGTTTCCTTTGGGGTTTGATTTGATACATCCATTGTGCAACCATAAAATGTAAAGAATATTAAAATTAAAATTAAAAATTTTTTCATAATTTTTCTCTTTATTGATTTGGATTAAGATAATTAAGACAGAATTTTAAATTTGCTTTTTTGCCGGAATCTTCAGCGACTAGCTGATTTGCACATTGATCAAGTTGTTTTTCTTTATGAGTTGTTTCATAGATTTTTTTGTATTCTACAATTCTCATTTGCATTTGCATTTGCATTTGAGCTTCTTTTTGCATTTGAATTTGTTGTTGATAATATTGTTCTCTTTTAGCTATATTGTTTAGAGAATCTGCCATTTGATTAATAGCTTGAGTAGCTCTATCATTATCCCATGCATTACCATGCCAAGAAAAGTCTGGAGCTTGTCTTCCTAATGGCTGTACATGATTACCTGGATGAGTACTAGAATCTCCTAGATTATTTCTAAATTCTACGGCAAAAACCATCAAGCTTAATAAACAAAAACAAAAAATCTTTTTCATAATTTTAAACTCCTTATATATAATTTTTTTAAAATATTATATATCAAAAAAAAAAAAAATCAAATTTAAAAAGATAAGCTAAAATAAAACGAGTTTAAATTTAGAGTAGAGGAATAAAATGTTTTTTTATACTTATGAGGATTTTAAAGAAGATGTAAAAATTCTAGCCAAAGAAATTAAAAAAGATTTTCAACCCGATGCACTTGTAGCAGTTGCAAGAGGTGGAATGAGCTTAGGGCATTCTTTAGCTGTGGCTTTAAACAATCGCAATCTTTTTTCACTCAATTCAATCCATTATGAAGAAAAACAAAAACTTGATGAGGTAAAAATTTTTAACACCCCTAATCTTAAATCTTACCAAAAAATTCTACTCATTGATGATATAGTCGATAGCGGAGAGAGTTTAACTCAAATTTCTAAACTCTTAAAACAAGAATTTCCACAGATAAAACTTAAAATTGCTACGATTTTTTATAAAAAATCAGCTTCTTTAATCCCTGATTTTAAGGTTAAAGAAGCTAAAGAATGGGTTAATTTTTTTTGGGACATAGATATTAATTAACATTTATTTTAATAAAAACCTAAAAATTTCCACCAAACTAACCCGACACTTGTCATCACTGCCATATCAACAATAGAAAGCACAAATCCAACTCCCCACCAGCGATTCATAGATACATAATTTGTTCCAAAAATAACCGGAGCAGTCCCTGTGGCGTAATGTGTTATAGCCATCATAACATTACCCGCTGTTAGCATTATAAAGGCATAAAGAAGAGGTGGTGCTCCAAGTGCAAGTCCGGCACTATAGAATACAAAAAACATAGCTGAAATGTGTGCTGTTGTCGAAGCAAAGAAATAGTGAGCATAAAGAAAAGCTAAAGATAAGAAAATCATAATTGAAATTTCGCCAAGCCCCATATTTGAAGCAAGAATTCCAAGTGAATCGGCTAAGAATTTGGTTACTCCTAATTTTCCAAGCATTGTAGCCATCATAACAAGACCAGAGAACCAAGTTAAAGTATTCCAAGCAGCTTTTTCTCCTAAAACTTCACCAAAAGTTAAAATACCACTGATTAAAACCAAAGAAAGCCCCAAAAGAGCAATCGTCGTAGAATCAAATTCTAATCCAAATAAATACCCAGCAGCACCAGCCCAAAGCAAGAGCAAGAGTATAAAAACTCCTAACATAATCTTTTCAGAATTTTTCATCTTTCCTAAAGCTGCGAGTTTTTCTTTTGCAAAAGTTGAAGCATTCGGTGTGGATTTAATTTCAGGCGGTGAAAGAAAATACACAACCAAAGGCATAATTGCCATAGCACAAAGACCCGGAAGTAACATTCCTAAAGCCCATTGTCCCCAAGTGATTTGTAAATCCATATTTGTAGCTTTTGCGACCAAATCCACAACCAAAGGATTAGGTGCTGTTGCTGTGATAAACATAGCTGAACTTATAGGGTTTGCTTGAAAATTAACCAAAGAAAGAAATGTTCCTATTTTATTTTGTGTTCCATCTTCTGGAGTGGATTTAAATGAACGCGAAATTGCTTGAACGATAGGATTGATGATAGCTCCCGCCCTTGCTGTATTTGAAGGAGTTACAGGAGCTAAAATCGTTTCACTTAAACATATAGAATAAGCTATTCCTAAAGTTTTTTTACCAAAAATGCTGATAAAATAATATGCAAGTCTTTCTCCAAGTCCCGTTTTTATCACACCTCTTGCGATGATAACTGAAACAACAATAAGCCAAATGAGGCTATTTGAAAAAGCACTTAAGGCATCATTGATTGCTGTTTTTGCTTTTAAAGAGCTTACGGCTTTTTGGACTTTTGCGTCGATTTCTTTTTGTGATAAAAATGTTAAAGCTAAAGTATTTAAAGCCTCAATCTTAGCTTCATCACTAAGTCTTTTAGCCCTTTCTTTTGAAGTATTTTTAGTGTAAAGTTTTTCAAGTTCTATGATTTTATAAGATTGTTCTAAATTTTTATTTAAAATTTCATGAGCTTTTTCTTGTGCAGGGGGGGGGAGTTTTCCTAAAGTTTCTGCTTTTAAAGCTTCAAATACAGCTAAATTCATACTTGTTTCCATTTGATTTTTATAGTTTTGAGAATTATCTTTTAAAACTATAGCGCTTAAGGTTTTGATTTGAGCGTCTCGAATGGAACTTTTAGTCGTGGTGATTCCGGTTAAAGCTACGATAGCAATAGCTATAAAACAAACTGCTCCCAAAGGCATAACTTGTAAAATAACTGCTAAAATCACAGCAATAAATAAACCTAGAAAATGCCAAGCATTTTCCTCCAAAGCTTCTGGTACGGGAATAAACCAAAAAAGTGCTGCAATCACTATGCACAGCACAAGAAAAGGCAATTTTTCCTTTTTCATAGAATAATCCTTAAATATTGAATAGCATTTACCATAAAATTTAGAGCTTGATTCAAAAATCATAGTAAATCGTAACGGCGAGATTATAACTCATTTTTTATTAATTTACAAATTTTTTGTTTATTTTTTATTTAAAATATCTCTAAATATATCTAAAATTCTAGTTTTTATCTAGCTTTATAGGGTTAAATTTATTAAAAAAATATTTACTATTTTGATTGAAGCATTAAAAATATATTGAACTTGAAAAATTATAGTTAGTCATGAGACAAAATTGTCATTTTGTTTTTTATTGATTTACAAATTTCGTTTTATTTTTTGGTATAATGTTTGCTTTTTTAGCTGAAAATAAGATTAGATTTAGGAGCTTGATTGAAAATTTGGCATTTGATTTTAGTTTTTTTGCTTTTCTTAAATATTGAAGTGTGTGCAGATGAAGTCAGCTTAGATGAATTTGAACAAGAATATTCAAGCTATGAAGTCAATGACCCAATTTCTGGTTATAATAAAATAATGACAAATTTTAATATAGCCTTGTATGATTATGGTTTTAGACCGATTTTAAAGGGTTATAATGCCATTACGCCCGAATTTTTTCGCACAGGAGTAAGAAATTTTTTCGATAATTTGCTTGCACCTTTAAGATTTATCGGAAATGTTTTTCAATTTAAATTTAATGAAGCTGGCGATGAATTTAAACGTTTTTTAGCAAATACAATCTTAGGTTTTGGTGGAGTTAGAGATGTTGCGAGTGTGATGGGAATTCAAAAACATCACGCTGATGTAGGAGCGATTTTAGCACATTGGGGAGTGGGAAGTGGTTTTCATATTGTTCTGCCTGTATTAGGACCTAGCAATTTACGCGATGCTTTAGCTTTACCTGTGGATTGGTTTTTGCAACCTACGGCTTATATCGATCCTACTTGGCTTGAAATTGTAGTGAGTGCATATGGTTTTGGCAATGAATTGTCTTTTAGACTCGATGAACTTGATGAAATTTATTATAACACACCAAATGTTTATCCTTTTTTACGCGATGCTTATGAACAAAGACGCATAGAACTTAGCAAATAGGAGAAAAAATGAAAAAATGGATTTTAATTTTCTGTTTGGGTTTAAATTGTTTTGGTTTAACCCTCAATGAAATCAACCAAACCATGCAAACTCATATTGATAAAAGTCTTAAGCTGTTAAAGGAAGCTAAAGGAGATAAAAGAGTTGTTGCAGATGAAATTTTTAAGCTTTTTGATGGAATTTTTGACTTTAAATTAATGGCAAAATTAAGCCTTTCAAAATACTATGACACATTGAATGCAGAGCAAAAAGAAGAATTTAACAAACAATTTGAGGCAAGTCTTAAAAAAAGCTTTAGTGATAAACTTAGTCTTTATAAGGATGAGGTTTTAAAGGTTAAGGGTGGTGAGCAAAAAAACGATAAAAGATATTTTCTTAGAACTTCGATGATAATAGATGGTGAAGAGAAATTTGTCATTTTTAAATTCTACAATGATAATGGAAATTGGCTTATTTACGATGTTGATGTTTTGGGCATTAGTATCATTCAAACTTATAGGTCGCAATTTGGTGATATTTTAGAAAATGGGGATTTTAATACCTTGCTTAAAAAACTAGAACAAGTCAGTTTTGAGTAATGCTAGCCAAGCTTTTAAAAATTTTCATCAAAAATCCTAAAATAACTTTCTTTAGCACATTTTTTGTGTGCATTTTGTTGAGTTCTTTTGCTTCAAAACTCGAAATTGATGCAAGTGCTGAAAGTTTGCTTTTAGAAAATGATAAGGATTTGAAAATTTTTAGAGAGCTTTCAAAGCACTATAAAAACGATGATTTTTTAATGCTTGCTTTTGAACCAAAAGATGAAAATCCTTTTTCAAAAGAAAATTTAAACAAACTTGAAGATTTGCACAAAGCTTTGGAAAAAGTCGATGGAGTGCAAAGGGTTTTTAGCATTATCAATGCTCCTTTATTTCAAAGCTCTGATACTAAAGATTTAAAAGAGCTTTTAAAAGATATTCCCTCAATTACAAGCGAAGATGTGAATCAAACTAAGGCTAAAAATGAAATTTTAAATAGTCCTTTTTATAGGGATAATATCATCTCAAAAAATGGTCAATTCGCAGCTTTGATTATTTATCTTAAACCGGATGTAATCTACAATCAACTCATAGAAAAAAGGGATAAATCTTTGCTTGAGAGTGAAAAGCATTTTTATCGTCTTGAGATTAAAAAGCATCAAGATGTTCAAAGAATGATTGTCAAACAAAGGCTGGATTCAATCAAAAATTTGGTTAAAAAATACGAAGACAAAGGCGACAAGCTTTATCTTGGAGGCTTGAGTATGATAGCTGATGATATGATAAGCTATATTAAATCAGATTTGGTGCTTTATGGTTTAAGCCTTGTATTTTTACTCGCTTTTGCACTTTGGTATTTTTTTAGAACTTTGTATTTTGTGGTTTTACCGCTTTTTATTTGTTTCATTACTTTAAGCACTGCGAGTGGATTTTTTGCACTTTTAAATTTTAATATCACTGTTATTTCTTCAAATTATGTTGCTTTGGTGCTTATTATCACTCTAAGTGTTGTCATTCATATTGTTTCTGATTTTATAGAAAATTCCACAAAACACAGCAAGTGTAAAATTCAACGACTAATCTTAAAAACCTTACTTGAAAAAGCCAAACCAAGCTTTTATGCCATTCTTACAACAATGATAGGCTTTGCTTCTCTTGTATTTTCAAATATAGAACCCATTATCAAGCTTGGTATTATGATGAGCGTTGGTATAGCTTTTTCCCTTGTTTTATCCTATCTTTTTTTAGCCAGCACTCTCGTGTTAGTCAAACCAAAAATTTATGTGAGGAAAAAAGCAAAATGGAATTTCTTAGCTTTTTGTGCAAATATCAGTCTTAAACATCGCAAAATGGTCTATAGTATAGCGGTTTTAGCTGTGATTTTAGCCTTTTGGGGCATCAGTTCTTTAAGAGTAGAAAATTCCTTTGTGAATTATTTTAAAGATGGAAGTGAGATTAAAAAAGGTTTGCTGATTATCGATAAAAATTTAGGCGGAACATTGCCTTTGGAAGTGATTGTGAGCTTTAAGAAAACAGATTCAAAGCAAAGTAAAAATTTGGATAGTTTTGAGGAGGAATTTGAAACTCTTGCAAATGAAGACACTTATTTTTTTAATTCTCAAAAAACAAGAATCGCTAAAAAAATTCATGAATATTTAGAACATAAAGCTTATGTGGGTTCAGTATTGAGCCTTAATAGCCTTTTAAATTTAGGTAAAAATATCAACGATGGTAAGGATTTAGATGATTTTGCTTTGGCTTTTTTAAATGAAAATTTACCTGAAGAATTTAAGCAAGATTTGCTTTCAAGTTTTGTAAGCATTGAAAATAATGAACTGCGTTTTAGTATGCGTATTGTTGATTCTGACCCTACATTACATAGGAATGAATTTTTGCTTGAGCTTAAAAAAGAATTGAATGAACTTTTGAAAAATGATGGAGTGAATTTTGAAATCACAGGCATTATGTTGCTTTATAACAATATGCTTCAAGCCCTTTTTTCTTCACAATTTAACACTCTTGCTTTCGTGATTTTAGCCATTTTTATTCTTTTTGTTGTGATTTTTAGAGATTTAAAAATTTCAATTTTAGCCATTTTAGTCAATGTCATTCCTTTAAGTCTTGTCTTCGCTTTTATGGGAATTTTAGGCATTCCTTTGGATATGATGAGCATCACCATTGCTGCAATCGCTATCGGTATAGGAGTTGATGATGTTATCCATTATATCTATCGTTTTAAAGAAGAATTAAAAACAAAAAATGTTAAAGAAGCAGTTCTTGCTTCTCATCTTAGCATAGGTTCTGCTCTTTATTATACAACCATAAGCGTGGTTTTAGGCTTTGGGGTGATGATGAGTAGTAATTTTATCCCAACGATTTATTTTGGTTTTTTAACCGTGTTTGTCATGCTCTTGCTTTTAAGCGGAAGTTTGATTTTGCTTCCAAGCTTTCTCATAAGCTTTATCAAGCCTTCAAGCAAATTTTTACATTAAAATGCTTAGGAATTCTTATTGAAGATTAACTAAAAAAATCCAAGCATATATCAATCTTTGTTAAAATCATTGAAGTAAGCTTTTTTAAAACGCGAAAGATGTTTAAAATTCAAAGCACTCTTAGAATCAAACAAATTTAAAAAATAATGATTTTTGCCTTATATTTTGCTGTGTTTTGTTATCATTGCTCGTTTTTGTTTGAAAGTTTTCTTAGCTTAAAATCAAAATGAGAAATTCATCCATAATTTCTTGCCAAAATTCTTAATAAAATTTGAGCTAAATCAAGGGCTTTAAAGCGATGTGAAATTGAATTTTTCTCTTCACTAGAAAGTTCGGCTAAGGTTTTATCAAAATGATTAGGAATGAAAAGACAATCATAACCAAAACCTCCGCTTCCCCTTTCCTTACAAATCACTTTGCCATGCATTGTTGCTTGCACACAAAAATCGCCCCAAATCGAGCTTAAAGCTATTGCGGTTTTATAATAAGCCTTGCTTTGACTAAGTTTGAGTTTGCGAAGTTTTTTGATAAGTTTTTCGCGATTTTTTTCATCTGTGCCTTGTTTAGAAAATCTTGCAGAATAAATTCCGGGTTGAGCTCCTAAAGCCTCAACACAAAGTCCGCTATCATCGCTTAAAACAACGATTTTTTTCTGCTTTTCTTTGCTAATAGCATTAAAAACGGCTTTTGATTTAATCAAAGCATTTTCTTTAAAACTCATACCATTTTCTTTGATTTCAAAGGGTGTTAAAAATTCTTCTAAGGGATAAAGCTCAAAATTTTTTAAAATTTTTTTCACTTCAGCAAATTTGTGTGCGTTGCTTGTCGCTAAGATAATTTTCATCATTTTCTCATATCAATTGATTTAAAAAAGCCTAATTATAGCACAATAAACATTAAAATTTTTTAGTTCAGATGAGACAAATAACTTCTTTATCAATTTTAAAAAATTTTTCAAACCATTAGAATTTTTAAAACAATTTATCATTTATTTTTTATAATCAAAATTTATCATTCATCCATTTATGATAATGTTTCTTACTTAAAATCTTTTATAAACTTAAAAAAATAAATATTTTCTTAAGCGAACAAGTTCTTATCCTTAGCCTTATAAAAAACAAAGAGTAGCAATCAAGCATAAACAATAATATTAAATATTATTTTAAGCTAAAAAGGCTTAGCATAAAAACTTTTTTATGCTAAACTTTCACTCAAGGGATTGAGTTTTAATAAAATAATCTAAAAAAATTCATAGCTAAAGGTTAATTTTTTGTCATAAAATTGTATCGAAATAAAAATTAAAAAATCCAAATTTTTAGTGCCGGGATATAATTAAAAAGTATTTATTGAACTAAAAAATGAGTATTTTATGCAAAACAATTGAATGAGAGTGAGAGGTATAAATATATTTATGTTTTTTTATTGTAATATTTTAGAACGATTTTTAAAAATTGCAGAATAACATAAATTTCAAGGAATATGGGCAAACTATGAGTGATTCCATAATTTATAATGGAAGCAAGAGGAGTTAAAAGTTGATTGATAAGGGATTTATGAAAGAAATGTCGTTATTGACACCCAAACAAGCTAGTGTTTGGGCGAGTGAGTATTTAGGAAAAAAGGTAACAAGCAATAATATTATTTATCTTTTAAATTATGGAAAAATAGCAAATCATAGCACGCATTTAAAAGAAAATTTGATTGAGAAAAACGAGCTTAAAGCGTATTATGATAATGCAATCAAATCTGCAAAGCATTTGCAAAATCCCCTTTCTTTTGCACAATACAAAGAAGCACAAACAACCAAACACGTCCATAGAATCCACCCCTATAAAGGCAAATTTATCCCTCAACTTGTAGAATATTTTTTGGATTCTCATACAGATTCCATTAAACGAGAAATTTATTTTAAGCCTGATGATATTGTGCTCGATATTTTTGCGGGGAGTGGCACGACCTTGTGCGTAGCAAATGAACTAGGAATGAATGCAATAGGGATTGATGTTTCAACCTTCAATGCCTTACTTAGCAATGCTAAAGTTGCTCAATATGATTTCAATGCTCTTGAAAATGAATGTTTAAGGCTTACAAATTGTTTGGAAAATTATACAAAAACCACCCAAATAAGCCTTTTTGAATCCGCTTTAAATGAGGCTTTAAGTGCCTTTAATCAGCTCTATTTTCCTAATAAAACCTTTAAGCGTCAAGTTGCACTTGGGCAAATTGATGAAAAAACCTATGGCAAAGTAAAAGCACAAGAATTTTTAAAAATTTACAATGATTTAATGAGTCAATATCATATTAATATCAGCACAAACACACGAGGAAATTTCTTTGAAAAATGGTATATAGATTCTATAAAGCAGGAGATTATTCTACTTAAGAATGAAATTTTAAAATCCCCTCAATCTTTACAAAATATTTTATGCATTATTTTAAGTCGCACAGCAAGAAGTTGCCGTGCTACGACACATTCGGATTTGGCTACGCTTTTAGAGCCTATCAATACAACTTATTATTGTGCCAAACATGGGAGGGTATGCAAACCACTTTTTAGCATTACAAAATGGTGGAAAAGCTATACTAAAGATACTTTAAAGCGATTAAGAGAATTTCAATCCTTGCGAAGTGCAACGACAAAACAGCTTTGTTTAAATGCAGATTCTACAAATGCAGACATTATCACTGAAATACAAAAACAAGATAAAGATTTTGCAAATCTTGTGAAATCTCAAAAGATTGCTGGAATCTTTAGCTCTCCGCCCTATGTTGGATTGATTGATTATCATGAACAACATGCTTATGCCTATGATATATTTAACTTGCCTCGTAAAGATAATTTAGAAATCGGCAAACTTAGTGAGGGGCAAAACAAACTTGCACAAGAAAAATATATTTGTGCGATAGCACAAGCTCTAAAAAATGCTAAGAGATTTTTAAGAGAGGATTATAATGTTTTTTTAGTAGCAAACGACAAATTTAATCTCTATCCAAAAATAGCCGAATTAGCAAAGATGCAAATTGTTAAAAAATACGATAGACCTGTGCTTAATCGCAGTGAAAAAGATAAAAATAAATATAGTGAGAGTGTATTTCATTTGAAAAATAGGAGTTAAAGATTAATATAAAGTCTTAAAAGCAATATCAAAAACCGCTTGACTCTAAGTTTGCGTAATAAATTTGAAAACTATAAGCCCGAAACCTCCTCAATGCCTTTTCATACGAGGCTTTTAGGCAAAGACAGAATGGCACTTTATAGCTTCATTCAAAGCCTTAATACAAATTTTGGTACAAGCATTTTTGAACCTGTGGCTGAAGAATTAGGTCTAAAACGTTTTGATAGCATTAAGCGTCAAGTAGCAGTTGCAAATACAATTACCAAAGAAGCACAAAGAGTTATACAAGATATCATGGATTCTTTAGAAAGTGGAAATTCTAAACCAAATAAAAACGAGGAAATTGCTAGAATTTTGGCAGTTTCACGAAGTGGAGAAACAAGCATCGTTAAACCCACTAAGGTGGATTTAGTTTTGCACAAAGGCAATAATGTTTATTTGATTGACATTAAGACTGCTAAGCCAAACAAGGGAGGGTTTAAAGAATTTAAACGCACCCTTTTAACTTGGATAGCCTGCTTTGCATATCATAGTCCAAATTCCAATATTCAATCACTCATAGCCATTCCTTATAATCCCTATGAGCCAAAACCTTATGAACGATGGACTATGGCTGGTATGCTAGATTTGGATTTTGAGTTGAAAGTAGCGGAGGATTTTTGGGATTTTTTGGGTGGAAAAGGAAGCTATAAACTGATTTTATCGGCTTTTGAAGAGGTTGGGTGTGAAATGAGAACAGAAATTGATGAGTATTTTAAGAAGTTTAATTAGTATCAATTCGTTTCTATTTCATAATTAACGAAGTAAAGGAATTAATCGCGATTCTTCTAAGGGATAAAGCTCAAAATTTTTTAAAATTTTTTCACTTCAGCAAATTTGTGTGCGTTGCTTGTCGCTAAGATAATTTTCATCATTTTCTCATATCAATTGATTTAAAAAAGTCATAATATAAAATTATAGAAATATTAATCTTAAAAAACTATATTAATTAAGAATTTAAATTTAATAAAATGTAAAAATATTTTTTAATCAAGAATTTCAAAAAAAATAATAATATTTTTTAAAATTCATAATCAAACGAAAAGATAATTAAAAATTAAATATTAATCTAAATTATAGCCCCAAGTCTAAAACTCAAAAATTTTGCTTGAGAGAAACTTAAAAAATTAGCCAAAAGTGTTTTGTATAATGGTATGTAATTCTTTTTATATTATTAAAGATATAAAAAGAAAATGAAATTAGTAAGTGTTTTTAATTCTATTATTTCGATAAATAGTAATTAAAAAATAAATTTATTTTTTAAAAACACTTAAACTAATTTTTTATAAAATATTTTAGCCCTTTAAAATTTGCTTCAAACTTTGCTACTCTTAAGAAAATTTTTATTATAATTTTTTGGAAAAGCAAAAATGGAAGTAAAGCTTTTTGACTGATAAAAATTGCAAACTAAAAATTAAGACGAAATGAACACATATGAATCAAATATTTTATAAATCCAGTCAAAATATGAGTGAGATTGAGAAAGAAAAAATTGATATTATCATCACTTCACCGCCGTATTTTAACATTAAAGATTATGCAAAAGATGGGCATCAAGACACAAAACACTCAAAGACACACAAGCAAGATTTAGGGGCGATTGGTGATTATAAAAACTATATTGCCGAGCTTTTAAAAGTATGGCGTGAATGTGAGAGGGTGCTAAAACCTAATGGAAAGCTTTGCATCAATGTCCCCCTCATGCCTATGCTTAAAAAGGACCTTAACACGCATTACAACCGCCATATTTTTGATTTACAAAGCGATATACAACAAAGTATTTTAAGCCATACAAAGCTTTTTTTGCTTGATCTTTATATTTGGAATCGCACAAATACAACGAAAAAACTAATGTTTGGCAGTTATCCCTATCCGCGTAATTTTTATGCACAAAATACAAGCGAATTCATTGCTATTTATGTCAAAGACGGAAAAGCAAAGGATAAAATAACACAAGAGCAAAAAGAGCAGAGCAAACTCACACAAGAAGAATGGATAAAATTCACCAAACAAATTTGGGACATTCCTATTCCAAATAAAAGCGATACAGCCTTTGGAAAACATGCCGCTATAATGCCTGAAGAGATTGTTTATCGATTGCTTAGACTCTATTCTTTTGTGGGCGATATTGTTTTAGATCCCTTTGCTGGAAGTGGAACGACTCTAAAAGTTGCAAAGGAATTGAGGAGAAAGTTTGTAGCCTATGAAGTTTATCCGCATTACAAAGATGTCATTGAAGAAAAACTTGCACGAGTGCCGTGCTTTAAGGATAAATCATGCTCGATAAAATCCACATATTAGATGTTTTTTCTTTTTTGCAATCCCTTGAAGATGAAAGCATTGATTTGGCTATCATTGATCCACCTTATAATCTCAAAGTTGCACAATGGGACAGCTTTAAAAGCGAACAAGATTTTTTAGATTTTAGCTTTGCATGGATGGACGCTTTGTTGCCTAAAATAAAAAAACATGGAAGTTTTTATATCTTTAACACTCCCTATCATTGTGCTTTATTTTTGCATTATTTGCAAGATAAAGCAGTGTTTCAAAATTTCATCACTTGGTATAAAAAGGACGGCTTAAGCTATACAAAAAAACGTTTTGTCAATAATCAAGAAAGCATTTTATTTTATACTCTTGATTGTAAAAATTATACTTTTGATTCTGAAGCTGTGCGTATGCCTTATGAATCAACAAAGCGTATAGAACATGCAAGAAAAAATGGAATTTTAAAAAATGGTAAGAGATGGTATCCTAACGCAAAGGGCAAACTCTGCCCTGATGTATGGGAGATAGCGAGTCAAAGGCACAAACAAAAAATCAAAGGAAAAACACAAAAGCTTTCTCATCCCACCATAAAACCTAGAGAAATGATAGAGCGCATGATAAAGGCGAGTTCTAAAAAGGGAGATATTGTTCTTGATTTATTTAGCGGAAGTGGAATGACAAGTCTTGTAGCAAGGGATTTAGAGCGCCATTTTATCGGTTGTGAAAGCAATAAAGACTATGTGGATTCTAGTTTGAGTATAAGGGAGTATTGATGGATAAAATTTTGCAAGAGTTGTTAAGAATAGATCCGAGTAAAGAATGTATAAAATTTTTAGTAAAGAGGATACAAAATGACAATTATAGGGGTTTGCAAATTTCACAACATAATCGTTACACACAAAAGGAAATCTTAGTCATTTTAAAAGAGATCTATGAACTTTGCAAGGATGAATTATTGCAAATGCGCACAACTGATTTAAGCAAACGTCCCTCTAATATTGAGGGCGAGGAAAAATATGCAAGACTGACAAATAATATTGCAAGAGAAATAAAAAGATGTACTCAAGATTCTTTACGCAAAAACATCTTTGTTGATTTACACAGAATGGGGCTGATTGATAGGTTCAATCCTAAAAAGAAGAGATTAAATCCCTTTGATAAAGGCGTGAAAAAATACACAGCCCTTACATCTTTTGGTATAAAATTTTTACAAACTGAAGATATTTTCACACAGAATTTGCTTTTTACAAGGGCTTTAGAAAACCTTATGCAAGGTTTTGGCGAGGAAATTTTGAGCATGATTTTAGAATTAAAATTTTCCTATCTTACAATGTATGAAATTTTATTTTTTGCAACGTTTTTGGGACAGAAATTAGAAGCTAGAATCTACCACAAAAATGATATAATAGAACTCATACAAGATTATAGGCGTTTAAGCAAAATCCAGCAAAAAACATTGATTAAGCACTTAAAAACTTATTGCAATCCTCAAAATTTTATAGGTGATAAAACACAAAAACGGGATTTTCATAATTGGACAAACGCAACACAACAAATTCTAAGCCTCTTAACACAAATGGCGTATTTTGAATGGAATAAAACAGACAAAAAACTTCACATACGCATCAATGAAAAGAGCCTTTTTGAAAATTCCACAAAACTCAAACGTTCAATGCAACAAAAGATAGAATATTTCAAACAGCACAATGTCTGCAAAGAAAAGGGATTTGAATCACACCACATTGTGCCATTATGCTTTGCTTCAAGCAAAGAAGAGTTTCAAGTGCTTGATAAATGGGAAAATATGGTTTATATCGATGCATTTTCACACGCTAAAATCACGCAAAATAATAATGCAAATATGCGTTTAACAATGATGATGTTCTTTTTAGCGATTTTAATGACAAAAAAGTCTTTTGTGAAAATGAAAAAAATATAAAATATAACCCAAATAAAAAAGATATTATGCTAAATTACAATCAAAGATTACTTTAGAGATAGAATCAAACTTTTTTGTGCGATTTATACAAATTATTTTCAAGTTTTTTTGATAAGCAAAGACAGACTTAATATTTTTTAAATTTTTCGTAAAATTATCTTTTATAATATAATAAACACTAAATTTTGCATATTTTTAGAAAATGAAATTTTAAAATCAAAAATAAAATATAATTTAAGCAATATTAAGAAAAGTTGTAAAAAATAAAATTTCAAATTTAAAAACCAAAATGAATTCCAACAGCTCATTATTTGCAAATTGATTTATAAATCTCTAAGTTTTTTAATTTCATCCCTTAGCATAGCAGCCTTTTCAAATTCAAGTTCTTTAGCCGCTTGAAGCATTTCTTTACGTAGTTGTTTGACTATTTTTGCCCTCTCATTTGCAGGCATTTTTTCAAGCTCTTTAGCCTTGCGATAAATTTCAGCGTCATTGAGTTCGTTTTTAAGACTTTCTTCTAAGTTTCTTTGGACAGATTTTGGTGTGATATGATGTTCTTTGTTGTAAGCTTGTTGGAGTTTGCGTCTTTGGTTTGTGATGTCTATAGCTTCTTGCATTGATTTTGTAATTTTTTTAGAAAAAAGCAAAACCCTACCATTAACATTTCTTGCAGCTCTTCCCATAGTTTGAATTAAACTTGTTGTACTTCTTAAAAAACCCTCCTTATCTGCGTCCATTATAGCAATCAAAGAAACTTCCGGTAAGTCAAGTCCTTCTCTAAGAAGATTAATGCCAATGAGCATATCAAAACTACCGCTTCTAAGTCCTCGTATGAGTTCATTGCGTTCGATAGCATCAATATCTGAATGCATATATTTAACCTTAATGCCAAGTTCAAGATAATATTTACTCAATTCTTCTGCAAGCTTTTTTGTCAAAACTGTAACTAAAATTCTTTCATTTCTTGCTATGACTTTTTTGGCTTCATCATACAAAATTTCTACTTGATTATCCGAATCTTTAAGCTCAATTATAGGGTCTAAAAGTCCTGTAGGACGCATAATTTGATGGAAAACATTTCCCTTGCTTAATGCGAGTTCAAGAGGAGCCGGAGTGGCAGAAACGAAAAGAAATTTGCAATTTTTATTGATAAACTCATCAAACATTAAGGGACGATTATCTAAAGCTGAAGGAAGTCTAAAACCATAATCAACAAGGGTTTGTTTACGACTCCTATCGCCTGCAAACATTCCACGAAATTGTGGCAAACTCACATGACTTTCATCAACGATAACAAGAAATTCCCGCTCTTTAATCGCAAAATAATCAAAAAGTGTATAAGGTGTTTCTCCTTGTTTAAGTCCTGTTAAATGTCTTGCGTAATTTTCAACGCCCTTGCACATTCCTGTGCTTTCAAGCATTTCAATATCAAATTCCACTCTTTGCTTAAGTCTTTGGTATTCTACGAGTTTATTTTCGTTTTCAAAATAAGCAAGTCTTTCCAAAAGTTCAGCTTTTATGTCTTTAATCGCTTGTTTTAAACGCTTTTCGCCGACACTAAATTGACTCGTAGGATAAAGAATGAATCTTTTTAAATCTTTGGTTTTTTTGTTTTCTAAGACATTATAATGATACATATGTTCTAATTCATCGCCAAAAAATTCAAGCCTTATCACCTCATCTTCATAATAAGCAGGATAAATATCGATTGTATCGCCACTGACTCTAAAATCTGCTCTGTCAAAAAAATTGTCATTTCTTTTATATCCCATATCCACGAGTTTTTTTAAAAGCTCTTTTTGATTTAAAATCATTCCTAACTCAAAAATTAGCACCATACCGACATATTCTTTAGGATTTCCCAAACCATAATTTGCAGAAACACTTGCAACACAAATCACATCTTCATAGCTTAGCAAAGAAGCTGTCGCACTCAATCTTAATCTTTCTAAATCTTCATTTGTTGAACTATCTTTTTCTATAAAAACATCAGTACGTGGGATATAAGCTTCAGGCTGATAATAATCATAATAGCTGATGAAATATTCTGTGTGATTGTTTGCAAAAAAGCCTTTAAATTCGCTATAAAGTTGAGCACATAAGCTTTTGTTATGGGACATAATCAAAGTAGGCATATTAAGCCTTTGGATTACATTTGCCATTGTAAAGGTCTTACCGCTACCTGTAACTCCGAGTAGGGTTTGATATTTGTTGCCTTTTTTAATGCTTTTAACAATATTTTCAATCGCTTGCTCTTGGTCAAAACTAGGTTTAAAATCACTTGTTAATTCAAACATTTTTTTACTTTTTTAGAGTTTTAAAACAAAAATTGTAAAAAAAAATACTTTAATTAAAATTAATTCTAAAATAAAACATAAAAATTAAACATTTTTTTGCTATAATTTGCAAATTATAAATATTTTTTACTTAAAATCAAAAAAAGGCAAATCAAAATGTATGATGAAAAAATTATCAATACGATGACAGATAAGGTTAATGAGCTTTTAGCTAAATACAATGAAGTGTGTGAGCAAAATGAGAATTTAAGAAATGAATTAGTCAGTGTTAAGGCTCAAAATGAAGCTAAAAGTAATCAGATTATGCGTTTAGAAGAAGAGCTTAAGAGTAAAAATATAGAAAGCGAAGATATAGTGAAAAAAATAGAGGCTGTGCTTGGCAAGTGATAATTTAAAGCAAGTTGTTATTAATGTTTCGGCAAAGGATTTTATCGTTAAATGCAGTGAGGAGTTTGCAAATTTTTTAGAAGATGATATTGCTTTAATTTCGGGTGGAACTCGAAAAATAGAGCTTAAAAGCTTTGTCGATGCTTTCATTAAAAAAAGTTATGAAAATTATATTTTAGAAAGAGAACTTAAGAAGCTTATTAAAGCTATCAATGAAGAACTTCCCACCAAATGAAAGTTAAAAAAGCTTTTACCCTGCTTGAACTCGTTTTTGTGATATTAATCATAGGAATTTTAGCCCTTATTTCTTTTCCTTTTTTAAATCAAAATAAAAATGATGCCAAATTATTGAAACTCAAAGCCGATTATCAAATGCTTCAATCCGCCCTTGCCTCGATGAGAAGTGAATTTTCACTCAAGCAAATTGCACATTTTAGCCCCATACTTGATAGTGCAAAAATAGCCTTTGAAAAAGAAAAATTATTTTATTGTGAAAAAAAAGAAATTCTAAATTGTCAAAATGGCATAAATTGTTGTTCTTATTCTGTTTTAAGCTCCCCTTTGTATTCTCATTCTAAGGCTTGGATTAAACAAGGCTTTAACCATTATCGTTTTTTTTTAAATTCCAAAGAAAGTGTGGATTTTATCTATAATGCAAATGAGGGCATTTTAGAATGTCTGCATAGCAAATGGTGTAAAGAGCTTTTATGAGATATTATGAATTAAGTATTAAAGGGCTTTATTTACAAAATTTAATTTATGAAAGCGAAGAAGAGCTTTTGGTTTTGAGTGAAGTGATTGTCGCACTTGGTTCTAGAAAAAACCTTAAAGCCATAGTCATTAAAGAATGTCAAAAACCAGAATTTCAAACAAGGCCCATTGAAGAAAATACTTTCAAATCTTTGAGCGAAGTGCAGTTTGAACTTGCAAATTTTATTTCTAAGTATTATGCGTGCAAATTAGGTTTTATTTTAAATTCTTTTGAAAGCTCTAAATTCTATAAATGCGAAAAAATAAGCTGTTTAAAGCGTCCTAGTTTAAGCATTTTGCAAGAAGAAGCCCTAAATTTTATCAAAACTCAATCAAGCTCTTTGCTCTTTGCCGATACAGGAAGCGGAAAGACTGAAATTTATATTGCTTTGATAAAAGAGTATTTAGAACAAGGAAAACAAGTTTTGCTTTTAATGCCCGAAATTTCACTCACTCCCCAAATGCAAAAAAGACTTCAGGTGTATTTTAAAGATGCGTTTTTTTTATGGCATTCTAAAATTTCAAAGAAAAAAAAACAAGAACATTTAGAACAATTAACAAACGGCAAAGCTCTTTTAGTTGCAGGAGCGAGGTCAGCTCTTTTTTTACCTTTTAGAAATTTAGGGCTTATTATCGTTGATGAGGAGCATGATAATTCTTACAAAGCTTCAAATAAACCTTATATCAACGCAAGAGATTTGGCTTTGTTTTTAGGAAAAAAATGCAATATTAAAGTGCTTTTAGGTTCTGCAACCCCCTCTCTTACAAGTTTTTATAAACAAAAATACTTTAGATTAAAGGGCACTTTTTTTGAAACCAAAAAGGAATTTTTATTTGATGAAAATGAGTTGAGTGTTTCTGTGCTTTTGCTTAAAGAACTTAAAAAAAGTTTAGAAAATCAAAAACAAGCCATTATCTTTCTTCCTACACGTGCTCATTTTCGTCAAATTCTTTGCAAAAGTTGTGGCAAGAGCATTAAATGTCCTTTTTGCTCTGTTGCTATGAGTTTGCATAAAAATATCTTAAAATGTCATTATTGTAATTTTTCTAAGATGATTGATGAATTTTGTCCAAATTGTAAAGGAGTGCTTTTAGAGGCTAAAAAAATGGGAACAGCACAACTATGCGAACTCTTACAAAAAAAATTTACAAAGGCAACAATCAATAGATTTGATAGCGATGAAATTACGAGTGTAAGAAAACTTGATAAAATTTTAAAGGATTTTAACGACAGAAAAATCGATATTTTGGTTGGAACTTCTATGCTTGCTAAAGGACATGATTATCATAATGTAGATTTAAGCGTCATTTTAGGTTTAGATGAGTTTTTATTTCGTCCTAATTTTAGAGCAAGTGAGGAAAGCCTTTCCCTTGCAATGCAAGTTGCAGGCAGAGCAGGACGTAAGGGTGAGGCAAGGGTGCTTTTTCAAACGAAAAATCGTGCTTTTTTCGAAAGATATATACAGGATTATGAAAGTTTTTTAAAAGATGAATTAGAGCTTAGAGAAGGCTTGTATCCGCCATTTAAAAGACTTTTAAGATTGATTATAGAGAGCAAAAGAAGGGATGAGGCAAAAGAAATTTGCGAAAAATTAGCTAAGGACTTTGAAGGTATAGAGAATTTAGAGCTTGTAGGATATGGTGCTTGTGCGATTGAAATGCTCGGCTTGACCTTTCGTTTTTATATTTTATTGCGTGCTCATACACATAAAATTCTAATGAAAGCTCAAGCTTATGCTTTAAATTTTAAAGGCGTGAGTGCGGATATGGACCCGATTGATTTTTCTTAACTTTCTTTTCTTGTTTTGATTGATAAATCAATGCTTATCAAACTCCTCGCATATCTTTTCAAATTCATTATAATAGCTCCAAGATTTAAAAATTTCTGGATAATGTTTTTTTACAAAACTATATTGTGTGTCTATCTTTTCTTTAAATTTTAAAGCTAAGATACTATTTTGTCTCAAACAATCAAGCACATCTTGCTCTTTATAGATTTTTTTTGAATCTTCTTGAAATTTCTCCTCACATTTTACGAAATACTCTTTAAGATAATTTGTAATTTTTTCAAAAAGTTCTTTATCTTCTTTTAAAATTTCAAAATCTTTTTTAGCGATATAGACACGAGCCTTGTTTTTATGAATAATAAATTCATTTTGAGTGAAATTCCTTATACATTCTATAAAATTTTCGTCATTTTGACGCTCTTTGCTAAGCTCGATTTTGATATTTTTATATTTAAAGATGCGATAAAAAAGTGCATTGCCAATCCAAAGACCATTTGAATTTATATATTTTTCAAACAATACCGAATTTTGAGGAGGGCAAAAATTTAATTCTTTAGCTAAATGATTTAAAGTTTTAAACGCGTTATGAGGCAAAATTTGCTCCATATCTATACAAATAACCTTTGTGGCTTGTTTTAAAAAGTGATTTAAATAACAAGCTCCTTCCTTATCTTTATCTTTATCGGAATAATAGGTTAATTGTTCTTTTAAAGTGGTTCGGTCTTTTCTCCTTAGAACTTCAAAGTCAAATAAATCTTCCATAGGAGTATCGAGAGTAAATTCTTTCAAGACAACCTTTGACAATCCACCACTTACATGATTGATTAAGGGCAAGAAATGACAAATAGGATCCCTAACCACACATAAAACAGGACAGCTTTTATCACAAAGAGCTATCATCTTATCTCTCCTACCATCAAAATTACTGCCAGATACAATGATAGCATTATAATTATTTTTATTATTCAAAAGCATTTGATAAGATTGTTTATATTGAAAATCCGCATTTCCCCAATGTCTGTTTAAACTCACTCCGCACAATCTTAAAAAATGAGTCATACTCGTCGTTCCAGCCCCGTGTATGAGGACAAATATAAATTGATATAAATCAGGCAAAGGCACATTCATATCCCAAGCTAATTCAGCATCCACACTCTCATAATCAAGCTTTAAAGGATTAAGCAAAGAGGGATAAGGATGTTTTGTATCAAGGTATTTTTCTTTGAATTCTTTTGAATGAAGCCATTCTTTGATGAGAGTTAAATTGTTATTGATGAATTGAAGATGAAAGGAGATATTATGTTTTAAAACAACAAGTAAGGCTTCATAATCTTTAAATTCCTCAAATAATTCTTTAAACTCTTTCAATAAAGAATTTGAATTTGGTAAAGAGAATAAGAGTTTAATGAATTCTTGTTTTTGTTTAGGGTTTAGATGTTGCAGTAAGAATGTGAGATAATTTTTATATTCCTCATCATTGATGAATTCTTTATTTTCAAAGATAAGAATAAGAGAAGAGTTATTGAGTTTAAAGTCTTGATGGTCTTGAATGAATTGTTTGAATTCTTTATAAATCTTACGAGCATCTTTGATTGAAGTGTAGAGTTTTAAATACCCACCCCTATACCAAGATTTATGAGCCTTAATCAAGGCTTGTCCTAAGAGATAAGACAGATGATATTTATATCTTAAAGCCTCTTCATAATCACTGCATTGTTCTAAAGCAGGATATTTAAGATGGGGATAAAGAGAGATGAAATCTTTGTAGAGTCTTTGAGTTCTTTGATGAGTTTTACTGATATGATAGAGCTTTTTGATTAAAAGACAAAGCCCCCCCCCATTTTTATCATAATCAATAAGAGCCTGTCCTAAACGATAAGAGAGACAATCTTTGATTCTTAAAACAGCACAATGAGCCTTTTGCATTTTCATCCTTTATATAATAATGTGTTTTGTTTTTAAATTCTTTTCATCTTTTTAATGAAGCTTTCATAGACTTTGTTGATTGAAATTGCTTCATCCCTTAGCAAAATACACAAAGCTCTTATCTTTAGCCCTACAGGGATGATGAGTCTTTATTTTTAAAAAAGCTTTTATCTTTAGTCTTTGCTTTTACAAAGCTATGCATACTTAAGTCCTTTCATCTTTTCAATGAATGTTTAAGCCTTAAAGCATCTTGATGAAAAAGATTTTAATAAAAACAAAAAGCTTATTGTATCAAAAAAAAAAAAAACAAATGCAAGGGATTAAATAAAGAAGATATTTTATGAAATTTTTATTGGTTTTATAGAATTGGGGGGGGGGGGGGTAAATGACTCGCGATTTTTTGACAAGATAAGAATTGTCCTTTAAAGTCAATTCTTTTTCTGATGAAAAATTTAAATTCTATGAATTAAAATTGATTTTTACTTGAATTGATATTTTGGACTTTTTTAAGTCCTTTTATCTCATCTTTTTTTATCGATTGAAATTCTTTTGAATTTTAGTTTTTACCGACAAAATTTAATCACTATTTTTTCATACTCACGCGATACATTCATTGAGCTAAACTCTTATGCACAGCAAAAGCACAATCAAGCCCATCTTTAACCGCCCAAACAACTAAGGATTGTCCCGTTCTAGCATCGCCACAAGCAAAGATTTTTTTATGGCTTGTTTGGAAATTTTGAGTGAAAATATTATTTTTTTCATCAAGTTTTATATTGAAATTTTCTTTGATTTTTTTCTCTGTTCCAGAAAAACCCATAGCAAGTAAAACCAAATCCGCTTTATAAGATTTTTGAGAATTTGGAATTTCACAATTAATCATTTTGCCATTTTTTATTTCCCTTTTAAGATCACTTGCAATAACGCCTTGAACAACTCCATTTTTACCCAAGAATTTTTGAGTGAGTTTTTGGTATTCTCTAGGGTCTTTTCCATACACTGCTATGGCTTCTTCTAAACCATAATCCGTTTTGAAAACATCAGCTTTTAGTGGCCAAGGATTGTCCGCTTTTCTTGTTAAAGACCTTTTTGGACTGCGTTCAAATCTTGTAATGGATTTTGCACCCTGTCTTACCGCCACAGCAATGCAATCAACGCTTGTATCTCCACTCCCAATCACAAGCACATCTTTGTCTTTTGCACTTGTAGCAGGTTTTGAAGTCTCAAGTAAAGATTGAGTGTTTTTGCTTAGAAAATCCATCGCAAATTCAATGCCTTTTAATTCTCTTCCTTCTATCTTAAGATCAATAGGCTCACTCGCTCCTGTGCAAAGTATCAAAGCATCAAATTCTTTTAAGAGTTTATTGACTTTATCCTTAGAATCGATATTTTGTTTGACCTTAAATTCTATGCCGGACTTTTTAAGCAACTCAATGCGTCTATCCACTATGTGTTTTTCAAGCTTCATATCGGGTATGCCATACATTAAAAGCCCCCCTGCTCTGTCGCTTCTTTCATATACGCTGATTTTATAGCCCAAAGCATTTAAAGTCGTTGCACAGCTTAAACCCGCAGGTCCGCTGCCTATGATAGCGATTTTTTTACCATTGTATTTTTGAGGACAATTTGGCTTGACAAAGCCTTCTTTAAAAGCATTTTCTATGATAGCAAGTTCGTTGTTTTTAATGCTCACACTTTCTCCATTAATCGCACAAACACAAGAATCTTCACAAGGTGCTGGACAAACGCGTCCTGTAAATTCGGGAAAAGGATTGGTTAAATCAAGTCTTTTATAAGCTTCTTTCCAAAGAGATTTGTAGATTAAATCATTCCATTCAGGGATGAGATTTTTTAAAGGACAGCCCACTTCTTTACCTTCTGCTAAAACGCCGGTATGACAAAAGGCTACTCCACAATCCATACAGCGACCCCCTTGAATTTCTTGTTCTTTTTTGTCTAAAGCTTTGGTGAATTCTTTAAAATTTAAAATTCTTTCTTTAGGGGCAACTTTTTTAAAATCCACTCTTTTAAAATCCAAAAATCCTCTCACATTTCCCATTTTTTCTCACTTTGTTTTAAGATGATAAATTAATGATATATTATAAAAAAAATACCAAAGCATTGCTTAAATTCACAAAACATTTGCATTTGTTTTTTTTTTTTTTTTGATATAATTGTTCTCTTTTATTAATTTAGATGTTAAATCAATTAAAGGATAATTTATGATTTCTTTGCAAAACAATATCAAACAAGCAAATTATATAAAAAGAGCTCTATCTTTTTGGAATTTTGAATTAGCAGAACAGAGTTTAAAACAACTCAATGAAGAACAAAAAGGTTTAAAAGAATATTTTGAGTTTTTATTTGAAACAGGAAATTTTGAAAAATTTGATTTGAATGCACTTAAGGATTTAAATTTAAATGAAACTAAAATGGGGGGGGGCTTTAAACAAGAATTAGAAACCCTCCTTCAAAAAGATTATAAAGAACTTAAAATCAATGATTTTAGAATAGGATTAAGAGGTGCAATAGCTTGTTATCTTGTGAGAAAATATACACAGGAACAAAGATTAAATTTAGAATTAGCAAATTCTTTATTTGAAATCATCCTAAAAGAACCTTCCCTTTTAAGTAAAAGTTTTTTTATGAAAACAATAATAGATTATTTTAATGTTTTGGATGATGAGGAGTTTTTTAAATATTGGGGATATACAATGCGAATCTCTGGTTGTGTGAGGACTACATTAATTGATTATAACTCTTCTCAATTTTATATGGAACTTATCCATACACGCCTTAAGAAACTTCATAACCTAAACCCCAAACCAAAACAAAATCCTAAAATCGCAGTTTTAATCACAGGACAATTAAGAGGAGATTGGGAATATATACTTCAAAAAAATATTAAAAATCTTATAAAACCCTTGAATGCAGATATGTTTTTATTTTCTTGGGATGAAGTGGCTTTGTGGCCGGGTTTAAGGGGTAATAATCCAAACTGGGTGTGGAGAAATTTTAGTATTTTGACACAAATTGCACCTCAAGATATTTCAAATTTTAATATTTTCACAAAAATACTTCCTAATATATATCAAACAATTGATAAAGAAATAAAAGACAAAAAAAGTTTAAAAGCATTAGAAAATTATGATTTTAAAGGGATTACATTAGATGATGAAAGAAAGTTTGAAAAGGATTTTCAAAAAACTTATGCAGAATTAATAAGACAAAATACAAAAGAGGATTGGGGTACAGGAAAATTACTCTATGGTTGGAATAAAGCTCTTAAACTTATGCAAGATTATGAACTAAAACATAATTTTCAATATGATTTTGTTTTTATCATTCGCACTGATTTAGAATATCAAAAACTAGCTTTAGAGATATTTGAACAATTAAATTGTCTAAAAGATAATGAAATTGTTGCTACAACATTAAGGAGCGGTGGAATTTGTGGAGGATGTAATTATGGAAAAAGAAATTCGATGATTAAATGTTTTTCAATTTGGGAAAATAAAGAAATTCAGTTTATTAATTCTCCTTATGGATACCATGCAATGTTATTGCTTTGGTTAATTTTTAATGATTTAAGTTTTAAGCAAACAAAAATAATTTATACAATCACCACACCTAATGAAAAACTAACCTTTCCCGACATTTCCAAAGAACTCCAACTTGATTTTGAAAAATTAAAACAAGATGGAGTGAGTGAGGAAAAGCTTAAGGATTATAGAGATTTTTTTGAACTTGTTTGTGAATATTATAAAATAGAACCTGAACAAAGACAAAATTGTATTTCTCAACATCCTTGCTTTTTAAGATTAAAAGAAAAGAAAGTAAAAATCAATTCACAGCAAAATAGTGGTGCTGTGCTTCGTGTTAAAAATCATCTTGCCTATAAGCTTGGAAATATAATGGTCAGTAATAATCCTAAAACATTTAAAGAATACAAAAATACAATTCTTAGACTCATTCAAGCTGCAAAAGAACATCAAATTCAACGCGAACAGCAAAAAGGCATAAAACTTCCTCCTTTAGAAACACTCAAAGATTATGAAGAAGCTTTAAAAATTAAAAATTATTTTTCTTATAGACTTGGTGAAGCTTTAATCAAAGCTTTTAAAAATATTTATTTTGGAGGAATGATTAAATTTTTCTTTTTTGATATAAAAAGGATTAAAAAAGAATTTCATAAAAAACAGTCTTAAAATTCAATCAAAAAAGCCCAGACAAGCTAAGCTTTTTTGTCGCAATATTTTGAAAAGATTCAAACTCTATATCGTCTGAAGATTAAAAAGCTTTAATTTAAAATACATACTAAAATAAAACAATTGATTTCAATGAAATTGATATTTAAATCTTATGAATGATGTTAAAGATTGATGAGAGCTTAAGCTTAAATGTTTGATTGAATAAAAACATAAGCTTTGCAATATCAGTTTTGATTGATATGTTAAAAGTTTTTTTGATTTTAAAAAATTAAAATTCATTTATAGGTTTAAAAAATTAAAAAGGATTTTCCTGCTCTGTTTCGTTTTTATCCCATTTTAAATCTGCTTTATCCAAAGAAGATTTTTGAAAAATTTTATAAAAATATTTAAATATCAATTCTAGTTTTTCCTCATCTTTTTCTTGTTTGAGTGTGATGAGGATTTGTTTTAAAAATTCTGTTGATTCTTCTGTTTTGAGAATTTTTAAGAATTTAAAGCTGTTTTTATCAAATAGAGTAAAAAGTTGTTTTTTAAGTGCTAAGCTAGGGTTTTGTATTTTAACGCGGTTTAAAAAAGCAAGATTGACCTTGATGATACCGAGTAAAAATTCATTTTGATTCTTAAGGCTTTTGATATCATAAAGCTCAAATTCCCTTATATCACTATCTTCATTGCCTAATCCTTGTAAAATTTTACTTAAAAGTTCTCTATGTTCAAAACAAGCTGTATCACTGATTTGCATAAAAAGCTCTCTTGCTTTAAGAGATTTTTTAAGAAAATCTAAAAGTCCAAATTCAGCGATATGAATTTTCGTTCTAGAAGCAGTAAGATTTGAATGAGAATCAAACGAGTTTTTTTGAGAAGAAGTATTTTTAGTCAGTTTGATTAAATTTTCATTGACACCTAAAAGTCTTGAAACCAAACCCACATAAGAATTTGCAATCAAAGGTTCTAATAAATGAGTGTATTTTTGCACATTTTCAAGAGCTTTTTGCTTTTGAAGAGCTGAATTTAAAGGCTCCTTTAAAAGCATTCTTATGTAAAATTCACCGAGTTCAATCCCCCTTTCAAGTCTTTCAAAAAGAATTTTTTCTTGATGATTTAAAACGAGTTCGGCAGGGTCCTTACCGCCTTCTAAAAGCACCACTTTACCATCGATTTTATGAATGCTCAGCAAAAAAGCTGAACGCATCGCGGCATTAAGACCAGCTTCATCATTGTCAAAACAAAGAATCACCTTAGCTTCATATCGTTTTATCAAAGGCAAATGATTTTCACCTAAAGCTGTTCCAAGCACTGCTACTGCATTATTCGATCCCGCTTTATGAAAGGCAATGGCATCCATATAACCCTCGCAAACAATCATTTCTTTCTTTTTACTTATGCTTTCTTTTGCAAGGTGGAAGGCATAAAAAATGCGTCCTTTATCAAACAAAGCACTTTGAGGAGAATTAACATATTTAGCCATATGATTGGCATCAAGAGTGCGTCCCCCAAAACCTACAAGAAAAGCTTTGTGATCATAAATAGGAAAGGTGATTCTATTGATAAAACTTGCATAAAATTCATTGTTTTCTTTGTCTTCTTTAATCGCTCCTACTTTTAAAGCCTCATCAAAAGGAATTTTTTCATTTTGCAAAAGCCTTAAGGTTTGATGAGATTGAGGGGCAAAACCCAACTCAAATTTTTTAATGTCTTCATCGTTTAAACCTCTTTGATAAAGATATTCAAGAGCTGTTCTGTGTTGTGATAGATTTTGTTTATAAAAGGCATTAAGTCGCGGTAAAATGTATTTTAGATTTGAATTTTTTTCTTTTTTTTCTTGAGTGTAAGAGAGAGTAAAATTGCAAAGTCTGGCAACTTTTTCAACAGCATCGCTAAAGTCTAATTTTTCATAATCCATTATAAATTTAAACACATCTCCACCCGCTTTACACGCAAAGCAATGATAAAAACCTTTTTGGGAATTAATGTGCATTGAAGGATTTTTATCGTTATGAAAAGGGCATATGCACACATACGAACTCCCTTGTTTTCTCACTTCTATGTATTGTGAGATAATATCAACGATATCAACTCTTTGACTTAAATTTTCTATGGATTCTTTAGTAATCATTTTTAAAACCTTGCTAAAATTATACAAAGATTTGGCTATAATTGAGTAAAAATTTTTAGAGTTTAGAATATGGATTTTTTCTTTGTAGAATATAGAGACCCTTTAGTCGGACTGATTTTTCTTACCATTTTAATTTTTGTAGTGGCTGTGGCGAACTATGTTTGGAAATTTTATGCAAATAAAGACGCGGAACAAAAGCTTGA
Organism: Campylobacter cuniculorum DSM 23162 = LMG 24588; assembly: GCF_002104335.1. Classification (NCBI taxonomy): domain Bacteria; kingdom Pseudomonadati; phylum Campylobacterota; class Epsilonproteobacteria; order Campylobacterales; family Campylobacteraceae; genus Campylobacter; species Campylobacter cuniculorum. The sequence goes on along the minus strand of NZ_CP020867.1, from coordinate 1,423,738 downwards.
ATCTTTTATCAAAAAATTTGAACTCAATCACACGCATAAAGAATTACTAAGGGCACAGAGTTTGAGCCTTAATAATCTCATTTTTTTGGCTGAAATTTTTACAAAAAGTGGAGAATTTGAAAAAGCAACTCAAATTTATTTGATTGCCTTAGAAAAAACAGCGGACAAGGACAAACGGGAAAAAATTTTTTTATCCTTAGCTAAAGTATATTTTAAGGCAGGATTTTTAGAAAAAAGTCGCGAAGTTTTACTCAATGCTTTAAAAATTCGTCCCCGAAATAAAGAAGCTTTAAAACTTTTAAAAATTGTCTATCTCAAACTTAAATTTTATAAAGAAAATTTAGAGCTTTTAGAATGTCTTTTTGAACTTGGTGAAGATATTTCTAAAGAAAATGAATTCATTAAAGCCTTAAAAATTGAAAGCGAAAATCTTAGTCAAGAACAAAAACAACAAAGCTTTTTAAGTCTTGATTTTAAGGACAATGCTATGCTAGAAAGATATTTATTTGAAAAATATGAAATTTTTAAAAAGCAAGAATTTTCAAATTTAGTGGATTTGCTCTATAAAAGCTTAAAGCCTTTAAATTTAGACGATGAAGAATATTATGAATTTTTTTATGCCCTTTCTTTGGTTGATAAAAAAGAAGGTTTTCAATTTAAAAATTCTCATTTAAAAATGCTTAAAATCTTAAAAGATAATGGCTTTAAAGCAAGGCTTGATTTTTCTTATCTGTGTTTAGAATGCAAAAATCTTATGCCTTTGTTTTTTTATCATTGCCCGGTGTGTTATGAATTCAATCGGTGCAAAATTTTATTTGAAGTTAAAAACGATGAAGAAAATTAAAATTTATACAGACGGCTCTTGCCTTAATAATCCGGGTTTTGGTGGTTGGGCTTATATCGTGCGTTATAAAGAACACGAAAAAATAGCTTTTGGCTCACAAAAAGATACAACGAATAATAGAATGGAACTTTTGGCGATTATTGAAGCTTTGAAAATTTTAAAAGAACCTTGTGAAATTGAGCTTTTTACAGATTCTAATCTTATGGTGCAAAGTATCAATCAATGGCTTGAAAATTGGGTCAAAAAGGGCTTTAAAGGCAAGAAAAATGTGGATTTGTGGCAAAAATACCTCAAAACAGCTAAAAATCATAAAATCAAAGCCTTTTGGGTTAAAGCTCATAACAATCATGCAGAAAATGAAACATGTGACAGACTTGCTAAAGAAGCCGCTCTTAATTTACAAAAGGAATACAATGAAAAAACTTGAGCTTTTAGAAAAAAAACTTAAATATAAATTTAAAAACCAAAATTTACTCATCCATGCTTTGACGCATAAAAGTTTCAAAAAGCCTTACAGCAACGAAAGACTCGAATTTTTAGGCGATGCGGTGCTGGATTTGGTTGTGGGTGAATTTTTATTTCACAAATTTAAAAATGATGCGGAGGGCGATTTATCTAAGCTTAGAGCCGCTTTGGTCAATGAAAAATCATTTGCAAAGATTGCTTTGAGCTTAGATTTAGGAACCTTTATCTTTATGTCAGCATCTGAAGAAAATAATGGAGGAAGATCTAAACCATCTTTACTTTCAGATGCCTTAGAAGCACTCATTGGTGCGGTGCATTTGGAATCAGGTTTTGAGACAGCTAAGGAAATTGCTTTGTTTTTAATCCAAAAAAATTATCCAAATATCGATGCTAAAAATTTAATCAAAGATTATAAAACCAAACTTCAAGAAATCACTCAAAGCAAAATGGGACAAACTCCAGAATACGAAACCTTAAGAGCTTTTGGACCTGATCATCAAAAACAATTTGAAATTGCTTTAAAACTTGAAGGCAAGGAATATTCTCGTGCTACAGCTAAGAGCAAGAAAGAGGCTCAACAAATGGCGGCTAAAATCGCTTTAGAAAAATTGGAGGTTTTATGAATACTTTTGGAACAAGACTTAAATTCACAAGCTTTGGAGAATCCCATGGCATGGCTATTGGCTGTGTGATTGATGGAATGCCCGCAGGGGTTAAATTTGATGAGGAATTTTTACAAAAAGAATTGGATAAAAGAAAACCCGGCAAAAATACCTTTTCAACGCCACGCAAAGAAAGCGATAGGGCACAAATTTTAAGTGGGGTTTTTGAAGGTTTTACAACTGCAGCACCTATTGCTATAGTCATTTTTAATGAAAATGCACATTCTAAAGACTATGAAAATATCAAAGATTTATTCCGCCCTGCACACGCTGATTTTACTTATTTTCATAAATTTGGCATAAGAGATTATAGAGGTGGGGGCAGAAGTAGTGCTAGAGAAAGTGCTGCAAGAGTTGCAGCAGGAGCGGTTGCAGCTATGCTTTTGAAAGAATTTGAGATTGAGGTTCAGAGTGGAATTTTTAGCGTAGGAGCAATTAATTCAAAGCTTGATAGTGCTGAATTTGATTTTGATTTTGCTCAAAAAAGCGAAATTTTTTGTTTGGATCCAAAACTTGAGGAAGAATTTAAACAAGAAATTCTTAAGGCTAAAAAGGCTAAAGATAGCGTAGGAGCAGGAGTTTATACGCGTGTGAAAAATGCTTTTGCAGGACTTGGAGAGGTTTTGTATGACAAGCTTGATTCTAAACTTGCACACGCTTTAATGGGTATAAATGCAGTAAAAGCCGTAGAAATAGGCAGTGGGATAAAAGCAAGTCAGATGAAAGGCTCACAAAATAACGATTTGATGAAGGATAATGTCTTTTTAAGCAATCACTCTGGGGGAATTTTAGGTGGGATTTCAAATGGAAATTTAATCGAAACAAAAACTTATTTTAAGCCCACGCCTTCAATTTTTTTGGCTCAACAAACTCAAAATATCGCGGGAGAAAATGTGCTTTGTGAGTTAAAAGGCAGACATGATCCTTGTGTTGGAGTGCGAGGCAGCGTTGTGGCTACGGCTATGGTGCGTCTGGTTATTGCTGATTCTTTGCTTTTGAATGCAAGTTCTAAACTTGAATATTTAAAAAAAATTTATAAATTATTTTAAAATTGAGTTTGATATTTAATTATTTATAATGTTTTTTATGGAATAATTATTAAGATTGCAAAATAAGGAGAAACTATGAAAAAAAATATCGTATTTTTTGAAGCAGTAGGTGGTAGCGATAAGGGTCGCGATGGACACAGAAGAGACACTGTGCCTATGATGGACTATCTTAAGAAACTTGGTTGGAATGCAGAAGTTGTGTTTTTCACAGATGAAATTTTACGCGATGAGAGCAAAAAAAATGAAATTTACGAATATGTAAAAAAATCTGCTGATGCGTATGTTTCACGTGTTAATCCGGGAAATCTTAAAGAGGAAAAACTCTATTTTGATGTTTTACGCAAACTCTGTGAAAATGGCGTGATTGGTATGCCTCATCCAGATGCCATGATAGGCTATGGGGCAAAGGATGCTCTTACAAAACTGCGCAACACAGAGCTTGTCCCAACGGATACTTTGGCGTATTATGACCCTGCAGAAGCAAAGAGAATCGGAGTTAAATGGGAAGCAGGTGGTGAGCATGATTTTAAAAAGAATTTCCCTAAAACACTTGCAAAGGGCGAGAGAGTTTTAAAACAAAATCGTGGTTCAACAGGCGAAGGAATTTGGCGTGTGCAAATTAAAAATCCCGATAAATACAAAGGCGTGAGTGAGTTGCCCCTTGATGCAGAGATTCGCTGCACAGAAGCGGTGGATAATCACGTAGAGGAACGCAAACTTGGCGAGTTTATGGACTTTTGCGAAAAATACCTTAAAGGCGATAATGGTATGCTCGTGGATATGACTTTCTTGCCACGTATTAAAGAGGGTGAGATTCGTATTCTTATGCTCTATAAAGACCCTATTTATGTGGTGCATAAAAAACCAGCCGAAGGTGCAGACGCCTTTTCTGCGACTCTTTTTAGCGGGGCAAAATACCGCTATGATAAGCCTGAACAATGGAGCAAACTCGTGGATTACTTCCTCTCTAATTTGCCCGAGATTAAAAGCAAACTCGGTAACTACGACTTACCGCTCATTTGGACAGCGGATTTTATCCTTGATACCGATGAAAATGGCAAAGACAAATATGTCTTAGGCGAGATTAACTGCTCTTGTGTCGGCTTCACTTCACCTGCAGAATTCCTTGATAAAACCGCAAGAAGAGTGGCAAACACGATTATTAATATCGTAGAAGATGCACAAAAATGATTTTAGGGCGAGAATTCGCCCTTTTTTGAAAACAAGTTGTTGCTTAAATTTTTAAAAAACAATTTTTTGTCTAAAAACTTCTAAATATTAAAGAAATTAAGCTTAAATAAATATTTGAAGTCTTATAAATTAAGCATTGCAAATTTCAAAAATCAACGATTGAATTTAAGAAATATTGTGAAAATAAACCTCCATAAAAAACAATAAAAATTAAAACTCACTTACCATTATAATAAAAAAATCGATAATAAATAAAGCCATTTTATTATATTTAAATGAGATTGAATTTTTCAAAAGAGTTTAAAAACTGATTTTAGAATTTTAATCCCTATGGCAAAAAAGAAATGAACTCCTTTTTAAATATAAATTTCATTCTAACACAAAGCAAAATTAACTTGACTATGAATAAAAATTAAGTCCCTAAAAAAGGCTCAAATCAATATAAAATAATATGCACTTTTTGAGGTCCATGCACTCCAAAAACCGTTATAAGCTCAATATCTGCTGTCCTTGAAGGACCAGCGATAAATAAAATATTACTCGGCAATATTTCATTTTCTTTTTTCACTAAATGAAGAGCCTGACTAAGACTCCTTAAAACCTTTTCTTTTTTAAGCAGGATAATGCAAAGTTTTGGAGCTAAAGAAAGCATTCTAGGCTGTTCTTTTGAAGAAAGTACGAGTGCAACGCCATGTGAGCTTACTCCAGCACTTGCATTAATGATAGAAAAATCAGACTCAAAAACTTCTTTTCTTAAATGTTCAATCTCTTTATCGAAGCAAATTTTTTCTTTCGCATTAATTTTTTCTAAATTTAAAGTCAAATTTGCAGGATAAATGAGTTTTTCATAATTGTAATTTGCTACAATTTCATTGATTTTTTCTTCTAAAATTTCCGCACTTGCTTCTTCAACAATGTATTTATTTTCTGACATTTTTTGTTTCATTTCTTCTAAGGGGCTAAGATTTGAAACGGCTATATGTTCAATCGGATCTATGCTACTTTGATGGGAAAAATCCTCTTGTTTATAAGCGTTTTCAAGTTTAGCTAAAATATCTTCTTTGCTTCTGGCTGAAATTTCATCAATTCTATTCATAAACCACTCCTTGAATATTTTGCACTTCTTTGTATAAATCTTTTTTAATTTGAGGCAATTCTTTAAAGGCACTCCATTTTTTAATGACTGGTAAAGAATGCTTGAAATTTTGGATAAAATAATTGAAATAATGAGCCTTTGAAAGTGAAAAACGCCATCTTTCTCCATTTGTTGCTAAATTTTTAAATTGCTTAAATACAAAAGATTCTCCTTTGTTTTTATGCATAAATTCAGCTCCTAAGGGCGGGTTTTGCCTTTGTCCTACTTTATCAGCCCTAAGTTTTCTAATGAGTTCAGCTAAAGGAATTTTAACCGGACATACTTCAGAACACCTGCCGCAAAGCGAACAAAAGTTTAAAATATCACCCGTTTGATCAATCCCAAAAAGATTTGGGCTAATCACTTCACCAATAGGTCCGGGATAAATGGTTTGATAAGTATGTCCGCCAATTTGGTCATAAACAGGACAAAAATTCATACAAGCTCCACATCTAATGCATCTTAGAGCCTCGTAATAATCCTCATGGGCTAACATATCACTTCGATGATGGTCAAATAATATAATATGCACCTCTTTAGGTCCATCTAAGTCTCCATTTTTTCTCGGTGCTGTGATGATATTATTGTAAGTTGGGATAAACTGCCCGGTTGCAGAAGGAGTGAGTAAAGATACCATAGTCGCAGCATCTTCAAAGCTTTCCATAACCTTTTCTATGCCGCAAAGTGCGATATGAATATCCGGAGCTGTGGTGCACATTCTGCCATTGCCTTCATTTTCAATCAGCCAAAAAGCTCCTTCTTTAGACATAGCAAAATTAACCCCGCTCAGTCCAAGTTTTAACTCCTCAAATTCAGCCCTTAAATGCTCTCTTGCAATAGCATTGAGCTTTTCAGGTTCGCTTTCAAGTTTTGCTCCGAGTTTTTCTTTGAAAATTTGTCCAACTTCATTGCGATTCCTATGGATAGCCGGAACAACAATATGCACAGGACTTTCACCATTAAGCTGTAAAATAAGCTCTCCTAAATCCGTCTCTATAGCCTTTATACCTTTTTTCTCTAAGTAATGATTGAGCCCAATTTCCTCACTAGCCATTGATTTGCCTTTGAGAATTTTAGTGATTTTTTTCTGTTTCATCAGCTCATAGATAAGCTCACAAGCATCTTCATCACTGCTTGCCCAATGCACTTTCATACCATTTTTTTGAGCATTTTTTTCAAATTCTAAAAGCCTATCTTTTAAACTCATCAAAGCATTATTTTTAGCCTTTTTAGCCTTAGTTCGCAAACCCTCCCAATCCTCGAATTTATTTTCTATAACCTTAAGGCGATTTTTTTGCAAAGTATGCATAGCCGTCATTAAATTTTCACGCATTTGAGTGTCATTGAGTTTAATGCGAACAATTTCTTCGTGTGCTATCTTTTCACTGCTCATAATCTCTCTCCTTCAATGCGTTTAAGCAAAAAATCATACAAATGCACCCCTTTGATATCAAGTCCCATTTTTTTCATTGTTCCATCGATATTTAAAAGACAGCCCCCATCACCACTGATGAGATATTTTACACCTGTGTTTTGAATGTCTTTAATCTTCGTTTTGACCATAGCATTTGAAATTTCAGGCTCTTTAACCGAAAAAGTCCCACCAAAACCACAGCATTCCTCTTCATATTCTAAATCAATCAATTCAACATTTTTAAGTCTTTTGATGAGATTCTTGCTTGATTCTATGCTTTTTTGCACCCTTAAAGCGTGGCAATTTGAATGCCAAGTTACCTTTATAGGTTCTCCCTTATCCTCATAATTTACATTCAAAACTTTATCTAAATATTGAGAAAGCTCTATAATTCTTTTGCTAAATTTTTCAACCCTTTCCAATTCTTTATCTTTTTTAAAAAGTTCAATATAATCATGGCTCATCATTCCCGCACAAGAACCACTTGGCACGACGATAGGATAATCTTTTTCAAATAAATTCACATTATAAAGAGCAATCTCTTTGCTTTCTTTAAAATAACCAGAATTAAAAGAGGGCTGTGCACAACACGTTTGATTTTTTTTAAAAATCACTTCAATTCCTTCTCGTGTCAAAAGCTTGATTGCATTGATTATGCTCTCTTGCATTGCAGCTGTTCCTAAACAGGTTGCATAAAAATAGATTTTTTTCATTTTTTTCCTTAATGATTATAAATTTTGCATTAACCCTGCAAAAGCAAGGTTAATCATTTATTTTAACGGCACAGCATCCGGAATAATACCGCTTAAAAAGAAAGTTATAAAACAAGTCCAAAGTCCTATTAAAATAATAAAAGCCGCCGAATATTTCAATGTAAATTTAAAAAGATCTGATTCTTTACCAACAAGTCCTACCGCAGCACAAGCTATAGCTATACTTTGAGGAGAAATCATCTTTCCAACAACCCCACCTACAGAATTTGCTGCTAAAAATAAGGTTTCACTTATACCTAAATTTCTAGCACTTACCTGCTGTAAAGTCCCAAAAAGCAAATTAGAGCTTGTATCTGAACCGGTTAAGAAAACGCCTATCCAACCTATCACAGGAGAGAAGAAAGCAAAAGCATTGCCTGTTTGTGCAAAAGCAAGTCCTAGAGTGGTGCTCATACCGCTATTTCTAGAAATAAAAGCAAATGCAACAACAAGTCCTATGGTGATACAAGGAATTGCCATTTCTTTTAAGGTATCCCAAAAACACTCTGCAGCATCATGAGCTTTAATCCTTAAAATCCAAATGGTCAAAAAGGCTGCTAAGAGTATGGCTGTGCCCGCTTGATTAGCGATAAAATTAATCGGTAAATTTAAACTTATAGCCTTTGAGTCGCTATCAACAATGCTATTTTCAATATTCGTGGAGGCTATGGTGATTTGAGTGTAATCAAAAATCGCACCCTTTACAAATAAATCCTTAAACCAAGGTTGAGTCCAAATGATAATACAAACAATGAGCAAGATAAAAGGAGTCCAAGCCTTAAGAATTTCTTTAAATTCAAGTTGCTTTTCTTGAGTAAAATTTGTTTCATCATCAAATCTAAAAATATGATTTGGTTTCCAAAATTTCAAAAATATCGTCGTGCAAACCAAAGAAACGATAGCCGAAACAATGTCTGGTAATTCAGCTCCTAAAAAATTTGAACTTAAAAATTGAGTTGCTGTAAAACTTAATGCGGCTACAAAAATAGCTGGAAAAGTTTCTTTAACTCCTTTCAAGCCGTCCATTAAAAATACAATGAAAAATGGAACAGTTAAAGACAAAGGCACGAGCATACGTCCAACCATTGCAGATACAGCTTCTGATTCAATGCCAACGCTTTTACACATTGCAATGATAGGGATTCCTACTGCACCAAATGCAACCGGAGCTGTATTCGCAATCAAACAAAGTCCCGCCGCATGTAAAGGACGCAATCCTAAGCCGACAAGTAAAGCCGCTGTGATGGCTACAGGTCCCCCAAAACCAATCGCCCCCTCTAAAAAAGAACCAAAACAAAAACCGATGAGTATGACTTGAATTCTGTGATCAGGTGTGATGCTCACCACGCTTTGTTTGATGATTTCAAAAGCTCCGGATTTAACTGAAAGTTTATAAAGAAAAATTGCTGCAATGATAATCCACGCAATAGGCCACATTCCTTGAGCAAAACCATAAACAAAACTTGCACCAATCAATGAAAAGGGCATATCATAAGTGAATAAAGCAATCACACTTGCTAAAATCACCGTCAAAAATCCTGCTTGATACCCTTTAAGCTTGAAGAAAACAAGACAAGCTAAAAAACAAATGATGGGTAAAAATGCAAAAATCGCACTCAACCAAATACTTCCGAGTGGATCATAATTTTGTTGCCACATTGAAACTCCTTAGGATATTTAAATTTTTATTAAATTCTTTTTTAATAATTTTACATTTTAAAATATTATTGCTTAGAAATCAAAAATTCTAAAGGGATATTTGAAATATTTGAGTAATTTAGTAACATTTATTTTTATAGCCTCAACAAACCCATTCACACAATCAAGCCTATAATTTTTAAACTCAACCCTCTTAAAAACAAATCTTTGTTAGCAGGATAAAATACAAAACCCTAGCTTAGCACTTAAAAAACAACTTTTTACTCTATTTGATAAAAACAGCTTTAAATTCTTAAAAATTCTCAAAACAGAAGAATCAACAGAATTTTTAAAACAAATCCTCATCACACTCAAACAAGAAAAAGATGAGGAAAAACTAGAATTGATATTTAAATATTTTTATAAAATTTTTCAAAAATCTTCTTTGGATAAAGCAGATTTAAAATGGGATAAAAACGAAACAGAGCAGGAAAATCCTTTTTAATTTTTTAAACCTATAAATGAATTTTAATTTTTTAAAATCAAAAAAACTTTTAACATATCAATCAAAACTGATATTGCAAAGCTTATGTTTTTATTCAATCAAACATTTAAGCTTAAGCTCTCATCAATCTTTAACATCATTCATAAGATTTAAATATCAATTTCATTGAAATCAATTGTTTTATTTTAGTATGTATTTTAAATTAAAGCTTTTTAATCTTCAGACGATATAGAGTTTGAATCTTTTCAAAATATTGCGACAAAAAAGCTTAGCTTGTCTGGGCTTTTTTGATTGAATTTTAAGACTGTTTTTTATGAAATTCTTTTTTAATCCTTTTTATATCAAAAAAGAAAAATTTAATCATTCCTCCAAAATAAATATTTTTAAAAGCTTTGATTAAAGCTTCACCAAGTCTATAAGAAAAATAATTTTTAATTTTTAAAGCTTCTTCATAATCTTTGAGTGTTTCTAAAGGAGGAAGTTTTATGCCTTTTTGCTGTTCGCGTTGAATTTGATGTTCTTTTGCAGCTTGAATGAGTCTAAGAATTGTATTTTTGTATTCTTTAAATGTTTTAGGATTATTACTGACCATTATATTTCCAAGCTTATAGGCAAGATGATTTTTAACACGAAGCACAGCACCACTATTTTGCTGTGAATTGATTTTTACTTTCTTTTCTTTTAATCTTAAAAAGCAAGGATGTTGAGAAATACAATTTTGTCTTTGTTCAGGTTCTATTTTATAATATTCACAAACAAGTTCAAAAAAATCTCTATAATCCTTAAGCTTTTCCTCACTCACTCCATCTTGTTTTAATTTTTCAAAATCAAGTTGGAGTTCTTTATTAAAATTTGGTATAGAAAGCTTTTCATTTATTGTTGTGTATTTGACTTCTTCATCAATAAATTCGATTTCATTAAAAATTAACCAATCGGAAATCATAGGATGAATTCCTCCATAATAATCTACAAATTTAAAATCCTTATCTTCTAAAATTAACAAAAATTTTACCATTGCATCTCTCCTCCCATAGATCAAAAAATCAGTTGTGCCAAAAGGTCTGGCACCAGCAGAAATTTGATGATTTTTTAGTGTATGAAGATATAAAGGATCCATTTCAAAATATTCTGCATCGGGACGAATTCTGATTAAAAAGTCATATGTAAAATTATGTTGCATTTCATAACTTTTTATCAATTCTACAGCCTGAAGAAAACCATAATTCTGTTTCACAATATTTTTCCAATATCTTATAAGTTGTCCGTATTGATTGTTTAATGTTTCTTCAAATTCTTTTTCATTTGCAAGATGAATTTTCTTAAAATTATATTTTTTAAATTCTTCAAGTTCTACTTTTTGCTTAATACTCTTATCAAATATTTCAAAAGTATTTGGAAAATATTTTTTTAATCCGGATGTATGGTGAATTTCTCCGGGACAAATGTGAGAAATGTGAGAAAAATTTCTAGCCACATAATTTCCAGCTGCTCCCCTAAAACCCGGCCACAAAGCCACTTCATCCCAAGAAAATAAAAACATATCTGCATTCAAAGGTTTTATAAGATTTTTAATATTTTTTTGAAGTATATATTCCCAATCTCCTCTTAATTGTCCTGTGATTAAAACTGCGATTTTAGGATTTTGTTTTGGTTTGGGGTTTAGGTTAAGGATTTTCTTTATTCGAGCATATAAAATCTTTGAATAAATTTTAGAACCTTCTTGTGAATTTAATGCAGTATGCAATAAATAAAGATATTTTAAGCGAGTGAGAGACTTAAAAAACTCCTCATCATCCAAAACATTAAAATAATCTATTATTGTTTTCATAAAAAAACTTTTACTTAAAAGGGAAGGTTCTTTTAGGATGATTTCAAATAAAGAATTTGCTAATTCTAAATTTAATCTTTGTTCCTGTGTATATTTTCTCACAAGATAACAAGCTATTGCACCTCTTAATCCTATTCTAAAATCATTGATTTTAAGTTCTTTATAATCTTTTTGAAGGAGGGTTTCTAATTCTTGTTTAAAGCCCCCCCCCATTTTAGTTTCATTTAAATTTAAATCCTTAAGTGCATTCAAATCAAATTTTTCAAAATTTCCTGTTTCAAATAAAAACTCAAAATATTCTTTTAAACCTTTTTGTTCTTCATTGAGTTGTTTTAAACTCTGTTCTGCTAATTCAAAATTCCAAAAAGATAGAGCTCTTTTTATATAATTTGCTTGTTTGATATTGTTTTGCAAAGAAATCATAAATTATCCTTTAATTGATTTAACATCTAAATTAATAAAAGATAACAATTATATCAAAAAAAAAAAAAAAACAAATGCAAATGTTTTGTGAATTTAAGTATAAATTTAAATTTTGATTTAAAATGTAAAAAACATATTTTAAAATTTAATCTCAATCAGCAATTGCATTTTTGCTATATTCATTATCTTAATAATATTTTAAAGCATTTTAGGTTGATGAAGTGGTTGAAAAATTATTTGTTCTTTTCAACCCAAGAAAATCTAAAAGTAATGAGATGTTGTAAAATTCCAAAAAAAATCATAAAAATTGTAAAAGAACTACCACCATAACTGAAAAAAGGCAAAGGCACACCTACAACGGGAGCAAGTCCTATGGTCATAGAAATATTAACAGCTGAATAGATAAAAATAAAAAGTGCAACGCAATTAAGCACAACTCTTGCAAAATAATCTTCTTTAAGTTTTTGGTTTAAACTCAAAAGATGAAAAATCAATAAAATATAAAACAAAATAAGGGTTAAACCTCCTAAAAATCCAAATCTTTCTATCATATAAGCAAAGATAAAATCACTCGTTGAAATCGGCAAAAATTTAAAATGAGTTTGAGTGGCTTCATCTTGAGGTTTGCCGATTAATCCACCATTTCCAATCGCTATCATTGATTGTGCAACTTGATAATCAGGAGCTTGAGATATGAATTTTTGAATCCTTTGTTTTTGATAGGGCTTTAAAAGATAAGTATAAGCCATAGGAGAGCAAAGCCCCACAATAAGGGCAATGCTTAGCCAAATTTTATAATTGACACCTATGATAAAAAGCACTCCAAAACCTACAATCAAAAGCACCAACGCAGTGCCTAAATCGGGTTCTTTAGCGATCAACAAAAAGGGTAAAATGATATAGAAACTAAGCTTAATGAAACTTTTAATCTTATAGCCATTTTTTGGAGGAGGTTTTTGATAAATCAAATAGGCAAGCATTAAGATAAACGAGGGTTTAAAGAGTTCTGAAGGTTGTATGGTAAAATGAGTGAATGGAATTTCAAGCCAACGTTTAGCTCCAAGTTTTTCAACTCCGAAAATATCCGTGCTTAAAAGTAAAAAAATATTCACCCAATAAAGCAAGGGTATGAGCCACATCAATCTGCGTATAGGTAAGAAAAAGAAAAAACTAAAGGCTAAAAAACCTATACACATATAAACAAATTGTTTTTCAGCTAAAAAGCTATTAGCCTCAAAAATCAAAAAAAACGAAGTCAATATAATGGGTAAAATCAAAAAGGGTTGAACGAAATCAAAATGCGTTAAAATGCGTCTGTCTAATTTAAACAAAATTTGCCTCGTTTGTATTTAAATTTATTATAATTATATGCTAAAATTCTTACAATTAAAAATTATTTTTTATGTTTATAGGGAAAAGATGCAAAATTTTTTAAGCGATGAGAATGTGAGATTGGATATTTTTTTAGCTCAAAAACTCAAACAAAGTCGCTCTCAAGTGGCTTCACTTATTGAAAATGGAGGTGTTTGTGTCAATGGTGAAATTCAAAAGAAAAATTCACTTAAACTTAAAATCGCCGATGAAATTCAAATAAAAATTCCACTTCAAACTCAAACAAATCCTAAATATGAAATTCATTTTGAGCTTGACATTCTTTATGAAGATGAAGATTTGCTTGTTTTAAATAAAATTCCTCAACTTCCCGTGCATGGAGCAAGTAGTGTTAAACAAGCCACTCTCGTGGATTGGTTGGTTTCTAAAAATTACACCCTTTCAAATTTAGGTGGTGAAATTCGTGCAGGATTAGTGCATAGACTCGATAAAAATACGAGCGGAGCTATTATCATCGCTAAAAATAATTTCACGCATCAAAAATTAAGCGAACAATTGCAAGATAAAACTTTAGGTAGAATTTATCTTGCGTTAATTGATTTGCCATTAAAAGAGGATAAAATAATCATCAATAAAGCCTTAGCACGTTGCGTTTATAATCCCATTAAAAAAAGCGTTGTGGATGAGGGAATAAGAGGGGCTAAAAGTGCTAAAAGTGCCTTTGTAAATTTGCTGAATTCTAAAGATTGTGCCTTGATTGCAGCAAAACTTTTTACCGGTAGAACTCATCAGATTAGAGCACATTTAGCAAGTTTGAATCGTCATATTTTAGGCGATATTTTGTATGGATATAAGGCTAAAACAGATTTAAGAATGATGCTTCATTCTTATGTGCTTTATTTTATCCATCCAAAAACAAAGGAAAAAATTTTTGTTAAAGCCCCTTTGATGAATGATTTTGAAACAATTTTATTAAAAAAATTTAGCATAGGAGAAATCGATGAAAAAATTGCAATTGAGTTTTTACTCTCTTTGTTTGATTCTTTTGCTTAGTGCTTGTAGCATTCCTGCGGGAATGACAAATTCAAAAGAAACTTTAGTGAATGAAAGTTTGCCAAAGATTGAAAAATTAAAAAGCATAAGTGATATGAGTAGTGCAGCCTTTGAATGGGAGCCTTTGTATAATGAAAACATAGAGGGCTTTTATCTGTATCGTTCGAGCGAAGATAGTCCTGAATTTAAACTTGTTGCAACGATTAAAGATAAATTTCAAACGCATTATGTTGATAGTAAGCTTGAACCCGGAAAAAAATATCACTATATGATGAAAAGTTTTAACAATCAAAACCATATTTCTGAAGAAGGCACAAGTATAGAGCTTATAACTCAACCAAGAATCGAAGCCTTGCCTTTTGTCCAAGCTGTAACAAATCTTCCCAATCGCATTAAATTGATTTGGCGTCCCCATCCGGATTTAAGAGTGGATTCTTATAGGATTGAAAGAACAAAAATGGGTGAAAATCAATTTAAAACAATAGCCAAGCTTAAAAATCGTCTCAATGCTGAATATATCGATACAGATATGAAGGACAATGAAAGTTTTGATTATAGAATCTTTGCAATAAGTTTTGATGGGATTGAAAGTGAGCCGAGTGAAATTTTAAGCTCTACAAGCAAGGCTTTGCCGTCGCAAGTGGAAGGCTTAAAAGCAAGTACAGATTTATCAAATAAAATCTCTCTTTCTTGGAATGCTTCAAATGATGCGGATTTTTCTTATTATAAAATTTATTCCACAAGCTCAAGTTTCTTGCCTTATACTCTTTTGGCTCAAACGGATTCTAATCATTATGAAGATCTTGTTAATGAAGTTGGAAAAAGCAAGTATTATAAAATCACTCAAGTGGATAAAGATGCCCTTGAAAGCCCTATGCCTAAAGAAGGTGTAGAGGGTAAAACTTTGGGACTTCCTGCTGCACCAAGCATCATTTTAGCTCAAAGTGCAAGTGATGGTATTAATTTAGAATGGGTGGATAATGATGATAGAGCGAGTGAATATATCATCAAACGTTATGGAGGAGATTCTCCTGTAATTTTTAAGGGTGTTAAAGAAAAAAGACTCAAAGACATTAAGGCTTTACCGGGAATTGAATATGAATATGAAGTCATAAGTGTTGATTTAGCAGGAAATGAATCAGCACCTTCAAAAAGGGTTAAAGCGGGACAATAATGCCAAATTTCAAAGCAAAAAAAATCAAAACTTTTGATTTGCCTTTTGAAAAAAATGGGGTTAAATTGCTTTGGAAGGCTGCAAATGAAAACATTATTCTTGTTTTTGTTCAGGTGGAGGAACAAAAATTTTTTTTGCAGATTAAAAAAGAGCAAGATGAGTTTATCATTAAAGCAGACAAGCATTCTAAACCCTCTCAAATGAGTTATTTGCAAAAGGCTTTAGAAGTTTTTAAAGAGAATTTTTGCGAGGAGCTGACAAGTGAATCTTTTAAACATAAGGCTTTGCTGCAAAAGACTGCTTGCATTGTTAATGATTTTGATGAGCTGATTGAAAAGTTAAAAAATAAAAGAATTTATATAGAAATAGGCTTTGGGTCGGGCAGACATTTGCTCTATCAAGCCAGAGAAAACCCCGAAATTTTAATGCTTGGAGTGGAAATTTATACCCCATGTTTAACTCAAGTTGCAAAACTTGCAAAAAATTATGATAATATCTTACTCATTCAAAGTGATGCAAGGCTTTTAATGAGTGTTTTAAATTCAAATTGTGCAGAAAAAATTTTTTTACATTTTCCTGTGCCTTGGGATAAAAAACCACACAGACGCATCATAAGTCAAGCTTTTTGTAAAGAATGTGCAAGGGTGCTTACAAAGAATGGAGTTTTTGAGCTTAGAACGGATAGTTTGGAGTATTTTGATTTTGCACTTAAAAATTTTTTGGAATTTCAAAGCCCTCGATTTTCTCTTAAAAAGAACGAAAATTTAGAAATTTCAAGCAAGTATGAAGACAGATGGAAAAGACAAAACAAAAATATTTATGATTTAAGCGTTTGGAATTTAGATAATTTAGAAAATGACAATCAAAAAACAGATGAGCCGAATTTAAAGGTTTTAACTTTCACTCCATATAATTTAACGTGTTTGCAAAAAGAGCTTAAAAATCAAACTTTTAAAGAAGAGGATTTTTTCTTGCATTTTCAAAATTTTTATAGACTCGATGATGGCACTTTGCTCGTTAAAATCAGCTTGGGTTCTTTTAATAAACCTGAAAAGCTCTATTTACTTTTAGGTAAGGATTTGAACTTTGTTTTTAAAAAACCTTTTAAAACCAAAGAAAATTTAAAGGCTATGAAAAGGCTTCAACAAATTTTTGAAAATTTTTCATAAAAATTTAAAATTTTGCTTGAATTTTAAGCAAAAATAAAGCAAAATTATGAATACAAAAAATTGTAAGGAAAATGAATGCCCTATCTTATAAAAGCAGAACGATTGACTCTAGGTTATGATGAACTTGTGATTAAAGAGGCAAGTTTTGCTTTTAAAAACGATGATTTTGTTTTTATCACAGGGAAAAGTGGAAGTGGAAAAAGCACACTTTTAAAGTCTTTTTATGGGGATTTAGAATTGCTTTCAGGACAGCTTGAAGTGTGTAAAACATCTATGAAAAACATAGGAAATTTAGAGCTTTTAGCCTTGCGTCAAAAGATAGGAATCATTTTTCAAGATTATAAGCTCATTCAAGAATACAGCGTAGAAAAGAATGTTATGCTTCCTTTGATGATTAAAGGTTATAGCAAAAAGGTTTGTAAAGAACAAGCTGCAAAGCTTTTAAAGCATGTCAATTTAACTTTTAAAGCCGATAAAAAACCCGACCAGCTTTCAGGAGGGGAGCAACAAAGAGTCGCGATGGCAAGAGCCTTAGCTCACAATCCAAGACTCTTGCTTTGTGATGAGCCTACTGGAAATTTAGACGAATATTCTTCGGATATTATTTGGACGCTTTTAAAATCTGCTAGAGAGCTTTTAAACACTTGTGTTGTGGTTGTCACTCACAGAATTCCTAGCAATTTAAGACTTAATTATAGAAGATTTAATATAGAAAATGGAAAAATGAATGAAATTTTTTAAAACACATATCTCTTTGATTTTACCTTTGCTTTTTATGATGTTTGCTTTTGAGTTTATTTTGCTTACGAATTCAACTTTAAATTATTATGAAAAACTTGTGAATAAAGACTATAATATCATCATTACAAGCACTTCAAATCTTGATGAAAATATAATAAAGACAAAAATTTCTTCTTTTGTAAGTTTTGAAATTTTAGACCCTAAGGATTTAATCGAAAGACTAAAAAAAGACATTTCAGATAAAAATTTAAAGATTTTAAGAAATTCTTTACCAAAATTTTATAGCATAAAACTTAATCATTTGCCCAATCAAAGCGAATTAAACACAATAAAAAATCAGCTTTTGAGTATAAATGGCATCAGTAAAGTTGAAACCTTTTCTAAAACTCATGACAAAATTTATTCTTTGCTTGTTTTGGTTAAGCTTGTGTTTTGGTTGTTTTTATTCATTATCATTTTACTTAGTTTTGTGCTATTTTTAAAACAAATGCGAATTTGGCTTTATGAACACACTCAAAGGGTGGAAATTATGTGTTTGTTTGGAGCACCTTTTTGGTTTCGTTCTTTTATGCTCTATCGTGTGGTTTTTGTGGATTGTTTCATTTCTTTTTTAATTCTTTTGCTTTTTTTTACCCGTTTTTATAATCTTACTTTCATACAAGAGAGCTTAAAAGCTGTGGATATTGTTTTGCCTCCTGTGAATTTTATTGTGCATTTGGGTGGAATTTTTCTTGCCACTCTCTTTGTTTGTTTGATGTGTGTCAATTTTGTTATGTTTAGGGTGAAAAGATGAGGTTTGTTTTATTTTTATCTTGTATTTTGACCTTTATTTTAGCGAGCACAATCAACGAAAAGACTAAAAATTTAGAAGAAAACAAACGCATACAAGAACAATTGAATAAAAAATTAGAAGATTTAGCAAGTGATATTTTAAATGGCGAAAAAAGCTTAAAGGAATTAAGTTTGCAAATTCAAACTCTTAATTCCCAAACTTCAAAGCTCGAAGAAAGTGCAAAATTACAAAATAAAGAACTCAATACACTCAACAATCAAAACAAAGAATTGCTTCAAAACAAAGCTTTGATGGAAAATAAGCTTGTTTCACTCATCGCTAAAGATTTTGCTTATGATTTGCCTATACCACAAGGCTATATTGAAAGTGAGGAAAGTTTTATGGCTTTTGAGGTTTTAGAAAATGTGGATAAGGTTTTAAGAGAGGAAATTTTTAATCTGTCTAAAAATTATGAGGAGGTGAGTCGTTTGATTGACGAGAAACAAGAGCAGATTAAAAACATTCATTTAAGTCTTAAAAATTACAATGAGCAAATTTCTAAGCTTAGAGATTTAAGACAAAAACAAGTTGATGAAATCAATAAACAAAAAACTGATAGAGCCATCTACACTAAAAAGCTTGAAGATTTAAAAGCCCAGCAAGATGAACTTAGAAATACTTTAAATCAACTTAAAATCATAGAAAATAAAGAACAAGAGGAAAAAAAGACAGCGAATCAAAACATCTCAAAAGTACCAAATAATAATCAAACCATAAGACAAATCGGTTCAAGTTATCAAGGCACAAATATTAAAAAATACACAGGTAAAAAAACCATAGCCCCGCTTGATTCTTTTGTTGTTAAACAAAAATTTGGAAATTATGTTGATCCCATTTATAATATTAAAATTTTTAATGAAAATGTGGTTTTAAGAAGTAAAAAATCTGATGCAACGGTTAAAAGTGTTTTAGATGGAAAGGTTGTTTTTGCTAAAGATACAAGTATGCTTCAAAGAGTTGTGATTGTTGAGCATAGCGATGGAGTGCATACAATTTATGCCCATCTTGATAAAATCGCACCGACTATAAAAGCGGGTAAGAATATTAAAAAAGGTGCTGTGCTTGGAAGAATCAAAAATGATTTAACTTTTGAAGTGACTCAAAAAAATTTTCATATCAATCCTTTAGAATTAATCAGTCTAAATTAGCTAATTTTAATACAAATTAAACTATAATCTTACTAAATTTAAGGAGAGGGAGATTATGGAAGATAAAAAAAGAGTTTTAGTTAAATTTTCAGGAGAGGCTTTAGCGGGAGATAATGGCTTTGGCATTGAAAATTCTATCCTAAAATTCATCGCTTTAGAAATTAAGAGCTTAATAGAAAATCATATCGAAATGGGTATCGTTATAGGCGGAGGAAATATCATACGCGGTGTTTCGGCTGCAAAAGGCGGACTCATTAAGCGAACAAGTGGAGATCATATGGGTATGCTTGCAACGGTGATTAATGCTATAGCCATTCAAGAAGCCTTAGAGAGTTATGGACTTGAGGTGAGGGTGCAAAGTGCGATTAAAATGGAGGCTTTTTGTGAAACTTATATTATGAGAAGAGCTCAAAGGCATTTGGAAAAAGGACGCGTTGTGATTTTTGCTGCGGGGACAGGAAATCCGTATTTTACTACAGATACTACAGCAATTTTAAGAGCAGTTGAGATTGGGGCGCAAATGGTGATTAAGGCTACAAAGGTCAATGGAGTCTATGATAAAGATCCTAAAAAATTTAGTGATGCTGTATTTTTAAACAGCTTAAGTTATGATGAGGCTATGCGAGATAATATTAAAGTTATGGATGATACAGCCATAGCCCTAGCTAAGGACAACCAGCTTCCTATCGTCGTTTGCAATATGTTTAAAGAGGGGAATTTGCTTAAAATTCTTCAAGGCGATACAAGTCTTTGTTCTATCGTTAAAAATCAATAAAGGAGAAATTATGCAAAGAATCGAACAAATAGCTGCTAAAGCTTTAGAAAAAATGGGAAATGACCGCTATCATCTTGCCTTAGTGGTCGCAAAAAGAGCTGAACAGCTTGCTGATGGAGCTATGCCTTTGGTTGAACTTGATAAAAATAAATTCAAATTAGCAGATATTGCACTCTATGAAATTGCAGAAAGCAAAATCACTTTAGAGGGTTTAGTTGAAAACATTTGATGAAGAATTTTTACTTGAAAAATTAATCGAAGAGATTAAAAATTGTAGAAATTTAGAAAATGCACAAAGAATTCTTTACCGGGTCTGTGAAAAAGATGAGGTTTTAGAAAAAGCGGTGCAACGTTGTATTGCTTATCATCAAGGACAATTGAGAAAAAGCGGTGAGCCCTATGCAGTGCATCCTATTTTAGTGGCGAGTTTGGTAGGATTTTTAAGCGATAGCAGACCGACTATTTTGGCGGCACTTTTACACGATGTGATTGAGGATACTGATTGCACTGAAGAGGAACTAAGAGAAGAATTTGGTTCTGAAGTTTTAAGGCTTGTTTTGGGATTGACTAAAATCATAGAAATTAGAGAAGATAATCTTATTAGCTCTAAATCAAAAAAAAATCTCACCAAATCCGCACTAACCTTTAGAAATATGCTTTTAGCAAGTATAGAAGATGTGGGAGTTTTGATTGTAAAGCTTTGCGACAGACTCCACAATATGCTCACTTTAGAGGCATTAAGAGAGGATAAACAAAAAAGAATCAGTGAAGAAACCTTAGTTGTTTATGCTCCTATTGCACACAGACTTGGAATTTCAAGCATTAAAAATTATTTAGAAGATTTGAGTTTTAAATATTTAATGCCCGATGAATATAAACAAATTTATAATTATATCAACTCAAAAAATCAGCAAATGCAACTTGGATTGAATGATTTTATATCTAAAATTGAATTATTATTTTTAAGCAATGGTTTCAGACAGGGCACTTTTGAAATTCAAAAGCGTATAAAACACAGCTATTCTATCTATCTTAAAATGCAAAGAAAGGGCGTTGGTATCGAGGAGGTGCTTGATTTATTAGGGGTGAGAATTTTAGTCAATAAAATTTCTGATTGTTATTTGGCTTTAGGAATTTTGCATACAAATTTTAATCCCTTAATCTCGCGTTTTAAAGATTATATCGCTTTACCTAAACAAAATGGCTATCAAACGATTCACACCACACTTTTTGATACAAAAAATATTATTGAGGCTCAAATTCGTACTTTTGATATGCACAAGATTGCCGAATTTGGAATTGCTGCACATTGGAAATACAAAGAAGAGGGCAGTATCGCGGCTCCAAAATTGGATTGGCTTACTGATATTTCTATGCAAAATGCTAATCAGCTTGAAAATGCAGAAGATTATAATGCCATCGAGCTTTACGAATATGCTAAAGATAGCCTTTATGTTGAGGATATTGCTGTGTATTCTCCTAAGGGCGAGATTTTTACCCTTCCACGCGGTGCAACGGTGCTTGATTTTGCCTATGAAGTGCATACTAAGATAGGTTTGCATGCAAAAAGTGCCTATGTCAATCGTGTCAAAGTTCCCCTTTTAACAGAGCTTAAAAATGGAGATATAGTTCGTATTGTAACTACAGATGAAAGATTTTATCGTTGTTCTTGGATAGATAGTGTTAAAACAGGCAAGGCTAAAGCAAACATTAGAGAATTTTGCAAACAAAAAATCAGAGAAATTGATTTTACGAGTGCGATTAATATGCTTTGTTGTGTTTTTCGCACACATAAAGAGCAGATTGAAGATTGGATTAAAAAAGAAAATTTAGGGCGTAGAATTCATCAAATTTCTAGCGATAATGCTTATTTTGAAGATATAGTCAATGCCCTCAAAAAATATGCTAAAAAATCTTGGTTTAATAGGTATGAAATCAGGGAACAAAAAATCGGACATTTTTTATTTTATTCTAATAACAAAATTTCTAATGTGGAATTTGATTATTGTTGCCACCCTAAAAAAGGCGATTCTATCATTGCTTTTGTTGAAGGCGGAAACGCAATTGTGCATCATAAACTCTGTGATAAAGCTGAACAAATGCTTAATGAAAATAAAGACATGATATTTATAAAATGGGATTCTAATATCCCAAAACAATATAAAGTGATTTTTTCTTTAGAAAATAAAAAAGGAATTCTAGCCGAATTTTTAGTTTTACTTGCTAAAATGCAAATTAATTTATTGACCATCAATCTATCGAGTAATTCTTATTCAGCAATGGATTATTTTGAAATCACTATAGAAATTCCAAACAATCTCAAAGTTGAAAATGTCCGCGATAGACTGAAATCAAGTTATAAAATTTTGGATTTTACTTCCTTAAATGACGCATATAAAGAAGGTGGTTTAGAATGAATTTAAAAGATATTTTAGCAGAAGTTAAAAGAGCTTGTGTGGAAATTATTGATGAAGAAAAAATTGAGAATTTAATCAAAAATTACTATGAAAAAGGCGAAAATTTTTATGTTAAAATCGGTATGGACCCAACTGCTCCTGATTTGCATTTAGGGCATAGTGTGGTTTTATCCAAGATGGCATTTTTGCAAAAACACGGAGCCATCGTTCAATTTTTAATCGGTGATTTTACGGGGCAAATTGGCGATCCTAGCGGAAAAAATGCGACAAGAAAAAAGCTGGATAAAGAAGAAGTTTTAGAAAATGCTAAAACCTATGAAAAACAGGTTTTTAAAATTCTTGATAGGAAAAAAACTCAAATTGAATTTAATTCTAAATGGCTCAATGCCTTAGGTGCAGCGGGTATCATAGAGCTTAGTGCGACTTTTAGTGTGGCAAGAATGCTTGAACGCGATGATTTTACAAAGCGATTTAAGGAGCAAAGTCCTATTTCGATTTGTGAATTTTTATATCCCTTGCTTCAAGGTTATGATAGTGTGGCATTAAAATGTGATATTGAAATGGGAGGTACAGACCAAAAATTTAATCTTTTAATGGGGAGACAGCTTCAAAGAATTTATAATGTTGGAAAAGAACAGGCTATTATGATGATGCCTTTACTTGAGGGATTAGATGGGGTCAATAAAATGAGTAAGAGTTTAAACAATTACATAGGAGTGACTCAAAAAGCTGATGATATGTATGCTAAAATTCTAAGCATTAGCGATGCATTGATGTTTAGGTATTATGAGCTTTTGAGTGAAAAAAGTTTGAGTGAAATTCAAAAGATAGAAGAGGAGGTTAAAAAAGGCTCACTTCATCCTAAAATTGCTAAAGAAAATTTAGCCCTTGAAATCACACAAAGATTTCACAATCAAGAAGAGGCAATGCAAGCAAAGGCTGAATTTGATAGAATTCATTGTGCAAATCTTTTGCCAAGTTCTATGCCTGAATTTGAAGTGGAGGGTGAAATTTGGCTTGTTAAGGCTTTAGTATTATGCGGTTTAGAAAATTCAAGCTCTGCTGCAAGACGTTCAATCAGTGCAAAGGCAGTGAGTGTTAATTCACAAAAAACTCAAGAAGAACAAATGCAGCTTGGAGTGGGGGAATACATTTTACAAGTAGGTAAGAGAAAATTTGCAAAATTAAAGGTTAAATAATGGATTTAAAACCCTTAAAAATAGGAAAACACACGATTAAATATCCAATCTTTCAAGGTGGAATGGGATTAGGCATTAGTTGGGATAAACTTGCTTCAGCTGTATCCTTAAATGGTGGGCTTGGTATTATTTCATCTGTTGGAACAGGATATTATGAGAATCTTGCTTATGTGGATAAACAGCTCAATCTCAAGCCTTATGGAAGTGAAAATTTTTATTCTAAAAAAGGTTTGCAAAGTATTATCAATAATGCTCGAAAAATTTGTGCAAATGCACCTTTGGGTTGTAATATTTTATGTGCAAGCAATGATTATGCAAGAATAGTCAAAGATGCTTGTGAAGTGGGTTTTAATGTCATTGTTTCGGGAGCGGGTTTGCCTACAAATTTACCCGAATTTAGTATGGACTTTCCCGATGTGGCTTTGGTGCCTATTGTTTCTTCATCTAAGGCTTTAAAAATCATTTGTAAAAGATGGTCATCAAGATACAATCGTTTGCCCGATGCTGTTGTGCTTGAAGGTCCTAAAAGCGGAGGGCATCAAGGTTTTACTTATGAGCAATGTTTGCATCCGGATTATCAACTTGAAAAACTGATTGAGCCTGTAGTCGAGGAGGCTAAAAATTGGGGTTCTTTTCCTATCATTGCTGCAGGAGGAATTTGGGATAAAAAAGATATAGAAAAAGTTTTGTCTTTAGGAGCAAGTGGAGTGCAAATGGGGACGCGTTTCATAGGGACTTTTGAGTGTGATGCGAGTGCTGAATTTAAAGAGCTTTTAATTGCTTGTAAAGAAGAGGATATTGAACTTATCAAATCTCCTGTGGGTTATCCTGCAAGGGGGATTCGAACTCATTTGCTTGATTTGGTTGATAAAAGAATGGGACCAAAGATTAATTGCACGAGCAATTGTGTTGCTCCTTGCGGACGCGGAAAAGAAGCAACTAAAGTAGGATATTGCATTGCTGATAGGCTTTTTGATGCTTGGGCAGGTAAAAAAGAAACGGGGCTTTTTTTCACGGGTGCAAATGGTTATCGTTTAGAAAAATTGATTAGCGTTAAAGAGCTTATGGATAAACTTGTTAATGGGGAATGATGTTTAAAATTTTATTTTCGATTTTTATATTGATAAATCTTTGTTTTGGAGCCTTTGAAAAAGAGCTTGAATATTTTGATAAGAATTTTCTCACTTCAAAATATAACACTCAAATCAAATTTCATCATCAGCTCAAAAGTTTTTATATACAAAGCGTGATTAATGAAAATGAAAAAGAAAAAATCGAAGTTTTAAAACGACTTGTAATCAGTTGTAGTGTTTTAAATTTAGACGATACAAGCTATGTTAATGAGCTTAAACAAAGCGGTATGAGCGATATGAATATCGATACTTTAAGGCAAATTTCTACTCAAGAAATGAAAGCACAAAATGCTGTTTTTACACCAAATAATGATGAAAAACTCATTTTAACCGCAGCAAAAGAAAATTCTAAAAAAAAATATCTTTTAAATTCGAAACAAATTCAAGCAGGAGTGGAGCTTTGGCTTGATTTTAACTTAGAAAAAAATGATATTAAAACCATTATTCTTGATGAAAAAAATAATTTTCGTTATATTATGGATTTTGAAGCCATTTTAGAAGGGGGTAAAAAGGATTATAAATTCGATGATTTTAGCATCACTCTCTCGCAATATAATCCCAAAACCATTCGTATGGTTATACGCTCTAAAGAAAAAATTCCTCTCAATCTTAATTTCAATCAAAAAACTTTTACCATTTTAGCAAATCAAACTCAAAAGACAAAAAATAATTCCAAAGAAGAGCCTCAAAAAGAGCAAAAAACTCAAACACAAACCGCACAAAAAAAACAGGAAAAACCACTTTATGTATTGAAAACTACGAAGTTTTCAGAAGGTGTGAGTTTGAATTTAAACAAAGATTTAAGTGCCGATGAACTTTCTGTACTTAGCACTAAAGACAATAAACTTTTTAGAAAAATCATAAGCTTTGAAGGAATTTTAGAAGGCGGAGCTAGAAATTTTAATTTTGGACAACAATTCATCACAATTACGCAGTTTAATCCTAAAATTGTCCGCATAGTGCTTAGCTCACCTAAGGATTTTGAATTCTCTAAAGAATTAAAAAATAAAAATTTAAAAATTTATTTTTCAAATTTAAATCAAGAAAATTTAACCCCAAACAATAAAAAAACTCAAGAACAAAGTTCAAAACAAAATTTAAACACAAATCCGCTTAACTCAAATTTTAAATCAGGTAAAGTCATAGTCATTGACGCAGGACATGGAGGCAAGGATAGCGGAGCTTTAAAGGGAAATTTGAAAGAAAAGGATATTGTTTTAAATACTGCTTTAAAAATTGGCAATGAACTTAAAAAAAGAGGTTATAAGGTCTTTTATACAAGAAATAAAGATAAATTCATCAATCTTAGAGATAGAACTAAAATTGCAAATGATAAAAAAGCGGATTTATTTTTATCCATTCACGCTAATGCAGTCGCAAGTGATTCCAAAGCCAAAACTTCGGAAGGTCTTGAAACTTTCTTTTTATCTCCTGCAAGGAGTCAGCGAAGTAAAAATGCCGCTGAAAAAGAAAATCAAGGCGATTTTGAAGAAATGAATTATTTTTCCAAACAAAGCATTTTAAATTTCTTAAATCGCGAAAAAATTGTTTCATCAAATAAACTTGCAATCGATATTCAAAAAGGAGTTTTAAGCCAAACGCGTAAAAAATACAAAATTGTCGATGGTGGTGTAAGGGAAGCTCCGTTTTGGGTTTTAGTTGGGGCTCAAATGCCCGCAATTTTAATTGAGATTGGTTATATTACGCATCCTAATGAAGGAAAAAGAATTGCAAATAAAAATTTCCAAGAACTTTTAGCTAGAGGCGTCGCTGATGGGGTTGATGGTTATTTTTATAACAACCGATAGAAAATTTTAGTTTTAAAAATACTCAATTTCTGTTTAAAAAAAATTTTGATGAATCTTTGAAGATTGAAATTGATTTAAATTTTTGTGATTTTTAAATTCTTTATAGAAAGGTTTTTCTAGTGAAAAAAGCTCGTTTGGTTTTTAAAAATAACACGCCTTTTTCTTTAGATTTTGATGATTTTTATTTTAACTCAAATGATGGCATAAATGAAAGCAAATATATTTATAGTGAAGCTTTTGATTGGGATGAAAAAGATGAATTTATCATTGCTGAACTCGGTTTTGGCATAGGTTTAAATTTCTTTTTAACCCTGCAAAGATTTTTTAAGTCTAAAAAAGCTCCCAAAAGGCTTTTTTATGTGAGTGTGGAGGGTTTTTATATAGAAAAAGAAGAATTAAGATTATGCTACAAAAAACTTGGAATTTATGAAGAATTTAAAGAATATTTAGAGGAATTTTTACTCTTTTATCCTAAATGCAAACATGGGTATTATCGTTTTTATTTTAAAAATTGTTTTTTAGATCTTATTTTTGATGATGTGAGTGTTTTAAAAAAACTTGAATTTCAAGCGGATATTTGGTATTTAGATGGCTTTGCTCCACGTAAAAATAAAGCAATGTTTGAGCAAGATTTAATGCCTCATTTGGCAAGACTTTCTAAAGAAAATGCCCAAATTTTAACTTTTTCTGCTTCGAGTTTTTTGCAAAAAAATCTTAAAAATTATGGCTTTATTGTTGAGAAAATACGAGGCTTTAAAAAAAGAGAGATGATAAGGGCAAAATTTCAGCCAAAGAGTCAAAATTGCGACAAAGAAGCGTATTTTGCAAGAGTAATGCAAAGCATTCCTAATAAAAAAATTGCCATTATAGGAGCTGGAATTTGTGCAGCAACTCTAGCTTATGAGCTTAAACTTAGAGATTTTGAAGTGAGTGTTTTTGAAAAAAATTCAATTTTAAATCAAGGTGCGAGCGGAAATGAGAGTGGAATTTTAAGCTCTTTGATTTTAAAACCTGAAGTTGCTTTAGGAGAATTCTCGCAAAATGCTTTGATTGAAGCGAGTCGTTTTTATAAAAAAATTCTTAATTTAAATCTCAATGGAGTGTTTGAATTTGCCCATACTTTGGCTATGGAGCAAAGATTTTTAGCTCAAAGTCAAAATATCTTGTTTAAAATTGAGAAAAATCAAGCTTTTTTAGAAGATGCAGGGGCAATTTCTCCTAAAAAAATTGTTGCAGATTTGTTTAAACTTAGCGAGGCGAAATTATATTTTAATCACGAATTTATAGGCTTTGAGTATGAAAACGAAAAATTCATTTTAAAGTTCAAAAACAATTTAAAAAAAGAAGATTTTTCAATCTTAATCTACGCAATGGGAGCGGATACAAAAGACTTTTTAGCCTATGAAGAAATGAAGTTGAGTAAGGTTCGCGGACAAGTAACGCATTTAAAACCCTTTTGCGACACACAATTTGCTCTTTCTTCTAAGGCTTATATATGTCCTGCAAAAGATGATTTGCAAGTAATTGGTGCAAGTTATGATAGGCTTAATTCTAATCCTTTGCCTCAAAATAGCGATGATGATGAAAATTTAAAAAATATTAAAGAATTTTTAAAAGGTGATGAAAAACTTGAAATTAAAGGTTCAAAAGTGGGTTTTAGGTCTTATTCAAGCGATAGATTTGCTATAATTGGGGCTGCTTATGATGAAAATTTTTATAAACAAAATTATAAAGCTTTGTTATGGACTAAAAACAAGCCTCAAATTCCACCTCAAAATATCCCTAATTTGTATCTTAATTTCGCACACGGCTCAAGGGCTTTTAGCACGAGTGTTTTAGCAGCTCGTTATCTTTGTGCTTTAATCAACAATGAACCTTTAGGAATTTTTAAGGATTTTGTATCCTGCATTCATCCTGCAAGATTTTTGATACGCAAACTCAAAAAAGGCTTATAACAATAAATTAAAAATTAAAATAAATTTAAATTTTTAATCTAGTTTTAAAATTTTTTACTTTATTATATTAGAGAATAATTTAAAATAATAATTTAAGGAGAAGCAATGGTTGATTATACGCAAATTAAGTCTCGCTTAGCAGAGCTTGAAAAGCTTCCTTCTTTAAAATCTAACAATTCTATTCCAAAGGCTTTAGAAAAAGCAGGTTTTACGCGAAGGGATTTTATGAAATGGGCAGGAGCTATGACAGCCTTTTTAGCATTGCCAGCTAGTTTAACACCTATGGTGGCAAGAGCAGCTGAACTTGCAGACAGATTGCCTGTGATTTGGCTTCATATGGCTGAATGCACAGGCTGTTCTGAAAGCTTATTAAGAAGTGATACTCCAACGATTGATAGTTTGATTTTTGATTATATTTCTTTAGAATATCACGAAACAGTTATGGCTGCAAGTGGTTGGCAAGCTGAAGAAAATTTAGAAAGTGCAATGGAAAAACATAAAGGCAATTATGTCTTAATGGTTGAGGGTGGAATTCCTATGGGAGATACAGAATCTTATTTAACCATTGGACCACACGGAAAAACAGGTTATAAAATTGCACAAGAAGCTTCTAATAATGCTAAGGCTATTTTAGCTATAGGAACCTGTTCTTCTTTTGGCGGAATTCAAGCAGCAAGACCAAATCCGAGTAATGCTCAACCTTTAAGTAAGGTTACAAATAAAACTGTGATTAATGTGCCGGGCTGTCCTCCAAGTGAAAAAAATATTGTGGGTAATGTATTGCAACTTTTATTGTTCAAAGAGCTTCCTAGCCTTGATGTCTATAATCGTCCAAAATGGGCTTATGGATTTAGAATTCACGACCTTTGCGAGAGAAGAGGACATTTTGATGCGGGTGAATTTGTCCAAGCTTTTGGTGATGAAGGAGCTAAAAAGGGATATTGTCTCTATAAAGTAGGCTGTAAGGGACCTTATACTTTTAATAATTGTTCAAGAGAAAGATTCAATCAACACACGTCTTGGCCTATTCAAGCCGGACATGGCTGTATCGGCTGTTCTGAACCGAGTTTTTGGGACGCAATGGGACCTTTTGAAGAGCCTATGGCTTCGCATAAATTTGATACGGTTTTTGGGCTTGGTGCGGATAGTGTTTCAGATAAAATTGGTATCGGGGTGCTTTGTCTTACCGGAGTTGCGATTGCAGCACATGCTGTTATATCTTCTACACAAAAAGATAAGGAATAAAAATGAGTCAAAAAATTATCGTAGATCCTATTACAAGAATTGAAGGACACTTAAGAGTCGAGGTTATTATTGATGAAAATAATGTTGTTCAAGAGGCTTATTCAGGTTCAACTCTATGGCGTGGTATTGAGGTGATTGTCAAGGGAAGGGATCCTAGAGATGTGGCTTTTATGACGCAAAGAATTTGTGGAGTTTGCACCTTTTCTCATTATAAAGCAGGAATTGTTGCCGTTGAAGATGCCTTAGGAATCGTTCCGCCACTTAACGCACAGCTGACTCGGACTTTGATGAATGCGGCTTTATTTTTACATGACCATATAGTGCATTTTTATCAACTCCATGCTCTTGACTGGGTGGATATAGTGAGTGCTTTGAGTGCCGATGTAAAAAAAGCAAGTGATATAGCCTTTTTATATACGCCAAATCCTTATGCTACGGGTGCAGATAAACTTTTAGAAGTGCAACAAAGAATCAAAACTTTTGTAGAAAAAGGAAATTTAGGACCTTTTGCAAATGCTTATTATGGACATTCAACTTATCATTTAAGCCCGGAAGAAAATTTAATCGCTCTTTCTCACTATCTTGAATGCTTAAGAATTCAAAGAATCGTTGCTCAATGTATGGCAATTTTTGGAGCTAAAAATCCTCACCCGCAAAGCTTAACCGTAGGAGGAGTAACCTGTGTGATGGATCTTTTAAATCCTTCAAGAATGGGCGAGTATTTGGTTAAATTCCAAGAAGTGGCGGATTTTGTAAATCGTGCTTATTATCCTGATTTAGTTATGGCAGGAAAAGCTTATGCAAATGAAGCGAGTGTTTTAAATGATGTCGGGGTTAGCAATCTCTTTACCTTTAAAGAATTTCAAATCGGAAAAGATGAATGGCTTTTTGAAAGTGGTATTATTAAAAATGGTGATATCAGCAAAGTTTATGAGGTTGAAGAGGATAAAATCACAGAAGAGGCTACACATTCTTGGTATGCAGATGATGAGCCTTTACATCCTTATGATGGTAAAACAAATCCAAATTACACAGGTTTGATTGATGGAGAAAGCATAGATCAGCACGGACAAAATACACATAGTAAGGTCTTTGATACGAAAGGCAAATACAGCTGGATTAAAGCTCCTAGATATGATGGAGAGCCTATGCAAGTGGGACCTTTGGCAAATGTTGTTGTGAATTATGCAAAGGGCAATAAAAATGTCGTTCCTGTGGTTGATGGTTTTTTCAAAGAAACAGGACTTCCTTTAAAAGCAGTTTTTAGCACCTTAGGCAGAACAGCGACACGTTGTTTGGAAGCAAAAATCGTAGCAGACAATACTTTAAAAGCTTTTAATAACTTAGTAGAGAATTTAAAAGTCGATGAGAGCACTTGTTCTCCTTATGTGATTGATAAAAACAAAGAATATAAGGGTCGCTATATAGGTAATGTTCCTCGTGGTACTTTGAGTCATTGGTGTAGAATTAAAGATGGTGTCATTGAAAATTGGCAAGCTGTTGTGCCTTCAACTTGGAATGCAAGTCCAAAGGATTCAAAGGGTGTTGGTGGAAGTTATGAACAATGTTTGATTGGACTTAAGATTGCTGATGTAAAACAACCGCTTGAAATCATTAGAAAAATTCACTCCTATGATCCTTGTATAGCTTGTTCAGTTCATGTTATGGATACTAAGGGCAATCATTTGAATGATTATAAAGTGAATGTGAATGTATAAGGGGGCTTTTATGCAAAATCAAAATTCAGAACAAAAATTGCAAAGAAAAGCTGAATATGAATTTAGTATAGGTTTGCGTTTGACGCATTGGGTTAGAGCCATTTGCATTGTGATTCTAGTAGGAACAGGTTTTTATCTTTCTTATGTGTTTCAAGCTCCTATACAAACAGGAGAGCCGACGAATTTTATGCAAGCAAAATACCGCTTAGTTCATCAAGCTGTAGGCTTTGTTCTTATAGGTTGTATTATATTTAAAATTTATCTTTTTCTTTTCGATAAAATAAGTCGCAAAGAAAGAATAAGTTTTTTGGATATTTTTAATATCAAACTTTGGATACAGCAGCTTAAATTCTATATGTTTTTAGGCAAACATCCTCATTTAAGAGGTGTTTATAATCCTTTGCAATTTGTAACTTATTTTTTCTTTTATATGGTGATTCTTGGTATTATTTTAACAGGACTCGTTCTTTATACTCACACTTATCATGAGGGTTTGGGAGGAACTTTATATAATGTACTTAGACCTATTGAGGCTATGCTTGGAGGACTTGCTGAAGTGAGGACTTATCATAGAATTTTAATGTGGGTCATTTTGATTTTTGTGCCTGTGCATATTTATATGGCAGTCTTTAATGCGGTTAAAGGAAAAGATGGTGGCTTAGATGCTATTGTCAGTGGATATAAATTTGTCAAAGAAGAAAAACATTGAAATTTCTTGTTTTAGGCATTGGAAATATTATGTTTGCAGATGAAGGCTTAGGCGTTCATCTTTGCAAACAAATCCAAAAAAATTATAGTTTTTCTCATCCCACTTCAAGTATAGATTTTGTTGATGGCGGGACTCTAGCCTTGCAATTAAGCACTATTATTGTTCAATATGATAAAATGATAGTGCTTGATTGTATTGATGCAGATGATTCAAAAATAGGAGATGTGTTTTTTTTCCCTTATGAGGCTATGCCTAAAAAAATTCATTGGAGCGGAAGTGCCCATGAAGTAGAAATGCTTCAGACCTTGCAATACATAGAATTACTCGGCGACCTTCCTCAAACCCAAATTCTAGCTTGCATTCCAAAGCGTATAGAAGAAATGAGCTTTGAGCTTTCCGATGAAATTGTCAAAGCTGCTAAAATTATGGTAAAAATTCTGCTTGATTTTTTAAGCAAAGAAGGTTTTAGCTATGAAAAAATTGCTGATTATTCTTTAAGAGAGCTTGCTCAAAATTCTTATAAAATTTATTAATAAATTACAATAAAATACTTTATTTAAAAAAATGTTGTAAAACATATATAAAAATAAACTACAAAATATTTTCTTATTAAGTCTTAAATTTTATAAAAAGAATGGTGAAATTTACAAAAGACTTATATATTAAAAACACTTGAAACAAGAGATTTACTAAAAATGAGTTAAAAATTAGTTTTATTGTAATTCTTATGCAGTATTTATCATTGTATTTTAACTTTTTTTATTACAAAGATTCTAGTTTTTTGGTAAGAAGCATATTTATAAGGTATATTTTAGGCGTAATTTAAGCCATTAAAAAAACGAATGCTTATTTATCAATCTTGCAAAAAGATTTAAACAGATAAAAATCTAACTTGTTTCAATATATAAAAATAGATGGATTGCCTATCGATAAAAAAATAAATGTTTGCAAATCCAAATTTAAATTACAATCCCTTTTGAGTGAGCTCATCTCCTTTAAAATACCCATAAAGTTTGTGCGAACCATCTTTAAAAAGCAAAATGACAGGATATTCTTCTGTGTTGTCTCCTTGCTCCATACCCGGACTTCCCAAAGGCATACCCGGTGCAGAAATTCCTATCACATTTTTAGGTTTGTTTTCTAAAAGCCATTTTATAGCACTTTGAGGCACATGTCCTTCGATAACATAGCCTTGTATTATGCCTGTGTGGCAACTTTGGTATTGTGGTTTTATGTGATATTCATCTTTAATTTTGTAAAAATCTCTTGTTTTGATAAATTTAATTTCATAGTCTTTCTTCTGCATATAATCAGCCCAAGATTCACAACAACCACAACTTGGACTTAAATGAAGCTCTATAAAATAATCATTTGCAAAAAGATTGAGTGCTAAAAATGAGCTTAAGAGATATTTTTTCATTAATTTTTCCTTAGTTTCAAATATGAAAATTATACAAATAAATTGATAAATTCATTCTATAAATTATAGAAATTTTTATAAAAAATGCAAAAAATTTACAAGTAAAATTCTAAAATTTAATATTTAAAATTTGATATTTTATCCTTACAAAACTCAAAATCAATTTCTTTAAATTTTAAATCTATTTTTGCATTGTCTGGTGACGAGAACTTTGTTTTTGATGAAGAACATTCTTAAATAGGGGGGGGGCTATTTTTTGTAAAATGTGATTGATTTTAAATTTTAACTCAATTTTGCTTTTAAAATTTCTTAAATCAAAACATCATTTATTCTTTTGATAGATAAATTTTATTTAAAATGCTTTAATCAAAGCAAGGATTGTTAATATTAAAAAAATGAGTTTTTTATACATTTTATCAATTTTTTAACATTAAATCTTAATTTTATATTAAAATCAAAGTGATGATAAAAGAGCAAAAAATTTCAAAACCTAAGTTATAAAATTAAGAATAAGTCATAAAATCAAAAATTTGCAATAAGATTTGACAAAAACCCGCTTAATGATAAGAAAATTTGTCAATTTAAGCCTTGAAAAAGGCTCAATCATATCTTTTTGATTTTATTTAAAAAATTAAAGCGGTCTAGTTTTTCTTTGGCAACTTTTTGCATATCCGCAGCCTCGTCAAATTCATCAACAATTTCTTTACCCAAAAGCGTTTCTATAGCATCTTCAAGGGTTACAACTCCGGCAAATTGAGCGTATCTGTCTTGCACGATAAAGAGCTTTTCTTGTTTGAGTATAAAAAGATTGATTAAATTGAGCACATTGAGATTTGAAGGCACGATATAAGCGGGTTTCATCAAATCAACAATTTTTTTCTCTTTGTGGCTTTTTGCTGTTTTTAGAATTTTTGTCGTTTGCACGACGCCGATGATGGTATCAAGATTTTGCATATAGACAAGAATGCAAGAATGATTATGCAGACCTTGAGTGTTTAAAGCTTCTTGCACAGAGCAATTATAAGGCAAAGCCACGACAACACTTCGCGGTGTGAGTATATCTATAACTTTATAATTTTTAAGCTGGAGTAAATTTTCTATGATATTTTCTTCATTTTTTGAGATGGAGCCGCTCTTTTGTCCCATTTGACTTGCGATTAAAATTTCATCACGTGCTATGAGTAAGTCCCCGCTTGTTTTCACAAAATGCGTGATGAGTTTTGCAATCTTCACAAAGGGTTTGGTGATTTTTAAAAGATAATGTATGCCTAAAATAACATAAACAGCTAAATTTTTCCAATAAGTCGCTCCTATGGTTTTAGGTAAAATTTCAGAAAAATAAATCAAAATGATAGTCAGTAAGGTCGCACCTAAAGCTTGATATTGCAAACCAAAAATATGGGCAACTTCAATCCCAACCCCTGTGGCGGCAGCGGTGGTAGCAAAGGTATTGAGCACTAAAATCGCACCTTCTGCATCATCGACATTATTTTTAAGATATTTTAAATAAGCTCCGATTTTAGGATTTTTTTTAGAAAAACTATTGACAAAAGAAGGAGTGATGCTTAAAAAAACAGATTCCATAATGGAGCATAAAAAAGTAAAAACAATGGCTATAAGACAATAAAGAATCAAAAGAAACATTTAATCCTCCCTTTGTAAATTTCTAACCCCAAGCACTGCTTCAATCACATC
This sequence comes from Campylobacter cuniculorum DSM 23162 = LMG 24588, assembly GCF_002104335.1. Classification (NCBI taxonomy): domain Bacteria; kingdom Pseudomonadati; phylum Campylobacterota; class Epsilonproteobacteria; order Campylobacterales; family Campylobacteraceae; genus Campylobacter; species Campylobacter cuniculorum. The sequence continues at coordinate 1,388,309 of NZ_CP020867.1, read as the reverse complement.
ATTTAAACTCACAATGCCTATGATTTTTTCTGTTTGAGTTTTTTCTACAACTAAAAACAAATGCTCTTTTTGTGTGATAAATTTTTCTAACAAATCGAGCAAAGCCATATTTGAATCCACTTTTGTGATTGTTTTAGCTATGCTTTTTAATGTTTGTTTTTCTTTATTTTCAAGACTTTTTTGCAAAATATTTTGTTTATAGACAAGAGAGTTGATTTGATTTTTTTCATCGTATAAAGGAATGCGAGAAAATTTAAGCTTTTTTAAGGATTCTTCAATGCTTGTTTGCTCATCGAGGGCAAAAATTCTTTCTTTAGGAGTCATAATGTCTTTAACACTAAGATTTTTTTGCAAGAGTAAATGTTCTAAAATATCGCTTTCAAGTTCATTGATTGAACCGCTTTTTTCACCGAGCTCCGTAATGGCTAGAATTTCATCACGAGTCATTTGATTGTTTTTATTTTTTTTAAATGCATAAGTGATAATTCTTGAAATATAAACCAAAGGAAAAGTGAGACAATAAAGAAAAACAATACAATAAGACGCGGGTAAAACAAGGATTTTATAATAAGTCGCCCCTATGGTTTTAGGTAAAATTTCAGAAAAATAAAGTATGCATAGAGTCATAAACAAAGCCACAAAACCCTGCCAAGTTTCGCCAAAAATTTCTACAGCTTGAGCCCCCACTCCTGCTGCACCAACGGTGTTAGCAAAGGTATTGACCACTAAAATTGCACCGATAGAATTGTCGATATTTGCTTTTAAATGCTTGATGATTTTGCCGCTTTTTAAATGTTTTCGAGCATAACTTTCCATAAAAGAAGGCGTGATAGAAAGCAAAACCGCTTCTAAAATAGAGCAAATAAAAGAAACCACAACGGCTAATAAAAAATAAAAAATCAACCAAAACATCAATGACTTTCTCAATAAATTTTAAATTTTTTCAAAATATTAGCACAAAAATAAAATTTTTTGTAAATTTAATCTTAATAATTTTGTTTTTTAATCAAGCCATCAAAAAATTTAAAACGATTTTTAAAATATAAAAATATAAAGCAAATATTTATAAATAAAAACAAAACAATATCATAACAAGACAGCCTAAAAAAATTACAAAAAAAGCTAATTTTACATCGTTTAATGCAAATATTTTTTTGCATTCTAAAATTAAATTATTTTAAGTTTAAAGTAATATAATATTGCGTTTAAAATTTTGTGTTGCCTCAAAGCAATCATAAAAAACAAAGGAAAGGAAATTTAGGTAATGAATTATGTCAAATTGTTATTACCGGTTATTGTGGCTGTAGTGATTTTTATCCTACCTACACCCGATGGGCTTAGTTTTAATGCGTGGCTCTATTTTGCCATTTTTATGGGCGTTGTTGTAGGGCTTATTTTAGAGCCTGTACCACCGGCTTTGGTCGGACTCATTGGCGTTGGGATTTGTATTTGGTTTAGAATAGGACCTGCGGGAAGCGGGGCAGTTGATGCAAATGTCAAACCTGCTGCAGCCATATCTTGGGGCTTAGCGGGCTTTTCAGATGCGACCATTTGGCTGATTTTTGCAGCCTTTATGATAGGACTTGGTTACCAAAAAAGCGGACTTGGTAGAAGAATCGCCCTCATTTTGCTTCGTGCTTTAGGCAAGACAACTCTAGGACTTGGCTATGCTATCGCAATTGCCGATGGAATTTTAGCTCCTTTTATCCCTTCAAATTCAGCAAGAAGTGGTGGGACTCTCTATCCTATAGTAAGCTCGATTCCTCCTATGCTTGGAAGTCTTCCCGATAAAGAGCCACGTAAAGTGGGTGGATACTTAGTTTGGGTGTCTTTGGCTGCCACTTGCGTCACAAGCTCAATGTTCTTTACCGGACTTGCACCAAACCTCCTTGCGATGACAACAGCGGAAAAATCAGGCGTTGAAGTGATAAGCTGGATGGGCTGGTTTATGGCATTTTTACCTTGTGGGATTATCTTATTCTTAGCCACTCCTTTTTTGGCTTACATTTTCTATCCTCCAACTTCTAAAGGTTCTGCAGAAGCGGCACAATGGGCAAGAGATGAGTTAGAAAAACTTGGCAAAACAACTTTAAAAGAATGGCTTATGCTAGGTTTGGCTGTGTTTGCCCTTGTGCTTTGGATTTTTGGAGGCAGCTTCATTAACGCTACAGCTGTTGCACTCACCGTGATGATTGCTATGGTTTTATTAGGAATCGTAACTTGGCAAGACATTATCGGCAATAAAGCAGCGTGGAATGTTTTGGCGTGGTTTGGTTCTCTTGTAACTTTAGCGGGAGGCTTGAAAAATGTCGGATTCTTGGAGTTTGTTGGCAAACTTTGTGAAGCAAATTTGCAAGGTGTTGATCCAAGCACAGCGATGATTATCTTAGTCGTGCTTTTCTATTTACTCCACTACTTCTTTGCAAGCACAACAGCTCATGTTACTGCACTTTTAGCCTTGTTTATCACCATTGCTGCAAGTGTGAATCCTGACCCTGCTTATGTGAGAGAGGTGACACTCTATCTTATGCTTTCACTCGGTGTTATGGGCATCCTCACACCTTATGGAACGGGACCTTCGCCTGTGTGGTTTGGTTCGGGCTATGTGAGTGGAAAAGACTTTTGGAAGCTTGGCTTCATCTTTGGTATGATTTATTTGGTCGCAACCTTAGTCATCTGCATTCCTTGGGTGAAATACGTCGCTCACGCTTGGCTTTAAACTTCATTAAAGGCTATGTTTATAGCCTCACTCTATGCTTTCATAGAATCCCTTAGAGATTCTATGAAGCTCTATGATTTTGCTTGATTTTTATCTTTATCTTGTGATAAATTTCTCTAGCAATTACTGAATATGCATTTGTGCCGGATAATTTTTAATTATTACTGCCCGGCTCTTAAGGTGTGAGGAGAGCGGACAGCCTCACTAGTAACTATTTGTTCTTTTAGCTAAGCTTTCAAAATTTCTGCTTGATTTTGTTTTTTTGTTATAATAAGAAAAATTTTTTAAGGAGATATAAGATGACTCTTACAATAGAGGAAAGAAACCGATTTATAGAACTTTTAAGAGATTTTATTTCTCGTGTGGATGATTGCAGAAATACTGAGGGAACCGCGACAACTTCAGGATCAAAGCACAGGGAATTAGAAGAAGGATTTGATAAACTTGTTGAAAAGCTTGGTTACAAAACTCGCGTGAATTTTGGTAGCGGAAATCTAACAAAATATCCCTCTGTTAGCTTTTTTAGAGCAGATGTTATAGGAGAAGAATTTACGAATTCAAAGCTTTCTTTACAAGAAGGAATTTATATCTGGTTTTGCTATACAGCGAAAATACCGGCTTTTGTGTTAAAAATTCATGCGGCACAGAAATTTGAAACACAAGATTTTAATGCTAAGATATTTAAAACAATAGAACAGGAGAAGAATTTTAAATTTTTTAAAGATTATGATGATGATCATTGTTGTTTAGTGAGTGAGGATTTTGAGAAGGATAAGGATAAAATTATTGATAAATTTATAGAACTCTTTGAGTTTCTTAAAAGCTTTGATAAAGAGGAATTTAAAAAAAAATTTTTTGATAAAAAGGAAGAGACAAAGTTGTTAAGTCATGCCACTCTTAACCAAATTCTCTATGGACCTCCCGGGACAGGAAAGACCTATAGCACTATTGATAGGGCTTTAGAGATTTTGGGTTATAGCAAAGAAGATAGAAATGAGGCAAGAAAATTATTCAATGACTTCAAAGAAAAAGGACAAATTGCATTTATCACCTTTCATCAAAGCTATTCTTATGAGGAATTTGTTGAGGGAATTAAACCTAATTTAAGTGATAATAAAAGCGGACAAATCAGCTACGAAGTCAAAAATGGAATTTTTAAAGAACTTTGTAAGAAAGCAGAAAATGACAAAGAACACCCCTATATCTTAATCATTGATGAGATTAATCGTGGAAATATTTCTAAAATTTTAGGTGAGCTTATCACTTTGATTGAAGAAGATAAAAGAATGGGTGCGAAAGAGGAAATAAAGCTTAAACTGCCTTATAGTCAAGAGGAATTTGGAGTGCCAAAGAATCTTTATATCATTGGCACAATGAATACAGCAGACAGAAGCATAGCTTTCATGGATACAGCTTTACGCAGACGCTTTGAGTTCATTGAAATGATGCCAGAGCCAGAAAAATTAGAAGAAATAGAGGGAATTAAACTCAATGAACTCTTAAAAGCCATGAATGAACGTATAGAATTTTTGCTTGATAGAGAACACCTAATAGGACATGCCTTTTTTATGGATATAAAAAATTTAGAGGACTTAGAACAGGTCTTTAAAACAAAAATTATCTCTCTTTTGCAAGAGTATTTTTATGAGGATTATGCAAAGATAAAGGCTGTTTTAAATGATAATGGTATGATAGAAGAAGAAAATCAAGATTTTCTTACATCAGAAATTAAAGAGCTGGGCGATGAGGATAAAACAATTTATAAAATCGCTTCTTTTGATGATGGAATTCGGGAAAAAGCTAAGAAGAAGTATCAAAAAATTTATGATATGAAAGACGCAAATGAAGAAAATAAGAGCTGAAGTTATTGAATATCAAAGCTTTGACAAAGAGGAGCTAATGCGTCAAGCTAAAAAACAAGAACTTGAAAATCGGGCTGAAAAATTTTATAAAGAGCTTGAAAGTTTTGCAAAAGATGAGAATCATTCTTCCTTTTTGGGCTTTAAGAGCAAAGAGAGATTAAGGGTTAAAAATTATGTGGGCTTGATAGAGACAAAAAGCGGTGTTTTGGAGATTTATCCAAAAGTAGTTTTAGAAAACAAAAACAATGATTCTAGCTTAAAAAATTCTGAAGCAGAAAGCCAAAAAATGATGCACCGGCAAGAACTGCAGGAGAAACTCAAAAAAGCCTATAAATTTGAATATTCAAACGACATTCAAAGTCTAAAACCATCTTTTGATAAATTTCCAACTGATAAATTTCCAAATCCCAAATTACTTTTAATTGAACTTCTTAGGACTCTAAAAAATAGCCCTTTTAAAGAGAGCAGACTCTCTTCTTTAAAATCCGAAAAAATGCCTTTGTTTGATATTTTCATTTCTATGTTTTTACAAGAACTTGAAATGATTTTTAAAAAGGGTTTTAAACGCGATTATGTAAGCATTGAGGAAAATAGAACTTTTCTTAAGGGCAAATTGCTTTTTGCTCAAAATTTAAAATACAACTTCATTCACAAAGAGCGATTTTTCACTCAAAGCAATGAATTTATCCTAAACAATCCCGCAAATCGTCTTATAAAATCCACTCTTGCTTTATTAAAGACCAAAACAAAAAATTACGAATCCGATATAAAAAATTTTTTAGAAAGATTAGAATGCGTGGAATTTTCAAAAAATTTCAAAAAGGATTTTCTGCAATGTCAGCAAACAAGGCATTATGATTATTATAAGAACTTGCTTTCTTGGTGTCAGCTTTTCTTAAAAGGAAAGACTTTCACACCCTATCAAGGAGAGGACAAAGCTTATGCCTTGCTCTTTCCTATGGAGAAGCTTTTTGAGGATTATGTGGCTGCTATGTTTAAAAGAAGCAACCCTAAAAGAAGCAATCCCGCTTTAGAAATCACAGCACAAGTGCGTCATAAAAACATGCTTATTGATGTTAATGATGACAAACAAGAAGATGGCAAACAAGGACTTTTTCCTTTAAAGCCAGATTTACTGATAGAAAAAAATCATAAAAAAATCATCGCAGATACAAAATGGAAAATTCCAAACAATGATGAGAAATTTGGCATTTCCCAAAGCGATTTGTATCAAGTCTTTGCCTATGCGAAATTTTATGGTGCAAAAGAAGTTTGGCTCATTTATCCATTTTGTGAGAGAACAAAGGATTTAAAAGAAAAAATGTCCCAAAAAGAATGGGTTTTTAATGAGGAACAAGAAACTTGCAAACAAGCAGAGAATTCACAAGATATAAATAAAAATCCAAACATACACCTCAAGGTCTATTTCGCACCCTTACCCTCTTAAAACAAGCCTTTAAAGCTAAAAAAGAAAACAGCAAACAAAAAAATTAAAGTCAAGCTTAGCTTAGAACTTGTTTTTCTTCTTAAATTCTTTTTAAACTTTGAAATCCTAAATTAATGGCAAAAGCCATACAAGCTAAAATTATAATACAAGCACCACTTGCAAGATTAAGATAATAACTTAATCCAAGCCCTAAAATACAAAAAAGCATACTTAAAAGAGCTGATAAAATCATTAATTGTCCTAAATTTTTAGTGAAATTTTCAGCAATAAAGCTTGGAATACTCAATAAAGCCATGACCAAAATAAGTCCTACAAGCCTTATACAAATAACGATACAAAGGGCTATCATAGCGATTAAAAGATAATAAAAAAAACTTGTATTAATGCCCTTAACCTTGCTAAATTCTTTATCAAAACTTAAAATTTCAAATTGTCTGTAAAAAAGCATTATAAGCATTACAACTGCACCATCGACGCCAAACATAAGCACTAAATCAGACTTTGAAACAGCTAAAATGCTGCCAAATAAATAAGCCATTAAGTCATTTTGATAGCCCGGACTTAAATCAATCAGCACAATTCCAACAGCCATTCCAAAAGCCCAAATTACAGCGATAATGCTATCACTTCTATGCTCATAATGTTGGCTTAAAAATGCGAGTAAAAAGGCTAAAAAGAGGGTAAAAATGCTTGTGCTTAATAAAATCGGCAAAGAAAAATAAAAAGCAATCCCTATGCCCCCAAAAGCTCCATGAGTGATGCCCCCTGCCATTGAAAAAAGGCGATTAACCATAATCAAAGCCCCCATAACTCCGCAAGCTATGCTCACCAAAAAAGCGGCTAAAAGTGCATTTTGAAAAAAGTCAAAACCTAAAAGCTCAAGCATGATTTATCTCAAACTTTGGTTTAAAAATTTTACTCCTAAAAGAACTTTTTTGCCTTTTTGCAAATTCTTCTTCACAGGCTTTTCTGTCCTCGCAATTTTCATTAAGACAGGAATTTAAACTCATTTCCACAGCACAAAAATGCGAGTGTTTTTCATATAAATGCTTTAAAAACGCACCTTTTTGCTCCTCTTTGGTATTAGAATGCAAAAAGAGTTCTTTGTCCAAATAAGCAATCTTATCACTATAAGCAAGCACGAGATTAATATCGTGGCAAACAACGAGTATGCCGATACCTTTTTGATGCAAATCATTTAAAAGCTCAAAAATCTGCACCGCTCCCTTGCTATCAACACTTGCTGTAGGTTCATCTAAAATAAGCATTTTACATTCATCAACAAGGGCTCTTGCAATGAAAATTCTTTGTCTTTGTCCCCCGCTTAATTCATCGATTCTTTTATTCCAAAATTCTTTCATACCAACCTTATCCAAAGCGTTTAAAGCCCTTTGTTTATCTTTTTTTGTATAAAAGCCAAATTTTTTTTTACTGATTAAACCCATAAGCACAATCTCAAGCACCCTTGCAGGAAAATGAGAATTAGCCAAGCTGTGTTGAGGGACATAGCCTATGTCTTTTTTTTCAAGGGAAAAAAATTTAATATTATGTTTTTTGTTTTCAAGCAAACCTAAAATCAATTTAATCAAAGTTGATTTTCCCGCCCCATTAGGTCCAATGACAGAAAAAAAATCCTTGCTATCATAACTTAAATGGATATTTTTTAAAACAAGTTCATCTTCATAGGCGTAATTGAGTTTTGAAATTTCAAAAAAAACCATTATTTTACTTTATTTTAAGCTATCAGCCAAAATTTTAGCACTCTTTTTAAGCTCATTTTCCCAATCAAACGCAAGATGATTGATAGAAATTATATTCGCACCGCATTCTTTAGCTAAGGTTTTTGCAGCATTTTCAGGAAAACCCGGCTGAACAAAGATGACTTTGATATTTTTTTCTTTTGCAAGTTTAATGAGTCGTTGCAAATCTTTGATTTTTGGCTCTTTAGCTTCAATCTCAACAGGAATTTGCTCCAAACCATAAGCAGAGGCAAAATACCCCCAAGACGGGTGATAAACGATAAATTCCTTTTGCTTTATGTCTTTAAATTCAGTTTTGATTTGAAAATCAAGGGCGTCAAGTTCTTTTAAGAACTTTTCCCAATTTTTTTTATAAAGGGCTTTATTTTGCGGATATTTTTGGACTAATGCTTCAAAAATTGTCGTTGCCATAGTTTTAACTAAGAGGGGATTGAGCCAAGTGTGAATGTCTTTTTGTTCTTCATGTTCTCCTTCATGTGCATGTTCTTCATGAGAATGTTCTTCAAAGTCTTTCAGCTCTATATTTTTTTGCATATCTACAAAATTTAAGTTTTTAAAATTTTCTTTGAATTTAGGACTGAAAGCTTTTTCAAACTCCAAACCTATGGTAAAATAAATATCACTTTTTTCAAGCTCTTTCATAGAAGAGGGTTTGAGTTCAAAGGTATGCTCATCAGCATTTTGCTCAATCAAAGTGTTTATTTTTAAAGTATTTGCCGCAATTTTTTGCACGAAAAAAGCTTGCGGAGGAATGCTAACACTTACGATATTTTCGGCATTTAAAAACACACTCATGAGGCAAAATAAAAAAATTTTTTTCATTTTAATCCTTATTATAAGTTAAAAAATTCTAAATTGTAGCAAAATTATAACCTTTTTTAAATTAATTTTTCATTTTTTCATTTTTTTCATTTCTTTTTTTTTTTTTTTTGATATAATGAGTATATACAATTTATTTTATTGAAAAAGGAGAATTTATGACAAGGACATTAGGTGGAAAATTAATCTTATATATAGTAACTATATTTGTAGTAGTTATTGCTTTGGTTTTAGGCTTTAATTACAACAGCACTGCTTCTGAAATTAGAAGTCTTTATAGGAGTATCCAACAAGGTGTCCTTGATGCTTCTTATACGACAATCAATATCACAATGAATTTAGAAGCCCGACAACATTTAGAAGCTGTGGCTAAAGAAATTTTGTCTTTAGATAAAAACGATGTTTTATCTCAAAGAAAAATTTTATTTGAAACAGAATCGCTCATCAAATATCCTTCTATGTATATTGTTTATGATGACGATGGTGCGTTAATAGAAGAGAATTATGAAGAAAACAAAATGCAAAATCAACTTTCTCCTCATTTCACTCCTCCCAGAGAATTAAGACAAAGATTTTGGTATGTTGAAACTAAAAACAAAAGGGATTCAATCGTTACTCCTGTGTATGTTTCAGGAAGCGGAAAATATGAAGGACAGAAACTTGTTACCATTACTTATCCTTTGATTAAAAATGGAAAATTTATAGGAGTTTTAGGCGTTGATTTATTTATCAATGATTTTCAAAAAAGATTTGAAAATTTTGAAAGAAAAGAATTGCCTAGCTTACAAGTATATATTACAGATTCTTCGGGAAAGATTTTTTCTCATAGAAATGCAGCCATCGTTGAAAATCAAAACCCATTGCCACAAGAAATTAAATTGAAGGAATTGCTTAAAAATAATAAAGAAGGAGAATTTACTTATGAAGACCCCGAAGGAAATAATCGGATAGGATTTTACAGACAATTTCCTTTTGGTTGGACTATAGTATCGGGGGCAAGACTAGATGATTATACTGATGCGATTAATGAAATTTTCATAATGAGTTTGGCTGTATTTTTAGCAGTATTGATTATAAGTGCAGCGGTTTTATTCTTTATCATCAAAAAAATGACAGCTCCGATAGAACAAATCAAAATTTCGCTTTTAGGCTTATTCAAATACATCAACTACGAAACAAGCACAGCTCCTGCTCCTTTGCCTATCAAAGCCAACGACGAACTCGGTCAAATGGCAACAGCCATCAATGAAAACATTCGTCAAACCAAACTAGGTTTTGAACAAGACAATTCTGCTGTGAAAGAAGCTGTAGAAACAGTCGGCATTGTAGAATCAGGAAATCTCACAGCAAGAATCACATCCAATCCAAGAAATCCTCAACTCGTAGAACTCAAAAATGTACTCAATCGTCTCTTAGATGCTTTGCAAAATAGAGTAGGAAGTGATATGAATGCCATTCGCAGTGTCTTTGAAGAATACAAACGTCTAGACTTTAGAAATAAAATAGAAAATGCCACAGGAAATGTTGAGGTGACAACCAATGCTTTAGGAGAAGAAATCATTAAAATGCTAAGACAAAGTTCAGAATTTGCTAATGCCTTAGCAGGAGAAAGCACTAAACTCCAAACCGCAGTCCAATCTCTCACCTCCAGCTCTAATTCCCAAGCAGCTTCTTTAGAAGAAACCGCTGCAGCCTTAGAGCAAATCACTTCTTCTATGCAAAATGTCTCTCAAAAGACTAGTGATGTTATCACTCAAAGTGAAGACATTAAAAATGTTACAGGCATTATAGGAGATATAGCTGACCAAATCAATCTCCTCGCTCTTAATGCTGCCATTGAAGCAGCTCGTGCAGGAGAACATGGACGCGGCTTTGCTGTTGTGGCTGATGAAGTAAGAAAACTTGCTGAAAGGACTCAAAAGTCTTTGAGTGAGATAGAAGCCAATACAAATTTACTTGTGCAATCCATCAATGATATGGCTGAAAGCATTAAAGAACAAACTCAAGGCATCACTCAAATCAATGAGAGTGTTTCACAGATTGACCAAAGCACAAAAGACAATGTTGAAATCGCTAATGAATCTTCTATCATTGCTAATTCTGTTAGCACTATAGCAAACAACATCCTTGAAGATGTGAATAAAAAGAAATTCTAATACAAACCCTAGAAGCTTTCTAGGGTTTATTATAGACCTTATTTGTATAATTTTTAAAATCATTTTGTATTTGCAAATTTATCAATAAACTTAATATGAAATTGAAACAAATTTAAGATTAAAAACAATATTTATTCAGCATTTATTTTTTGAGTAAAATTTATATTAAGGTATTTTTGTATAATCAAAATGTTTTAAAATTACAGAAGCTGTTTTTCTAAAAGCTCCTATGTGGTGCGTTTAGAGATATAAAAAGCCTTTGATAGAGATTTGACATTAAAAAAGATTTTAAGAATTTTCAAAGCAAGATTAAAAGAAACTAAACGACAAATATATAAGCTTAGCAAAAGATTTAAACAGATTCTTTCAAAAGGATAAATCTTCTAAAAAGAATAAATTTTTATTCATTATAGAAATTTTGTTATACTCTAAACTATGCAAACACTTAAACATATGCAAGATGAATTAATATTTTGGTATGAAAAGAATGGACGCAAAGAACTTCCTTGGCGTAATTTGGGCGGTGAATTTTGTGATGAATATAACCTTGATGTAAATTGAGTTTATTTAAAATTTAATTAAAATTCCGCTCTTTTAAAAGAGCGGTTGTATCTGTTTTAAATTCTAAAAATTTTAATTTCATCTTGCAAATGATCGCTTACTTTTTTAAGCTCAAACATTGCTTGTTTATTTTCACTTACAGCTTGTTTGGTTTGCTCTGAAATATCTGCCATAGATATGACTTGTTTTTCAATTTCCTCCATAAGTTTAACTTGTTCAGCAACCTCTTTACTCACCTCTTCAGCTTTTAAAAGACTATCATTTGCTTGATTGTAAATCAAATCCACGCTATCTCTAATATCTTCACTAAGTTTTTGCCCCTTATTAATCAAAGGTATGGATTCTTCAATCGCATTTGCAGTGGCTACGGTTTCTTCTTGAATTTTTTTATTAATCACCGCAATTTGATTGGTTGCTCCGCCTGTTTTTTCAGCAAGTTTTCGAATTTCATCTGCGACAACCGCAAAACCTCTTCCCACCTCGCCCGCACGAGCCGCTTCAATGGCAGCATTAAGAGCAAGCAAATTCGTTTGGTCTGTAATTTCACTGATTAAATCCGTGCTTGTTCCTATGCTTTGTGCATGTTCGCTTAAAAATGAAATTTGTTCAGAAAGCTTAGCAGAATTATCCGCGATAATTTCCATTTGTGTGGCTGTATCCTCGACAGATTTTTTGTTGTTTTCACAAACTTCAGTGGTATTTTTGGAATTTTGCTCTGTTTCAAGCACAATTTGAGAAATATTTTGAGTTTTTTGAGTTGCTTCTTTGATTCTTAATGCAGATTCTTTAGAAGTTTGTCTTTGGATAATCATAGATTTTTCAGTTTCACTGATGCGTTTAACCACAAAATCTGTCTTTTCTTCAAGTTGCTTTGAAATGACAATCATTTTTTCAATGATGTTTTTAAGTTTTTCTTGCATTTTAGAAACAGAATAAAGTATGCTACTTTGCTCTTTGGTTTCAATTTTTTGAGTTAAATTTCCATTTGCAACCTCACTGATGATATGATTAACCTCACTTGGCTCACCGCCGACTAAATTTCTAATGTATCTCACAATAAAGTAAATGATAATTAAAGAAATCACAATTGCTATAACGATGATAAAAGACATAATGATTTTAAAAGAACTAATTTGCTTGAGTGCTGCTATGGTTAATTCATTGTTGAGTTGCTCTTCATAATCAATGAGTTTATTAATTTCTGCTAACCATACAATAAATTGAGCTCTTGCTGTATGAGCTAGAATTTTTTCTGCCTCTTCAATGTCGTTTTGATTGATTTTAGCAATGATTTCGGTATAAGTTTTAAACGTTTGTATTTTAATCTTTTCAATATTTGCAGCCATAGTTCTTATGTCTGTGTTTGCATGACCCTTGCTTAAAATTTCTTGTAAATTCTTTTCTGCATTTGTGTAATCATCTTCAAGTTTTTTAATTTGAGCGAGAGTTTTTTGTAAATCTTGTGCATCTGTTGCTAAAACAGCATCTCTAATCAAAATCGATCTATCATGGACACTTCCTCTAAAATTAATCGCTTGGCGCGAGAGTAAAGCATTTTCTCCAGTTGCTGTTGTAAGAATTGTATCTAAAGTATTGATTGTTATTAAACTAAAAAAAGCTATCATTAACATAACAATTATGATAAAAGCAAAACTTAAATAAAGTCTTGTAGAAATCCCAAAATTCTTCTTTTTCATAAAAAAATACCTCTTTCATAAGTAATAATTTTTAGTTAATTATATTAACTTTTAATTAACAAAATTTTAAATCTATTAAAAATCTTTAAATTTGGGAACAAGATTTAATTTTTCCCTTTTTTAATTCTATATTTTGTTGATTAGCATTTTGAAATTGAGGAATATAAGCAAAACCGCTTAAATTTTCCACCACGATACAAAGGTTTTGTTTGTTTTTGTCTAAAAGTTTTATGATGCATTTTTCATCTTTTAAAGCAAGATTTTTATCAAAATTTCCTTTTGCATTTTTTAAAGGAGAATAGAGTCTGCCTAATTTGTCAAAAACAAGACGCGTTGTTCCCGAGCAAGAGCCTTTAAATTGCACTTGAGTGATACCAAAACTTTTTTCTATGTTAAATTTCTTACTCGCTTTTTCATCATTTTTAGAAATCACTCCACTCTGCCCTGAATTCATTAGTTTTTTAGGATTGATTAAATCTATAGCAATTTCTCTATCTAAATTCACTTGAGTTTTTCCTAAATTTGCATTTCCATCTCCATTTTTGTCTAAAAATATCGTATAAGTTTGCTGATTTTGCGTGGCTGAACTTGATTTGATGAAATAAAGCTGCCATTTATTTTTATACCATTCTCTTTTTGCCACAGCCAAATTTTCAATTCTAAAATCCTCTTGCATCATCGCTAAAGTCCTTGTATAACGAATATCATTAAGGATTTGTTGAGCTCCTTCTAAAAGTTTATTTTTAGAAAAATTAAAAGGCATTACACTAAAAATTATACCCAAAATGAACACGACTAAAACAAGCTCTAAAAGGCTAAATGCTTTTTTCATAGCTTTTGATTTGATAGATTTTATTTGATTTTCCAAGTTTAACTTCTATAATTTTTTCATTTGAATTTAAATTCTTTTTATTGTCAATGCTTTTAAGATAAAACGTGTTGCTGTCTTTAATGCCATAAAATTTTAATCTTTGTTGTAAATTTTTATCCACCCTTAAAGCGTTGATATTTTGTTTTTTAAGCTCTATGCTCAACTCTTTTGCAAAATGATAGTTATTTGCAAAATGCCTTTTAGGCTCTAAAAAATAATACAAAAATTGATTTGCTACAATCACAACATAACAAATCAATAAAAAAATCACACTGCATTGTATGAAAATTTTATATTTAAGTCTGAATTGAGGAAGTCTGACGCGATAAGATTCTATCAAGGTTTTTATCAGTAAAGGGGTGCTGATAACGCAAAAAGGCAAGAATTCTTCTAAATAAAGTTTTTGTCTTAAAGAAAGCAAAGAACAAAAAATAAAAGTAACACTCATTAAAAACCAAAGCAAACTTTTGTTATTTTTAAAACTTAAGCGATAAATCACATAGAAAAAATACACAAAAATCAAGGGTGAAAAACAGGCTGCAAAAATGCCTAAAGTGTCTAAAAAATGTCCTCTAGGACGTCCGCTGACCTCAAAGCCATAAAAGGATAAACTCAAAGCAAAAAGCACCAAAGAAAGTGTAAAGAGTAAGGAATTTTTTTTATAAATTCCAAAAAAGAAAAAGGTTAAAAATAAAATATTAAAGGATTTATCCACAAATAAGGCAAAAATTAAAAGAATATAAAATAAAATTTGTTTTTTGTATTCATACGCACAAAGTATGGCAAGGCTTAAGAGTATAACTAAAGAAGCTTTATTCACAAGCAAGGCACTTGCAACCGAACCGGGCAATAAGATAAAGAGTAAAAGGGCTAAGATGGCGTCATTTTGCGTTTTTGTATATTTTAAAGCAAGTAAGAAAAGTAAAATACAGCTTAAAACATGGAAAAACAAAAAAGGAATTCTTAAACCAAAATCATTTTGTCCTAAAAGCAAGGTCCCAAAATGAGTGATATAATAAAGCAAAGATTTTTCACCAAAATAAATTTCTGCTTCATCTTCGCTGATACTAAGAGAATTAATACCATAAATCAAAGCACAAAAATCTATGCTGACTAAAACTAAAAAAAGTCTTAAATTTTTATTTTTTTCCATAGTTTTGATTTTACAAAATTTAAGCTTAAAAATAAAAAGCTCTCAACGTAGATTTTTAATCGGCACAAGCACTAAGGCACTAAAGATATGCAAAATCACGCAGAGATTAAAAAGAGAAGAATAACTTGCAAAATTCAAACTATAAGTGAAAATGAAAGAAAATACAGCTTGAAAAATTCCAAAGGCAAGAGTTAAAAAACTCGAACTCTGACTGAAATATTCTTTTCCTGCAATTTTTAATGCCATAGCATTTGTTAAAACAACATTTCCCGTTGTTGCAAAACCCATAAGAAACACTGAAATATTAAGACAAAAAAGTAAAAAATTTTGCGGCAATAAAAAATAAAATCCGGCTATCAAACAAGAAAAAGCCTTAAGAGCTAAAATCAAAATATGAGCGTTTTTAAGTCCTATTTTATCGCCAAGTATGCCACTGCTTAAACTCCCAAATGCTGCACCTATACCAAAAAAAGCCCAAGAAGCTCCTGCTAAAATGATATCAAAATTCAAATCCCTTACCAAAAAATCTACCCAAAATAAGGTATGAGGCAAGTATGCAATGGCATTGAGTATATAAGAAATAATTAAGAGCCATAAAAAATAAGGAATTTTAAATTTCTTTGTTTCATCTTGTTTTTTAGCGGGATTTAAGGTTTTTAAGGCAAATAAACTCCAAACAAAAGCAAACAAAGAGATACAAGCTAATAAAATCCAAGCATAATTAAGACTATATTTTGTTACAAGTGGAAGCACAAAACCACTAAAAACAGCTCCAAAACCTATCCCGCTAAAAACTAAACCTCCTATACTTGCTCTTAATTTTTCCTTAACATAAGGCAGAGATAGCGGTGCAGCTAAAATCATCAAACTCGCACTCGCTCCTCCGGCTAAAAATCTCCAAATAAAAGCTGAAGTAAAGGACAAAGTTTCCACAGCACAAGCAAAAAAACTCACAGAAATGATAAAAAAGCTTATTTTCGCTATGCTTTCTAGGCTTAAATGTCTTTTTAAAAGATTGATAAAAATTGAACCAAAAATATAACCCACTAAAATTGCAACTCCTAGCATTATGCTTTGAGTTTGACTCATAGCTCTTTGAGTAATCATCAGCGGAATAAGCACAATATAACCAAATCTTGCCAAACCATTTGCCACAAAACTTGCTAAAAAGCAAGAAAATATGCGAAAAATCATTCTTTGCCTTTTCTGTAATTAAATTTTTTGAAATGATTTTGATTTTAGCATAAATTTAAGATAAAATATAAAAAACATTCAATTTTAAGGAGTGAATATGCCCTTTGTTAATATTAGAATCACTAAAGAAAATGGAGAGCCCACAACAGAGCAAAAAGAAGAACTCATAGCTGGAGTCACAGATTTGCTCGCAAAGGTTTTAAACAAAAATAAAGCTTCAACCGTGGTGATTATTGATGAAATTTGCACGGATAATTATGGTTTAGGTGGTCAAAGTATCACAAAGCTAAGAAAAGCACAAAAGGATAAAAATTTAACTTAGAGCTTTTCTGCTCTAAGTTATTAATGTTGTTCTTCTTCTGTATTGTATTTTAAAAGTGCGGTGAAACGATAAAACATATGCACAAATTTAGAATAAGGCAAAAGGATAAAAAAAGTTAAGATACAACTTAAATGCAACCAAAGCAAAGCTGCTAAATATTCGCTTTCTCTAAAAAACATAAGCAAAAGACCTGTGAAACTCACAATAAAAAGCATAAGAATAAAAACATAATCCATGCCAACGCTTTCTTTATCGATGAGTTTTTTATCCGCTTTAAGTTTTAAAATCAACAAACCCAAAGTCCCTATACAAAGAAAAATTCCACCGATAAAACCAAAGAGCTTAGGAAATTGCGTTAAATCATAAGGAGCATAAATATGCAAAAAATGATGATAAAAAGCCCCTAAACTTGTAGCAATAAAACAAAAAATAAAACCATAAGCTGTTAAATGATGAAAAATTTTACGCACATTGCTTCTGGTTTCATTAGGATAAGTGCAACCCTCATTTTTATGTCCGCCAAGATATTTAAGACTTAAAGCATCTTTTAGAGTTTGGATAAAGGCTGAAAAACTGACATTTTTAAGCTCAATTGCCTTAGCGTATTTTACAATACCTACAATCAAAGCTATCAAAACCAAAATTCCTACAATACTAAATAAACTCGTCATATAAGTATAAGGCATAATGTCAAAAAAATCCCCGCTTTGTGAATTTTTACCCGCAAAAGCGAGATAAAAACCCGCAAAGAAAAGCACCACTAAAAGCAAAGCACTTATAAAAGCATTTTTTTCAAAAATAAAACTTAAAAAATTAGGAAAAGCATATTTTTTATAGCTTTGTTGTCTTAATGCAGCAAATTGTGCAGGAATGGACACATTAAATTCATGTGGAGGGGCGTATTGACAATCATAAAAACACTCCGAGCAATTATGGCATAAATTTGCCAAATAGTCCATATCTTGCAAGTTAAACACCCTCTTTTTTTCCATAGCAGGAAAAACAGCACACAAACCTTCGCAGTATCTGCAAGAATTGCAAATCACACAGGATTTCATAGCATCTTCATAAATTCGAGTTATTTTCATTTTAATCCTTTCATTACTTTTACAGCATTTTCACCTGCTAATCTTCCAAAAACCGTGCCTATACTCATACCAAATCCCGCAACATAGCCTTGAGTAAGGATATTTCCAGCCATAATCTCACCTGCAGCAAATAAATTTTCAAATAAACTCCCATCATCTTTATAAACCCTTGCAGTTTTATCAACCTTAACCCCCATATAAGTAAAAGTAACTCCCGGTCTTAAAGGATAGCAATAAAAAGGCGGGGTATCAATCTTCAAAGCCCAGTGAGTTTTTTCAATCTTCAAACCCTTTGTGAAGCAATTATCTTGTATGGTGTGATTAAACTGCCCTGCAACAACGCTTTGATTGTATTCATCAATGGTTTGTTTTAATTTTTTCTCATCAAGTTTCATCTTTTGAGCAAGCTCTTCAATGGAATTTGTAACAATAGGCGGAAAAAGCGAAGGCATATAACAACTTTGCACTTTAGAATCTGTGATAGAATAGGCAATTTGCTCTTCTTGATTTGCCACAAGTCGCCCCCAAATTGCATATCTTTTAGGCCAAAAATCTTCACCCTCATCATAAAATCTTTGAGCATCTTTATTAACCACTATACCCAAAGAAACGCAATCAACCCTTGAAGCAATTCCTCCATCGTATTTAGGTGTCCTTGCATCGATTGCCACCATATGTCCTTGAGTAGGGTCTCCTATGATTTGAGCCTTATTTTTTTGCAGGGCTTTAAGCATTTTTCCTTGATTAAATTTTGTTCCTCTGATGATGAAATTTCTTGCTTTTTCTCCCCAAGCCTCTTCAAGCCATTCTAAATTTGACTCAAAACCTCCGCTTGCAATAATAAAAACCTTAGCCCTAAATTTCACTTCTTGATTGTTTTTTTTATCTAAAACCAAAGCTTCTTTACAAGCATCTGCTTCAAAAATCAAATCCAAAGCTTCAAATTCATAAAAAATTTCAATGCCTAATTTTTTTGCTGTGGTAAAATAAGCATTAACCAAAGATTTTCCGCCCCCTAAAAAAAAGGCATTTGTGCGTCCTAAATGCAAGGTTCCACGCATAGAAGGTTGAAATCTCACGCCGTGTTTTTTAGCGAATTCCACAGCTTGTGGAGTATGAGAAATGACAAATCTTGCGTATTCTTCGTTTGTCTGCCCTTTGGTCACCTTAAAAACATCATCAAAAAATTCATCCTCACTATAAGCATCTGTTAAAACATCAGTGGGTGCATCGTGCATGGAACGTAAATTTCTTGTATGCTGTGAATTTCCGCCACGCCATTCTTTTGGAGAAGATTCTAAAATCGCAACTTTTAGATTCTTATTTTCTTCCTTAGCACTAATCGCTGCACAAAGTGCGGCATTGCCACCGCCAATGACAATCACATCAAATTCTTTTGTCTGCATTAAGCTTCCCCCTCTCTTTGCTGTCTTTCATAAAAACCATTTTTCCTAAAAATAACCACACTCGCAATGAATGAACAAACCGCCGCAAAAGTAAGCCAAAACGCAGGAGAAGCAGGATTGCTTGTCCATTGAACAAGTGCAGTGCTCACCGCAGGAGTGAATCCTCCAAATATCGCCACCGTGATAGAATAAGAAAAAGAGAATCCCAGAGCCTTGACATGCTTTGGCATAATTTCTGACAAAGCACAAACCATAGCTCCATTATAAGCTCCAAAAATGAAGCTAAACCACAATTCTACCAAAATAAGATTTGTGAAAGTTACATTATTTGCCAAGAAATTTAACATAGGATAAGCCGAAATCATACCCAAAAAGGTAACAAAGAATGCAACTTTCTTGCGACCGATTTTATCACCGATAAAGCCAGAAACAGGCAACCAAAAGAGATTGCTAAGCCCAACGATAGCGGTTACAATGAAACTTTCCAACTTTGAAAAATGCAAAATATTGTTCGCAAAATGTGGTGTAAAGGAGGTCACAAAATAAAAAGTCACCGTTGTCATCATCACAAAGAACACACCCGTAATGATAATCGGATAGTTTTCAGACATATTCTTAAAAATCGCTCCAAAAGTCTTTGGTGCGTGATGTTTTTTCGCCTCAAATTCAGGTGTTTCCTCTAATGTGCGTCTGATATAGAAGATAAAAGGCACAACCATACAACCAATGATAAAGGGGATTCTCCAGCCCCAATCTTCCATAATCACATCGCCCACCCAATAGTGCAAAGCCACACCAATAGCCCCAGCAAACACTGTTGCTACTTGTTGCGAACCACTCTGCCAAGACACATAGAATCCACGTAAATGCTTAGGGGCAATCTCTGCGAGATACACACTCGCTCCTCCCACTTCAGCCCCCGCACTAAAGCCCTGCAAAAGACGTCCCAGCACAACGATAATTGGTGCTAAGATTCCAATGCTCTCATATCCCGGGCAAAAGGCTATGGTCAAAGTCCCTATCGCCATAAGCGTGAGCGTGAGCAATAACCCGTTCTTTCTTCCATGTCTGTCCATATACGCCCCAAGCATAATGGCTCCCAAAGGACGCATAAGAAAACCCATTCCAAAAGCCAAAAAACTTTGCATAATAGAAATAAATTCATTCTCCGCAGGAAAGAAAATCGACGCTATGAATGGTGCATAAAATCCATACACAGCGAAGTCATACATTTCTAAGAAATTACCGCTTGCGACGCGGAATATAGCTTTAGCGTCTTTTTTAGCTTGTGTTGTCATAGCAACTCCTTTTAACCATACATATTTATAAAAACAATTATAAACTATGTTTTATAAAATTTTATTTTAAAATATTTTTTTGTATTCAAAAGTATTTTTAATGTTACAAAACAACTCATTTAAGGAGTTTAATTATCTTTAAATATTTTTTTAATATTTATTGAGTTTTACCTCTCACTCTTTTACTAGGTTTTATATAAATATCAATTAAAATAATAAACTCAATGTGTTTAAATTTAAACTCTTTCAAGCTTCGCTTAAATTCATAATTTTTTATTTTTGCGACAATAAATTAAAATTTTCCTCACTATCCTTAAAATAATAGATTTTAAATTTTATTTTAATCTTACTTTGAATTTCTAATGCCCTCTCTATCTCTTTTTTATTTCAAATTTTATTTCAAAGCTTCTAAATTCAATTTGTCTTTTAAACTTTTAGTCTATATTAAAAACTAATATTATATTTTAATTTTCATTCTTTGATTTAATCATTAATCTCTTTTTTAACTTTGCAACACAATCAAATATTAAGTATAAAAACACCTATTGTTAGTTTTTAACTGCTTTAAATAATCAAACTTTTGTAATTTTTTAATGGAATATAAATTTAAAAACTAAAAAATAAATTATAAAAATCTTAATCAAATTAAATTTTTGTTTGGTTTTAGGAAATAAATTTTGTTTATGTTGATAAAAATTGTATTTTTAAATTTTTAAAATTGAAAACAAAAACTTTTTAAATCATATATTTTGTTGGTATATTACTTTGGATATTTAAAGCTAAAGATTTTAAGTATTCTTGTAATTTTTTGTCTATTATTAGTATTTTTGTTATATTAAATCCTTTAGAATTTATAAGTCTTTGCGAGCATAATTTTTAGGTTTATAATAAAATATACAGCTTTATGATGACTTCTTAAATTGCATTCAAATTCGCCTTAAAATAAAATTCAAAAAAGAAATTTTTCTTTATCATTGATTCTGCATTCAAATTTAATATTTCTAAACCTATTTTTTTTCGTTAAATACGCCAAGTTTAAGAATTTTTTGCATACGGTGGGCAATAAGCTCTCTTTTATCAATTTTTTCAAGTTCTTCTAAAGATTTTTTAACATAATCAGCTATTGCTGTAGCAGCTTGTTCCTTATTGCGATGGGCTCCATTGATAGGTTCATCAATGACCTCATCAATGAGACCTTGATTTTTAAGTTCTGTAGCTGTTACTTTCATCGCTTTAGTAGCCGCTTCACTTTTTGTGGGGTCATTCCAAAGTATGGCTGCACAGCCCTCTGGAGAGATAACTGAAAAAACAGAATTTTTCATCATAGCAAGTCTGTCTGCCACTCCTATGGCTAAGGCTCCTCCACTTCCTCCTTCGCCAATAACTACAGCAATTGTAGGGGTTTTAAGGTCGCTCAATTCATACAAATTTTTAGCAATAGCCTCACTTTGCCCCCTTTCTTCAGCTCCAATGCCCGGATAAGCACCCGGAGTGTCAATCAAAAATAAAATAGGAAGTTCAAATTTTTCAGCAAGTTTAGCAATTCTTAAAGCTTTCCTATAGCCTTCAGGATGAGGCATACCAAAATTTCTTGCAATTTTATCTTTGGTTCCTCGCCCCTTTTGCTCTCCAATCACCACAAGCTTTTTTCCAGCTAAATAACCCATAAAACAAACGATAGAAGGGTCATCTTTGAAGGCTCTGTCTCCGTGAATTTCATATGCATCATTTAAGATAAGTTCGATATAATCGAGTGCATAGGGGCGATCAGGATGCCGTGCAAGTTGCAAACGTTGAAAATCACTTAAATTTTTATAAGTTTTATAAAATTCTTTCTCAAGATTTTTTTTCAAAATGGCTACAGCATGAGTGTCGCCTTTAATCTGTGCATTGATAATATCTTCATCAATCTGTTGAATACTTTTTTCAAAATCTAAATATGAGGCCATTTAATCCACTTTCTTAAAAATCACACAGCCATTTGTTCCACCAAAACCAAAAGAATTGCTCATAACCACTTTTAAATCAGCCTTTCTAGAATGGTTTGGCACATAATCTAAATCGCATTCATCATCTTTTACAAATTGATTGATAGTCGGAGGAATGATACCCTTTTCTAAAGCCATAATGCTAATCACAGCTTCAATCGCTCCAGCAGCTCCTAAACAATGTCCGATTTGCCCTTTTGTTGAGCTTATAGGAGGAATTTCATTGCCAAAAAGCTCTTTAATCGCTGAAGTTTCATTTCTGTCATTTATAGGTGTTGAAGTTCCGTGAGCATTGATATAATCTATTTTTAAATTTCCAGCCATTTTTAATGCTTTTTTCATAGCTCTTAAAGGTCCATCTAAAGTTGGAGTTGTAATATGATGAGCATCAGCACTTTCGCCAAAGCCTACGAGTTCAGCATAAATTCTAGCCCCTCTTTTTTTCGCCCCTTCATATTCTTCTAAGACTAAAGCCCCAGCACCTTCTCCCATGACAAAACCATCTCTTTCTTTATCAAAAGGTCTTGAAGCTGTAGTAGGGCTATCATTTCTTGTGGATAAAGCTTTCATTGCAGCAAATCCACCTATACCAACGGCACAAATTGCAGATTCTGCTCCAACAACAAGCATTTTATCCGCTGTTCCTAAACATATGCTTTTATAGGCTTCACATACGGCATGAGTTCCTGCAGCACAAGCTGTAACACAAGAAATATTTGGTCCTTTTAATTTATGTTCAATTGAAACTAAACCCCCAAGCATATTTACAAGGGCTGAGGGGATAAAAAAAGGTGAAATTTTACGTGCTCCACTTTTTTCGCAGAGTATAGAATTTTTTTCTATATTAGGCAAACCCCCTATACCAGAAGCCGAAACAACACCAAATTCCTCTGTATTAAGTTTTTCATCAAAATGTGCATCAATCATCGCGTCTCTTGCTGCTTTTATCCCCAGTTGAATGAAACGATCGATTTTTTTTACTTCTTTAGCCTCTACAACTTCTAAAGGATTAAAATTTTTAACTTCCGCTGCAATTTGCACAGAAAGAGCAGATGCATCAAAAAGAGTGATTGTATCCACCCCACTTTTACCTTCGCAAATTGCTTTGAAAGAATTTTCCTTATCTAAACCTAAAGCATTGTTCATTCCAATGCCTGTAATTACAACTCTTTTCAAAAATAAACCTTAAATTAAAAATTATTTTTTAAGATTATCAATATAATTTACAACATCTTCAATCTTAATCAGTTTTTCGGCATCACTATCAGGAATTTCGACTTCAAATTTTTCTTCTAAAGCCATAATAAGCTCTACCACATCTAAAGAATCTGCACCTAAATCCTCAATAATTTTTGATTCCATTTTTACTGCATCCGAATCAATACTAAGCTGTTCTACAACTACTGCCTTTACATCGTCAAATGTTGCCATTTGTTTTCTCCTTTAAAAAATAAAACGTATTTTATCATAAAAAAACTTAAAATATTTATGGTTTTTGATTATACTTGTTTTAAAAATATTAAATTAAAGGAGAAAGAATGCTTTTTCAAAGATTAATCAAAGAAAATTCTAAGATATGGGATGCATATTTGCATCATAATTTTGTTAAAAAATTAGAAAATGGCTCTTTAGCTATGGAAAATTTTTTGTTTTATCTTAAGCAAGATTATATCTACCTTATTCATTACGCTCAATGTTATGCTTTACTTGCTCTTAATGCAAACAATGCTAAGGAATTACATTTTGCTATGAAATTTCAAAACTATATTTTAGAAGGTGAGCTTGAACTCCATAAAAGCATTTTAAAACTCGGTATTGATGCAGAGCGTTTGAGTGTCAAAGATGAAAGCATAGTCAATATCGCTTATACGCGTTATATGTTAAATGTTGGGCAAAGCGGAGATTTTTTAGATTTGCTTGTTGCCTTGAGTGCTTGTGCAATAGGCTATGGTTATATCGGTAAGGAGCTCTATGAAAAATTAGGTGCTAAAGGACTTGAAAATCATACTTATAGGGAATGGATTTTGACTTATTCAGGTAAAGAATTTCAAGATGAAATCAAAGAATTTGAAGATTTTTTAAATTCTTACAGCAATCAAACGAGTAAGGAAAAATTTGACAAACTTAATACAATTTTTGGCGCAGTTGTGCGTTTAGAAACTGCATTCTGGCAACATGCCTTGACAATGAATCTTGAAATTTAAATGAATTTTGAACTTCTACTTTTTCACAAAAAAGTAGAAGTGGATTAAAACAAATCAATCCTTTTAAGCTTTATAGAGTTTAAAATCTCCATTTAAAAATTGCATTCTTGCACTAAGATGGTTGAGATAAAACACTTCGAATTTAGGATTGTTAGGATTATCATAAAGTTCTTTTAATATTTCATATTTTTTAAACATTGCTTTTTTGACTTCAGCATTGTTTTCAAAAACCGCATTGGCTCTAAGTCTTAAAAAAGTGCCATCTTTAGCACAAGAGCAAAATTCTATGCCGTCGTGATTTTTAATATGTTTAAAAAGTCCTTTAGTGTTTGAAGTGCAAAAATAAATTTTATCTTCATACAAAAGAGGGCTTTGTATAGGACGCACACGAGGATTGCCACAAGTGCCACGAGTCGCTAAAAACGCAGGAGCGTTATTATCTAAAAAATCCATAATGTCTTGAAGATTCATTTTTTTTCCTTACATATAAAGTCCGCCATTGATTTTAAGCACATCTCCTGTTACATAAGAAGCATAATCGCTCAATAAAAATGCAACGCAAAGTGCCACCTCTTCGGGTTCAGCCAATCTTTTCAAGGGAATATTTTCTGTATAAGTTTTTTTAATTTCATCGCTTAAGTTTTGTGTCATATCACTTTTAATAAAACCCGGCGTTACGCAGTTAAAACGCAAATTTCTACTCGCTCCCTCCTTAGCAAAAGCTTTGGTTAGGGCTATCATTCCACCCTTGCTTGCAGCATAATTGCTCTGCCCGATATTTCCCATTTCTCCTACTATAGAAGCGATATTCACTACAGCACCAAAACGTTTTTTACTCATTGCCTTTAAAGCCTCACGACAACCCAAAAAAGCAGAATTTAAATTTGTATCCAAAACCTTAGTAAAATCTTCTAGTTTCATTCTTAAAGCGAGTTTATCATTTGTAATTCCTGCGTTATTGACTAAATAACTTAATTCTCCATCACTTTCAAGTATGGTTTTAATCCCTGCTTCAAATTCATACTCTTCACTCGCATCAAATTTAATCACTGCTGCCTTTGCACCTTTTGAAGTGATTGCATCCTTTAAAGCGTCGGCTAATTCTGGTTTTGAACGATAATTAATCCAGACCTTAAGTCCAAAATCTGCCAAAACTCTAGCAATAGCTGCACCAATTCCCTTACTTGCTCCTGTAATTAAAACATTTTTTCCGCTAAATTTCATTAATTTTTTCCTTTATTTGTTAATTTAATTTTATCATTATATAAAATTTGAGTGAATTTAAAATAAAGCTTCATTCATTTCTTTTGGAATTTCAAGTCCAAGTATCTTTAAAATACTTGCGGCTATGTTGCTAAGTCCTTGATTTTCTTTGATTTTTTTCACCCCTAAAGCTTCAACAAAAACAAAAACATCAAAATTTGTATGATTTGTAAGTAAATTTCCATTCTCATCTTGCATTGCTTCACAATTTCCGTGATCGCTTGTGATGATAAAAGCATATTGAAATTTTCTAGCATAAGCAACCAATTCACCCAAACAGCTGTCCACAGTTTCAACAGCCTTAATGGATGCATTAAAATCGCCTGTATGTCCTACCATATCGCCATTTGCAAAATTCACGACGATAAAGTCTTCACCTTTCTCAATGCCTTTTTTAACTTCAGATAAAACCTCATAGGCACTCATTTGTGGTTTTTCATCATAGGTTTTAACCTTTGGACTTGGGATAAGAACCCGCGTTTCATTTTCCAATAGCTCTTCTTTTCCCCCGTTAAAAAAGAACGTTACATGGGCGTATTTTTCAGTTTCTGCGGTATGAAGCTGACTTAAACCTGCTTTTGAAATGACTTCGGCTAAGGTATTTTCAATTTTTTCTTTTTCAAAAAGAACAGGAATTTTAAATTTTTCATCATAAACACACATTGTCAATAAATTTTGAAAAATTTTTTCGCGTTTAAATTCCTTAAAATCTTTAGAATTTAAAACTTCAATCAATTCTCGCATACGATCATTTCTAAAATTAACAAAAATCAAACCATCCTCTTCACTTAAGCCTTTAAAATCATTTGAAACCACACCTTTAATAAACTCATCGGTCGTGTTTTTCTTATAAGAATTTTCGATATAAGAGCTAAAATTTGAAACTTTAGGAACTTGAGCTAAAAGACATTTATAATATTCTTCAACTCTATCCCATCGTTTATCCCTATCCATAGCGTAAAATCTTCCGCATACTGAAGCTAAATGCACCCCTTTTTTTTCGCACAATTGCTCTAAATTTTGAATGAATTTCAATCCCGTTTTAGGACTCACATCGCGTCCGTCTGTGATGGCGTGAGCATAAATTTCATTGCCTTTATTTTTGCAAATTTCAAGCAAAGCATCAAAATGCGTGTGACTAGAATGCACTCCGCCATCGCTATAAAGCCCGATGATATGGATTTTTTTGCATTTTTTTAAAAGATGATTGAGTTGGGGATGATTTTCTAAACTTTTATCTTTTATGGCTCTATTGATTTTAACTAAATTTTGATAAATGATTCTCCCACTTCCTATACACATATGTCCCACTTCGCTATTTCCCATTTGTCCTTCAGGCAAACCTACTGCTAAACCGCTTGTTTTAAGCAAAGAATTAGGAATTTGTTTGAAAAATTTTTCATAATTTGGTTTTTGAGCTGCTTCAAAGGCATTAAATTTTGGACTTTTATTATATCCTATACCATCGGTTATAACTAAAATACATTTTTGTTTCATTTTTCACTCTTTTATAAGAATATTTTTTGCTATATTTTACTAAAATTAAACTTTCAAAAACCAAAAAAGGCTTAAATTTTGTATTATCTTTCCGAACTTAGCAATTATGCTTTTTTTAGCTATATTAGTGTGCGAGCGGGCTTTGCATTTTTTATTGCTCTGTGTTTGAGCTTGTTTTTAATGCCCAGGTTTATACTTTGGGCGAAGGCGAAAAAAGCAAATCAACCCATTTATAAATACGCCCCTCAAAATCATCAAAACAAAAATGATACTCCGACAATGGGCGGACTTGTTTTTATCAGTTGTGCGATTGTTGCAAGTTTGTTTTGTGTGAAATTTGATAATGTTTTTACAATTTGTGCAATTTTGTGCCTTGTGCTTTTTTGCTTGATTGGACTCATTGATGATTTAGGAAAAATCCTTAAAAAAGACAATCATTGTGGATTGAGTGCAAGAGTAAAATTTATATTACAAATTCTTGCAAGTGTGATTTGTATCATTCCTTTGTATTTAAGTGCTGAATTTAATACCGAACTCTATCTCCCTTTTTATAAGCATCCGCTTTTTGATATGGGTATCTTTGCATTTTTCTTTTGGATTTTGGTCTTCATTTCAAGCTCTAATGCTGTCAATTTGACCGATGGACTTGATGGACTTGCTACCGTTCCTTCGATTTTTTCTTTATCAAGTTTAGGAATTTTTCTTTATTTGAGTGGAAATTTAAATTATAGCGAGTATTTGCTTTTACCTAAAATTCAAGGTTTAGGCGAAGTTGTGATTGTATGTGCTGCTTTGATTGGAGCTTTAATGGGCTTTTTGTGGTATAATTGTTACCCTGCACAAATTTTTATGGGAGATAGTGGAAGCTTAAGTTTAGGAGCTTTTATAGGTTTTTTAGCCATTATTAGCAAAAATGAAATTTTGCTTTTACTCATAGGCTTTGTTTTTGTATTAGAAACCATTTCTGTCATCTTACAAGTGGGGAGTTTTAAAATTTTTAATAAAAGGGTTTTTAAAATGGCACCGATTCATCATCATTTTGAAAAAGCAGGTTGGGTGGAAAATAAAATCATTGTCCGTTTTTGGATGATAGCTCTTCTCTCAAATTTAATTGCTCTAGCGTCAATCAAAATAAGATGAAAAAATCACTCTTTGGATACGGAAAAACCACAAAGGCTTTGGCAAAAAAATTTGGAGGTTTTGATATTTATGATGATTGTTTTAGTGAAATTTCACAAGATGAATTTGGCAACACTTTTTTGCCTGTGAGTGAATTTGATGAAGAGCTAAGCAAACTTGAAATTCCTAGCCCGGGCTTTCCAAGAGAGCATACTTTGATTCTTAGAGCTAAAAATCTTCAAAGTGAATATGATTTTTTCTATGATGTGATGCCAAGAAGTGTATGGATTAGCGGAACAAACGGCAAAACCACGACAACGCAAATGTCTCAACAACTTTTAGCTAAAATCGGCTCACAAATGGGTGCAAATGTTGGCATACCTTTAGCTGAACTTGATAGCTATGCAAAGCTTTGGATACTTGAAACCTCTTCTTTTACTTTACACTACACTCATATCGCTAAGCCTGAAATTTACGCACTCTTGCCTATAACGCCTGATCATATTTCTTGGCATGGAAGTTTTGAAGCCTATGTTAGGGACAAATTGAGTGTTTTAGAGCGTATGTGCGAGAATGATGTTGCGATTTTACCTGAACTCTATGCCAAGACAAATTCTAAGGCTCATATCATCACTTATAAAAATGAAGAAGATTTGGCTCAAAAATTTGGGATTGATAGTAGGCGAATTCATTTTAAGACCCCATTTTTACTCGATGCTGTTATGGCTTTAAGTATAGAAAAAATCCTTTTAGATACTGCAAGTTACGAGCTTTTAAACGATTTTGTTATGGAAAAAAACAAGCTTGAAGAATTTTATGATAGATACAATAGACTTTGGGTTAATGATACTAAGGCTACTAATGAAGATGCCTTAATGCAAGCTCTCAATCGTTATAAAGATAAAAAAATTCATCTCATTATCGGCGGTGATGATAAGGGTGTGGATTTGAATGAACTTTTTAAATTTATGCGTAGATTAAACCTTCAAATCTATGTTATAGGAATAAGCAGCGATAAAATGATGGCTTATGCCCTTAAACATGGTATAAAAGCGGTAAAATGCGAAATTTTAAGCAAAGCAGTCAATGAAATTTCAAAGGAGCTTAAAAAAGAAGAGGTGGCTTTATTAAGTCCAGCTTGTGCGAGTTTAGATCAATTTAATTCTTATGCACACAGAGGAGAGGTTTTCAAAGAATGCGTTAAGGCTTTATGAAGTTTGTTTTTAATTAAAATTAAGTCGAATGTGAAATTTTAATAAAATAGAGAGAGAAGGAGAGAAGAGGGAGCAAATTTTTATCTAATCCTAATGACTTTTTTGCTAAACTTTGAAATAAATTTTTAGAAATAAGGATGATATGAAAGTTCTTTTTAGGAGTGATAGCTCAAGTGAAATCGGTTTTGGACACATTAAACGCGATCTTATTTTTGCAAAACAATACGAAGATGTGTCTTTTGCGTGTTTGGATTTGGAGGGTTCTTTGATTGATGAAATTCCTTATCCGGTTTTTGAGCTAGAAAGTGAGAGCATTTACGAGCTTGTCAATCTGATTAAAAATCAAAAATTTGAACTTTTAATTATCGACCATTATGGAATCAATGCTGATGATGAAAAACTCATAAAATACGAAACAGGAGTAAAAATTTTAAGCTTTGATGATGAGCTTAAGCCTCATCATTGTGATATTTTGCTCAATGTCAATGCCTATGCAAAGGCGAGTGATTATGAAGGTTTAGTGCCTTTTAAATGTGAGCTAAGATGTGGTTTTTCTTATGCTTTGATACGAGATGAATTTTATGAAGAGAGCAAGAAAGAGCGAGAAAAGATTTATGATTTTTTTGTTTGTTTGGGTGCAACGGATGTTAAGAATTTATCTATTGATTTGATTTTAGAATTACCAAAAGATAAAAAAATCGCCCTTGCAACAAGCAGTTCTAACAAAAATCTTACAAAACTTATGAATTTTGTCAATGAAAATCCTAATGTTAAACTTTTTGTTGATTATGAAAATTTAGCTCAATTAATGAATGAAAGCGATAAACTCATTATCAGTGCAAGTTCTTTGGTCAATGAAGCTTTAATTTTAAAGGCAAATTTTAAAGCCATTTGTCTTGCTAAAAATCAACAAAAAATTGCCGCTTGGCTTACCCAAAAAGGCTATGAAGTGGAGTATAAATTATGATAGAGCTTAAGAATTTTACTTCTTTAAATAAGAGTGAATTTTATTTGGTTTTGGCTTGGCGTAACGACCCGAATATAGCTCATTTTACAAAGAATCAAAAAATTTCTTTGAATGAGCATTTAACTTTTTTCGATAAACTTAAAATTCTTAATGATAAAAAATATTTTTTAGTTTTTGACAAAGATGAGCCTATCGGAGTAATCAATTTCATAGATATTTGTGAAGAATCTTGTGAATTTGGGCTTTATGCTAATCCTTATCTTAAAGGCAAGGGGCAAATTTTAATGGATGAGTTAAAAAACTATGCTTTTGGGATTTTAAAGGTTAGAAAAATCAAAGCTTGCGTATTTAAACACAATGAAAAAGCTTTGAATTTATATCTTAAAAATGCTTTTGAAATTTATAAAGAGGATGAAAAAATGTTTTATATAAGTTTAAGCAATGGGGGGGGGGATTTACCTTTTTTGTAACTTAAATTTAAGATTTTTTAAAGGATTAGGCAATGAAAATCGCGATTCTCACTGCGCCTAATCAATGGTTTATCCCCTATGCAGAGCAACTTGCAGAAAAGATTCCATATGCAAAATTATATTTTGACAGCACAGAAATGGTGGAATCTTTTGAGCTTGTTTTCATACTCTCTTATCATAAAATCTTAGATAGAACATTCTTAGACAAGCACAAATACAATTTAGTCGTTCATGCTTCAGCCTTGCCCAAAGGCAAGGGTTGGTCGCCGATGTTTTGGCAAGTGCTTGAGGGTAAAAGGGAGATTGTTTTTAGTCTTTTTAACGCTTCAAGTGCGGTGGATAGCGGAGAGATTTATCTGCAAGAAACTCTGCATTTAAGTGGCTTAGAGCTTTATGAGGAATTGCGTCAGAAGCAAGCAGAGATGTGTCAAAAACTCTGTTTGGAATTTTTGGAAAAATTTCCTCATTTAAGCCCAAAGGCACAGAGTGGAGAGGAGAGTTTCTATCCTAAGAGAAGTCCAAAAGATAGTGAATTAAATCCTGCAAAGAGCCTAGATGAGCAGTTTAATTTATTGCGTATTGTCAGCAATGAGGAATTTCCAGCGTTTTTTTACAAAGATGGCAAAAAGTTTATTCTAAAAATCTATGCAGAATCCGCCTCTTCTGCGGGGGGGGGGGTAATTTCTAGTCTTATTATAGAGCTAGAAAATTATGTCTTTTTAAATGCGACACAACAAAAAGAGATTCTAAACTACCGCAACGATCCACGTATTAACGCAAACTTCTACACGCGACACACCATAGGTTTTAAAGAGCATTGCGCATTCGTGGAATCCCTAAGGGGCAATTTATGTAAAGAATACTTTGTTCTAAGATTCCATCAGAGATTTTTGGGAAGCATTAATTTTACAAAAAGCAAAGAGAGGGCGGAGTTTGGATTCTTTGGCAATCCGGACATAAGCGGAATGGGGCGCACACTAGAGCAGGTGAGCCTCTTTTATGCGTTTTATGTTTTAAGAGTGCAGGAATTATGCCTTGAGGTGTTTTCACACAACAAACAAGTCATAAATTTGCACAAGAAATTTGGCTTTCAAGTCGTGGGTGAAAAATCAATCAAAGATGCAAAAGTACTCTTAATGAGTTGTTCTGCGGGGGGGGGTGAAGCCCTAGTTATTTTGCTCTTTTTTAGGATTTTTTCGTGGCAAAAAATCCTAAACAATCACTGCTTTTCTAAAGAGTATTTTAAAAAATACTTTGAAAATTATATTCTTGCAAAATTATTTTTTAATACGCAATTAAGTCCGCTTAAAATTTACAAAAATCACATTCTTAGCGGGGAATTTTCTTCTACTTTTTTAACTTCTTTTGAAAGGATTTATCATGCATGATCATATTAAAGAATATTGGGAGAATCAGGCTTTGAAATTTCATAATTCCTCTCTCGCAACTTCGCCCGATTCTATCGCTTTTGAGCTTGAGATTGAGACGCTTATGCACTATTTATCTTCATGGGATAAAATCTGTGATGTCGGCTGTGGTAATGGCATGAAAGCAAAAAGTTTGGTTGTGAATTTAGAGTGCGATTATGTGGGGATTGATTTTTCTGGGCAAATGATAAAGGCAGCAAATGCGGTGCGTTCAGAGCTTTTAAAGCAAAATCCTCAACTTAAAATCACTTTTAAACAAGCTGATATTTTAGAGCAAAATCTTTTTGAAAAACAAAGTTTTGATAAGGTTGTAAGCACACGTTGCTTGATTAATCTTAGAAATTTTCAAGCACAAAAGAAAGCCATAAAAAATATTGCTTCTTTTTTGAAAAAAGACGGCATTTTTTTGTGTATTGAAAACACATTAGATGCTCTAAAAAATCTCAATGATGTAAGGGAGAGATTCGGATTAGAACCTATTGCGGTGCGGTGGCATAATTGCTATTTTAAAGAAAAAGAATTGCTAGAATTTGTGAAAGAAGATTTTGTGTGTGAGAAGATTGATAATTTCGCAAGTACTTATTATTTAATCTCAAGGACATTGAATGCTTTAATGAGTGATGTTGTTGATTATAATTCAAAGCTCAATCTTTTGAGTGCAAAATTACCAGCAATAGGCGATTTTTCACCAATGAAATGCTTTGTTTTAAGAAAACGCGTATAATTTTTGGGTAAAACAATCAAATTTTACATTCTTTTGAAAATTTTCAAACGAGCAATGCAGATTAGGAATAAAAATTGCTTAAATTAAATAAGGAATTAATAAAAACTATGGCAAAATTCTAAAAATTAAAATCATAGCTTAATTTAAAAATAAAATGGGTTTTGTGCAATTTGTGCTTTTTGATTTTATGGAAAAAATCATAGTTTAAAATTGACGCGAGGTTAAACAAAAATCAAAAAATATGCCGATTTTGAAAATCTCAACTCATTTTAACGCAATGAAATGGGTTTATAAATTCAAGGATATTTATGAAAATTGCTGATTTTGATACAAATAAAGAAGTTTTTATCATCGCTGAACTTTCAGCCAATCACGCAGGAAGCTTAGAAACAGCTATTCAAACCATAAAAGCGGCTAAAAAAGCTGGTGCAAATGCCATTAAACTTCAAACCTATACTGCAGATAGTCTGACTCTTAATTGTGATAAAGAAGATTTTATCATTAAGGGAGGACTTTGGGATAAACGCAAATTTTACGAACTCTATGAAAACGCAAAAACGCCTTATGAATGGCATTCTCAACTTTTTGAAGTTGCACAAGATGAGGGGATTTTATGTTTTTCAAGCCCTTTTAGCAAAGAAGATGTGGAATTTCTTAAAAGATTTGACCCCATTGCTTATAAAATTGCCTCCTTTGAAGCAAATGATTTTGAATTTGTCCGTTTTGTCGCTAAAGAACATAAACCCACTTTGATTTCAACGGGAATTGCTGATGAATTTGAACTTGAAGAACTTTGTAGAATTTTCAAAGAAGAGCAAAATGAAAATTTACTTTTTTTAAAATGCACCTCTTCTTATCCCTCTAAAATAGAAGATTTAAATCTCAACGCCCTACAAAGCTTAAAGCAAAAATTTGGAGTTGAGGTTGGATTAAGCGATCATAGTAGCGGGCATTTAGCTGCTGTGTTGTCTGTGGCTTTAGGTGCAAGAGTGATTGAAAAGCATTTTATCTTAGATAAAAATATACCAAGCGAAGACAATCAATTCAGTCTTGATTTTGATGAATTTAAAACAATGGTCAATGCTGTAAGACAAGCAGAAAAAGCCTTAGGTGATGGCTCTTTAAAGCTTAATGAAAAAGCTGTTAAAAACCGCGTTTTTGCAAGAAGTTTGTATGCGAGTAAGGATATAAAAAAAGGCGAAATTTTTAGTGAAAAAAATGTAAAAAGTGTGCGTCCTTCTTTTGGACTTCATCCTAAATTTTATCGCCAAATTTTAGGCAAGAGAGCTACAAAAGATATTGAATTTGGCGAGGCTTTAAAAGAGGAATATTTTAAATGAAAATTTGTGAAAAGTTATTTAAAGATAAATTTCTATATAACTACAAAATCGTTAAGGAATAAAATTGCGATTTTCAACTGAACTTTTTTTAGCTAACACTCAAGCACTTTTTGAGGTCGATGAAATTTTAGCCTATCAACTAAGAAAGCTTCAAACTCCCTATAATTTTACGATAAAGCAAGACGAAACAGGGCTTAATTTCATCAATAAGCAAGGCGTAAAACTCTATGAAAATCCTATGGAAAAAACCATACAAGATTTGGCTTTTTTTAAAGAAAATTATTCAAAATATCCGATTTTATTTTTTTATGGTTTTGGCAATGGTTTGCTTTACAAGCTTTTAGCTGAAAATGAAAAACACAAGCATATTATTATTTTTGAAAGTGAGCTTGAAATTCTGGCTTTGGCTTTTCATTTCATTGATTTTACTCAAGAGCTTAGAAATGAAAAACTCATACTTTTTTACACTCCAAACCTCACAGGAGTGCAGCTTGATATACTTTTACATCAAGTTGTTAAAAGCTATGTAAAGACCTATGATTTAAATATCCATAGCGATTTTTACGCTGATTTTTACAGTGAGCAGATTAAAAGTCTTAACACTCAAATCACTTCTTATATTTGTAATTTTGTGCTTAAAACAGGGAACGATCCTAAAGATTCTATGGAGGGCATTGAGCACACCATTCAAAATGTCCCAAAAATGCTTACTCACGGAATTTTTCAAGAATTTTTAAAACAAAGAAAATCTAAAGTCAAAACCGCTATCATCGTAGCAACTGGTCCCAGTCTGACTAAACAACTTCCCTTACTTAAGCAATATGCTAATAAAGCAGCAATTTTTTGTGCCGATAGCTCTTATCCTATTTTAGCTAAGAATAATATCAAACCTGATTATGTTTTATCTTTAGAAAGAGGTGCTTTAACTTCAGAATTTTTTAACAATAATTTTGGAGCTTTTGATAAAGACATTTTGTTTATA
This sequence comes from Campylobacter cuniculorum DSM 23162 = LMG 24588, assembly GCF_002104335.1. Taxonomy (NCBI): domain Bacteria; kingdom Pseudomonadati; phylum Campylobacterota; class Epsilonproteobacteria; order Campylobacterales; family Campylobacteraceae; genus Campylobacter; species Campylobacter cuniculorum. The sequence goes on along the minus strand of NZ_CP020867.1, from coordinate 1,352,761 downwards.
CTTGCTTCAGTTGTCCATAAAAATACTTTAAAATACCTAGAAAGAAAAAAATGCTCTTATATGATAGTTTCTAGAATTCTACCTTTTTCTGTATCTTTGAAACTTAAAGAATTTGGATATTTAGGTGTAGGATTTAGCGTAGCTAATATGATTTTTGAGCTTTGCACAGCTTTAAGATTTGAAAATATACTTTTAATCGGACAAGATTTAGCTTATGGTGAAGATGGCTATTCTCATACTAAAGATTATCAAAATTTAAACATACATAAAGGACATTACGAAAGAGATTTTGGAAAATTCACCACCACAGCTTATGGGGGTCAAGGACAAGTGGAAAGCTCTTTGGTTTGGACTATGTTCAGACAAAGATTTGAAGAAGATATTTTTTATGCAAAACATAAATTAGAAATCCAAACTTATAATTGCACCGAAGGAGGTGCAAGGATAGAAGGGGCTATAGAAATGCCTTTTAAAGAAGCTTGTGAAACCTTGCTTGATGAGGAGCTTAAAAAACCTTTTGAGGGAGCAAAAATTTTAGATTCTAAAAAGGCTAGAAAAAAACTAATGCAAACTCAAGAAAAAATTCAAAATGGCATAATACAAGCTCAAAAATTCATTGAGAGAGTTAAAATTGAACTTAAGAAACTTGAAACTGAACTTAAAAAACAAGAAGTTGATGAAGAAAATTTAAAATCAATAAGACAAAAATTACTCGTTCATTTCGAAAAAATCAAAAAACTTAGATTATTTAATGAACTTTTAATACCTTTATATTTTCACGAAGAATGCGAAGTTTTAAGATACGAGGTTTTAAAAGATCTTGAGCAAGAAAAAAAATTAAAAGTTTTTTTAGAGCATTTGGGAAGTTGGTTTGTGGAAATTTTGGCTTATTTGGATACGCAAAATCAAGGACTTAAAAAGTTTATAGAAAAATGGAATTTTGACGATATGGATTTAGAAATTACAACAAAGGGGTAAAAATGCAAACCGGCGAAAATTTTAAAAAAAATTTAATAGCAATGAATGGAGATTCTTATAAAGAACTTAAAGAAAAACTTGAAAATTTAAAAGAATTAAGAGATTTTAGTTTTAATTTTGGAAAAGATAATTTAGATATTAATATCATTCAAAAAAGAACACTTAAAACAATGTATAAAAATCCTGTTGAAGAACTAGAAAAAAGTTTGGAAGAGCTCAAGCCTTTTGCTCGTTATCCTGCACTCTTTTTTTATGGTTTTGGAAATGGAATTTTATTTAAAGCTTTGCTTAAAAATCAAAACCATAGAAGAATTGTGGTTTTTGAAAATGAACTTGAGCTTATCTTTTTGGCTTTAAATTTCATTGACTTTAGTTCAGAGATAGCTACGGGAAGATTGATTATAATTCATACCAAAGATTTAGACCCAAGAATCATTCAAAAGATTTTTTCTTTAGTCAATCCTTTGTTTTTAAAAACTTATAATCTTCATATAACTTGTGATTTTTATGAGGCTTATAAAGAGGATATTTTAAGACTTAATAAACTCAATAGCTCTATTATTATGAAATTAAGTCTTACTAAAGGCAATGATCCTATTGATGTTTTAATAGGTATCGATTATGCTATACAACATATACCAAAAACCATAACCCACCCAAGTCTCAAAGAATTGATAAAAAAAAGATCTCGATTAGGTAAAACCGCTATCATCGTAGCAACTGGTCCCAGTCTGACTAAACAACTTCCCTTGCTTAAGCAATATGCTAATAAAGCAGCAATTTTTTGTGCCGATAGCTCTTATCCTATTTTAGCTAAGAATAATATCAAACCTGATTATGTTTTATCTTTAGAAAGAGGTGCTTTAACTTCAGAATTTTTTAACAATGATTTTGGAGCTTTTGATAAAGACATTTTGTTTATACCTTGTTCTCTCACCCATTCTAATTCCATTAAATATCTTGAACAAAATAAAAGAGAATATATGCTCGTTGAAAGAGCTCAACCTTTTTTGATGTCTTTGCAGCTTAATGATTTTGGTTTTATAGGCGGAGGAATGAGTGTTGCTCACATGGCTTACGAATTTGCTGCGAGATTAGGTTATAAAAATATACTTTTAATCGGACAAGATTTAGCTTATGGTGAAGATGGCTATTCTCATACTAAAGATTATCAAAATTTAAACATACATAAAGGACATTACGAAAGAGATTTTGGAAAATTCACCACCACAGCTTATGGGGGTCAAGGACAAGTGGAAAGCTCTCAAGTTTGGACTCTTTTTAGGCAAATTTTTGAAAATTATTCATATAATCCTTATGTTAAACTCTATAATTGCACCGAAGGAGGTGCAAGGATAGAAGGGACTATAGAAATGCCTTTTAAAGAAGCTTGTGAAACCTTGCTTGATGAGGAGCTTAAAAAACCTTTTAGAAAGCTTAAAAAACTCCCACGTAAAAGACAAAACGAAATTGCTCTCAATGCATATAATATCATCAAAAAAAATATCAGTTTAGGTAAAAATCTCGTCAAAGAGGCTAAAAAAATTCAAGGACAGATTAAAAATCTTTTTAACAATAAAAATAAACTCACTCTTGATGAAATCAATCTCAATATCGATAAATTTAAAACCAAACTCGAAACTCCTCGGTATTCTGCCGTAAGACAAATTTTAGGACCTACTTTTCATCACGAACAAAATGTTTTAGCTCCGCTTTATTTTGGAGATATTACAAATGAAAGTGAAAGACAAAATAAGCTCATTGCTTGGATTTACGCCCATAATTCTTTGTTTGAAAGTATTGTTGAGATATTGAATGCTCAAAATGAAGTTTTAAAGAATTCTGTTGTGCCTTTGAGGGAATTTTTAGAAAAAAGAAAAATTTTATGAATGAGTTTTTAAAAATTATTGAAAACTCAAAAAATAACTCAAATCAATGAAAAGCTTATGCTGAAAAACTTCAAAATCAAATTAAAAGTTTTGATTTGATTTTGTGTTTTTATTAAGTTTTTTGCAAGAAATTTAAATGATTTTAAACTCAAAGGGTAAAAAATCAAATCATTTAAAAAAGCTGTGAGTGAATATGAGCTAAAAGCAAAGATTATCTTAAGATAAAAAACAAACAAAAATTTAAGAAAAAAGCTAAGAAAAATTTAAATTTTCTTTGCACAAGGGATAAAAATTAAATTTTTAAGATGAATAAAATTTTTGCTTCACTTAAAAAGCCTTTTAAAATTTTAAACCAAAGATTTTAATCAAATGTATCTTAGATTTAATTTTAAAAATTTCATTGAAGAAAAATTGTAAAAAACAAAGCTAAAAAAGTTCAATTCAAGTTTTAAAAACAAAATCTTAAGCCAGAATTCTAAAAAGATTAAAAGCTTACTCAAAGAGTAAGCTTGATTTGAAAGAAAATTTATTGTAAGAGTCTTAAAACATTTTGTTGAACAGCATTTGCTTGGCTCATCGCATAAGAGCCACTTTGTGCAAGGATATTATATTTAGAGAAATTTGCACTTTCAGCAGCAAAATCCACATCTCTGATTTGACTTTCAGCCGCTTTGACATTCACTTGAGTGACAGTGATGTTGTTAATAGTAACTTGCAATTGATTTTGCACTGAACCGATATCAGCTCTGATTTGGTCTAAATTCGTTGTCGCAGTTTCAACGATATCCATCACAGCCATAGCTCCTTTAAGTGTGGTTACACCTGAAGTTTCATCTTTGATGTTAAAACCTCTATTCATAGCACTTATGCCACTATCTCTAAGTTGAGCAAATTGAGACATACCTGAACCATCAGAGAAGCCTGACCCTGCAGAAACCAAATAAGGCACACCATATGAAGCAATAGCACCTGTTACACCAGTTATTGATGCTGAATATCCCATAACATCTTGAAGCATTTTAGAAATATCTTCATAAGCTCCATGAGCACCAGAGAAAACAGCACTCATTGTGCTCCAAGTAGCAGCAAAGGCAACAGTCATAGCAAGTGCAGCAGATAGTTCTGAAGAAGCAACACCCAAAGTTTCTGCTAAATAAGTTGCAAAAGGTTTTCCAATTGCTACATTTTCTTTTCTGGCTGTTCCAAAGCCCATAGCATCTGCCATATTCATTTCAATTCTTCCCTTAGATTCTCTTAAAGATACAGAACCTTGAGAGATGAATTGAGTTGAGTAAAATCCTGTAAAGCTTACTCCCGCTCCACTTAAGAGTATATCGCGTCCATCGTTTTTAACCAAAGAAAGGCGTCCATAATTTTCTCGGTTTAAAGCTACTCCATCAATGCGACCATCAATTTTAATCCCTCTTCCCTCTCTTGAGGTTAAAACAAGGCGACCACCTTGATCAACAGAGGCTTCCACTCCGGTTGTATCTTTAACAGAATTGATTGCAGCCACTAAAGAGCCATTTTCATCACCGGCTTTAAATTCTATCGAACCTATAACAACGCCATTGATAGCAAAATCATTTCCTGTTTTACCCGCTAGGATAGTTCCTGCACTGATTGTTCTTACATCAGCAGTGGCTCTTACCCCTGTTTTATCTGCAAATTTGTTAATCTCTTCAGCTAAGGCTCCCAGTCCTGTTCCTACTGAATATGAAATTCTAATGTCTCTGAATCTAAAATCATCGATTCCGTTATAGTTTTTAATCACAAGCCCAGCGACTCCACTCTCAAAAACTGCGTCCCCTGTTTCGAATCTCGTTACCCCTATCTTAGAGCTTTGAGTTGGTCCTATGGTGGCTTTGATGGATTGATTTGAGCTTGCACCGATTTGGAATTCTTGGTTGATAAAACTACCACTTAAGAGTTGTTTGCCGTTAAATGAAGTTGTATTTGCGATATTGTCAAGTTCTTCCATAAGACGATTAATATCAGCTTGAAGCATTGTTCTTGTTTTTAAGCTTTGTCCATCTTGAGCCGCTTGAGTGGCTTTAGTTTTGATTGTATCTAAGATTTTAAGTTGCTCATCCATTGCTTTATCTGCAGTTTGCAAGATACCAATTGCATCGTTTCCGTTATTGATAGCTTGTCCTAAGGTTGCAGCTTGAGAGCGTAAAGAATCCGCAATAGCCATACCTGAAGCATCATCTGCAGCTGAATTGATTCTAAGACCTGAAGAGAGTCTTGAGAGAGATTTGTCAAGTTCATTAGCATTGACTAATGAATTTGCGTGAGCGTTTAACGCACCGATGTTTGTATTGATTCTAAAACCCATTTTAAATCCTTTCAAAATATTGCTAGAAACTACAAAGCAATAAGTGTTCCAATTTTATAAATATTTTATGAAACTATTAATTTTAGGGCTTTTTAGGATATTATTTTTTGGAGTTATTGATTTTTAATGAGAGAAATTTAATTGAGTTTTTGTCATAGAGGTTTATAAAAATTAATTTTGTATTAGGAAGAAAATTGTGATTTTATTAATATTTTTTTTAAATGTATTAATTTTGGATTTATCTTTGATTTTAAAAGCTTGATTTAAATTTGGCTTATAAAATTTATATTATTTTAGCTTGTTTTAAAAAATAAACTCTATTTTTGCAAACTCAATTTATAAAAATTCTTATAAAGATTTCTAAGTCATATTTTAAATTAAAAAATTTATTTAATTAAAATGCCTTAGGATTTTAATTTTTAAGAAGAGTGTTTTGATAAAAATATCGTTTTTATGCATTTAAAAAGCAAATCAATAATATTTATTTTGTCATGTGTTTTATTTGGGTTTTTTGATGATAAATTGCGGTTTTAAGAGTTTAGAAATTTGTTTTTAAATATTGTTTGGAAAAATAGAAATTTTAATTTATAAATTTTTATTTTAAATCAAATCTTTAGAATTTTGTATCCATTAAGTTTTAAAAGGCTTTAAAAATTTGAATTTTTTTGATAAAATTAAACCATGAGAATTGATAAATTTTTAAATTCAGTCAATATCACTAAAAGACGTGCAATTTCTGAAGATATGTGTAAAAGTGGTGTTGTAAAGATTAATGGTATTGTTGCAAAGGCAAGTAAAGAGGTGAAAATCGGAGATATAATTTCGCTTGAATTAAATCAAAAAACACAAAACTATAAGGTTTTAGCCCTTCCTGCGACAAAAAATACTCCTAAAAATGCACAAAATGAATATGTGGAAAAAATATGAAAGAATTCATTTTAGCTCAAAATGAACTCAAAGAGCTGTTTAAAGAACTTCCAAATCAAGGCATTATTTTGCTTCGCGGGGATTTAGCAAGCGGTAAAACCACTTTAGTGAGAGAATTTTCTAAGTATTTGGGTTTTAAAGAGGATGTTAGCTCTCCGACTTTTGCCCTAATGCAAAAATACAATTATAAAGATAAAATTCTGTATCATTATGATTTTTATCAAGCGACTTTTGAGAGAATTTTAGAAAATGGTTTGTTTGAGAATTTTTATGAGGAGGCTTTGCATTTGGTGGAATGGGGGGATGATTTTTTAAAAAAAGCTTTAGAAAAAATGGGGTTTGAGTGTTTAAATGTTAGGATTGAATTTTTAAAAGATAAAAGAAAGTATGTGATTTATGAGTGAGCTTGAGATTATTAATTTAGAAAAAATCATTAAAAAAACAAAAATCATTCAAGGGATCTCTTTAAAGCTTCATAGCGGTGAAGTTGTTGGGCTTTTAGGACCTAATGGAGCAGGGAAGACAACGACTTTTTATATGATTTGTGGATTGATTGCACCAAGTAGTGGTAGGGTTTTGCTTGATGGAGTGGATATTACCAAAGAACCGCTGAATCAAAGAGCGAGGAAGGGCATAGGATATTTACCGCAAGAAAGCAGTGTTTTTAAGGATTTAAGCGTTGAGGACAATTTACTTTTAGCGGCACAGATTTTTTATAAAGATGAAAAAATCTTGCAAGCTAAGGTGGAGAATATGTTAGAGCTTTTGAGTATAGAACCGATTCGTTTGAGAAAGGGCTTGAGTTTAAGCGGAGGAGAAAGACGCAGATGTGAAATTGCAAGGTCTTTAATGTGTGAGCCTAAATTTTTGTTGCTCGATGAGCCTTTTGCTGGAGTTGATCCTATTGCTGTGGCTGAAATTCAGACTTTGATTAAGGAGCTTAAAAAGCTTAATATAGGAATTTTAATCACAGACCATAATGTCCGTGAAACTTTAGCAATCTGTGATAGAGCCTATGTTATAAGATCCGGAGGCTTACTTGCAAGTGGAAATGCTGAAGAGATTGCAAATAACGAAGATGTTAAAAAATATTATTTAGGAACAGAGTTTAAACTCTTAGACTGATGTTAAAGCAAAAATTAGCCCCGAAAAATAAAATATCGCAAACTTTGAGGAGTTGGTTGCCTATTTTACAAGCTAATATCGAGGACTTAAAAGAAAATTTAGATAAATTTGCAGAAGAAAATCCTTTCATTGATATTAAACAATCCATTCAAACGCAAAATAATGGAAAAAATTATTATGATTCTTTTTATAAAAGTAGTGCAAATTCAGAATGGGTTGAAACTAAGGGAATCAGTCAAAAAAGTGTTTATGAGCTTTTAAGTGAGCAAATTGTTCCGCCTTTGTTTCCTACTGCGAAGAGCCAAGAACTTGCAAATAAAATCATAGAATGTTTAAGTCATGAGGGGTATTTTGAGTATGATGAGACGATTTTAGGGGGGCTAAGTGAGGAAGAGATTGAAAGAGTGCGTCAAAGATTTAAATTTCTTGATCCGGTGGGTGTTGGAGCAAAAAATTATAAGGAGTCTTTTTTATTTGCTTTGGAGAATTTAGAGCTTGACGATGAGCTTTATGATTTTTGTAAAATGCTGATTTTGGATTTTGAAAACATACAAGAATACACAAAAGAAAAGCTTTATAAAGAAGCGATTGCTGTGATAAAAAAATTTCATATCCCGCCTTTTTTGGATTATTTTGAAGAAAGTCAAGAGATTGTGCCGGATTTGTTTATTTATCGTGAAAATGATGAGATAAAAGTCCGCATTAATGATGAGTATTACCCTGAAATTTCTTTTCAAGCCGATGGCTTAAATCACGAATTTTTAAGCCATTATATCAAAGAGGCTAAGAATTTAGTCGATGCCTTAGCGATGCGTAAAGCGACTTTATATAAAATCGGCTTGATGATTGTTGAACATCAATATGAATTTTTTTTAGGAAAAGAGATTAAACCGATGAGGCTTAAGGACCTTGCAGACGATTTAGAACGCAATGCCTCGACAATTTCAAGAGCGATTTCAAATAAATATTTAAGTTGTGAGAGAGGTTTGATTGCTTTGAAAGATTTTTTTGCTTTTGCTCTAGATGAAGAGGGTGAAACTTCAAATGCGAGTGTGAAAGATTTTATACTCAATTTAGTCAAAAATGAAAACACGAGCAAACCTTTAAGCGATAGTAAAATTTTGGATTTAATTCAAGCAGAATTTAAAATCAATTTAGGACGCAGAACCATAGCAAAATATCGGCAACAACTTAAAATACCGAGTTCAAGCGATAGAAAAAAGCTTTATGAACTTGAGGGAAAAGCAAAATAAATTTTTTATTCTTTTGCTTAAAATAAAACGATAAAAATTTATTTTGTTTTTTAAAGATTTTTGTTTTTTGGTATTTTGAGAAATTTGTGATTTAGTGCAGTGATTTATAATTTGGCGAGCAATAATTTTTTATATGAGTGTATAAAGTATTGTTTTTTAAATCATCTCGTTTTCTTTTTGGGAATCAAAAATTCCCAAAAATCAATCAAGCACTTCAATGATTTTCACAGCATCATTAAGTCCTGTAACTATACTCGCACCATTTTTTGTTGCTATGTCTCCAGCTACAAAAATTCCTTTTACATTGCTTTGTTTATTTGCGTCCATTAAAGGAACACCTTTATCATCAACACTTACTCCGCATTTTTGCAAGAAATCAAGTGGCGTAGAACCCCCAATTGCATAGATGATTCTATTATAAAGCTCATTTGTGCCATCATTAAATTTCACGCGAGCCTTACCACCTTCATCCTCAACTTCGTTAATGTCTATACCAAGCTTCAATTCCACCTTGCCAGAATTTCCCGCCTTGTTTATATCTTTAAGATTAATATCGTTTAATCTTGTAAATTCTTTTTTACGATAGCAAAGGCTTACTTTATTTGAATTTGATAAATCCACAGCGTATTCTGCCGCTGAATTTCCGCCCCCTACAATGAGAATTTTTTCATTGCCAAGGACTGAATTTGCATTAAAATTAATGATTTTTGTAAGAGTTAGGGGAAGTTTATAATCAGGCTTATTTGGTTTTCCCATTCTGCCTATGGCGATGATGATATTTTTGCACTCATAATCGCCCTTGCTTGTGCTGACTATAAAATTTTCGTTTTGTTTTTTGACATTTTCAACTTCGCTTGAAAATTCCACTTCAATTTTATGTTCTTTTAAGGCTTTTTCAAAGGTTTCTAAAGTGCTTTCTTTGGTCCCATCTTCAAAGGGTACATGACTATAATTTGTGCCATCGCAACCTTTATAGGCTTTATCAACTCTTTTGCCATCTTTGTAAAATTGCACTAAAGTTTGGCAAATATTATTACTTTTTTCTAAAAGTAAAACTTCTTTATTGTGAAGCTTTGCTTCCACAGCACAGCCTATACCTGCTGGTCCTGCACCGATGATAATTAAATCTATTTTTTTCATAATTTTACCTTTGGTATTTAATTTTTTATGTAATAATTAATGTAGCAAATTTTTTGTAAAAAAAGGATAAAAGTGCGAAAATTAATACAAAATATCAAGAAAAATTCTCAAAAATTACTTGATTTAACCCCTAAGCAAAAAGAGGATATGATTTTAGCTTTGGCACAAAAATTAAGAGAAAATTTCAAAGTGATTTTAGAAGCTAATGCTAAAGATTTGCTCAATTTTAATAAAAATTCAGCCCTAAAAGATAGACTTTTGCTCAATGAAAATCGACTCAATGCCCTTTGTAAAAGTTTAGAAAAAATCGCATTTTTAGAAGATCCTATTTATAAGGTGCATAAGGGTTGGGTGAATTATGCCGGGCTTAGAATCGAAAAAATCAGCATTCCTATCGGTTTAATTTGCGTCATTTATGAGGCACGTCCAGCCCTAAGTGCTGAAATCATTGCTTTAATGCTTAAAAGTTCAAATGCTTGCATCCTTAAAGGCGGAATCGAGGCTAAAAATACTAATCTTGCTTTATTTGCTTTGGTTTGTGAGCTGTTAAAAGATTATGGTTTAGAGCAGTGTTTTTTAATGCTCTCTCAAAGAGAGGAGCTTTCGGAGCTTTTAAGCTTTGATGATTTGATTGATTTAATCATTCCAAGAGGCTCTACTGCGATGATACAAGAATTAGCTAAAAGCACTAAAATTCCATTGATAAAACAAGATAAAGGCTTGTGCCATATTTTTGTCGATGAGAGTGCAAATTTGCAAAATGCTGTGGATATTATTATCAATGCAAAATGCCAAAGAGTGAGCGTTTGTAATGCTTTAGAAACTTTGCTTGTGCATAAAAATATCGCTAAAGATTTTTTTAATCTTTTAATTTGTGAATTAGAAAAATTTAAGGTTAAAATTCACGCCCATCAAAATGCTTTGAATTTTTTTAAAGATTCTAATTTAGAAGTTTTATTAGCAGATGAAGAGGATTTTAAAAAAGAATGGCTTGATTACGAGATGAGTGTGAAACTTGTTAAAGATTGTGATGAGGCTATAGCTCATATCAATGAATTCAGTTCTTCTCATTCTGAAGCCATACTTTCAAATGATGTGAAAAATATTGCAAAATTTCAAAGATATATACATTCAGCTTGTGTTTATGTCAATGCTTCAACGCGTTTTAGTGATGGCGGGGAATTTGGTTTTGGAGGAGAGGTTGGAATTTCTACGAGTAAGCTTCATGCTAGAGGACCTATGGGAATAGAGGAGATTTGCACTTATAAGTATCTTATCAGCGGAGAGGGGCAAATTAGAACATGAAAAAAATCATCGTCGAAAACGTTAAAAATGTTTTGATGTTTAATAGCACCGAAAGGGTGTGGCAATTGCCGTTTTTTATGGCTTTGGGTGTTGGCATGGTTTTGAGTGTGGGTGCGTATTATGAACGTATTGATTTGGGATTGATTGCTATGATAGGCGTGATGGCTTTTCTTTATGTCCCAAATACTCCAATGTATCATAGAATGGCAGTTGTGATGTGTTGCTCTTTTGGAATCACTCTTTGTTTTTTACTAGGACTTCTCACTCATTTATTGCCTTTGTTATCACCTTTTTTAATAGCATTTGTAGCAGCGACAAGCTCTATTTTAGTGCGTTATTACGATATAGGCACTCCGGGGTATTTTTTCTTTGTTTTTGCTTGTTTGCTCGGAGCCTTTTCTCCTTTTGAGCTTAAAGATTATATTTTTTTAACAGGAATCGTTTGCATAGGAACTATGGTTGCGAATTTAATTGCTTTTTTATATTCTTTATGCGTGATTTATTTTTTTAAAAACTCTTTAGCAAAGCCTATTCCACCAAGAGGATATTTGGGATTTAATATTATCGTCGTTGATTCTGTGATTATGGGAACTTTTGTGGGATTTGCTGTGGTTTTAGGTGCATTTTTAGAACTTGAGCGAAGTTATTGGGTGGCAGTAAGTTGCACAGCAATTATGCAGGGCATTACTTTAAATTCAGTTTGGATTAAACAAATTCAACGCATTTTGGGAACCGCTTTAGGAGTGATTTTTGCGTGGTGGCTTTTAGGGATTGAATTCAATCCTTTTTTATTCGTGCTTTTGATGATGTTTTTAGTTTTTATGACAGAATTTGTAGTAACGAGAAATTATGCTTTAGGAATGGTTTTTGTTACCCCTTATGTTACTTATCTTGCAGAAGCTTCGAGTTTAATGGAGCTTAATAAAGATTTGATTATCAGAGCAAGGCTTGAAGATGTTGCCATAGGAAGTGTTTTAGGGCTTTTAGGTGGTTTGGTCATTCATAAGCCTTATTTGAGAAAGCCTTTTGATAAAATAGCTCATCATATTTTCAAAGTGAAATTTTGATTCAAACAAGTCTTAGAATTTAAGACTTGTTTAAGTATTTATATAAATTCGACAACTTCCTCAAAACTAAAACGTTCTTTTTGCGGAATTTTTTCATCAGCACTCAATCCTAAAGCTATCATTATACTTGCTCTTTGTTTTTGTGTCTCAAGCTTAAGATAATCATCAAGTTTGTCTTTATCAAAGCCACCTATAGGACAGCTTGCTATATTTAAAGCATTTGCACCATAAAGTATGCAAGCGAGTGCGATATGGGCTTGTTCTCTTGCATAAGCGAGTTTTTGTTCTTGATTCATAGCAGTTAAAAAATCTTTATATTTTAGACGCTTTTGAATTTCAGCCTCACTCATATCCCTTTTGCGAAGTTTGTCTTCAAAGTACTCGGCAAAATCGAGTCTTGAAACGATAATAATCACAGCAGCAGCATTTTTAACATGTTCTTGATGATTTGCGATTAAACTCAATTCTTCAAGCTTAGTTTTATCTTTGCAAACTATAAATTTCCAAGGCTCAAGCCCTAAAGAACTTGGACTTAATCTCGCAAATTCTAAGAGGGTTTTAAGCTCCTCATCTTTTAAGCTTTCATTTTTAAAATTCCTGCAAGAATAACGCGTCTTAAAAATTTCTAATTCTTTTTTCATAGATATTCCACCACTTCTTCAAATTTTAGTCTTTGTTTTGCATATTTTGGCTCATTAGCTCTGTAACCTAAGGACAAAATCACAGCAGTTTCAAAAGGTTTTTTGAGTTTTAAAAAGGCATCAACTTTTTCTTTTTCAAATCCCCCAATCATACAAGTATCAATCCCGCGACTCATAGCCGCTAAAGACATTTGCATTAAAGCAAGATAACATTGAAGTTGAGCATAATGATAAAGCTCTTTTTTGTTCATTTTATCTGTTGATGAATGCGTATAAGTGGCTAAAATTTTTTGGAAATTTTCTTCACTTCTACCACTAAAGCGACGAATTTGTTTTTGTAAAAATTCATCTTTGCTTTGTAAATCTGTCCTCGCTAAAATGATGATATTGTGGCTTGCTGTGGCGACATTTTGCTGATTCCAGCATAATTTTGAAAGCTCTTCATTTTGCTCTTTTTGACCAAGCACTATAAATTTCCATGGCTCAAAACCTTTGGAACTTGGCGTTAAAACCCCGCTTTCTAGGATAAAACGCATATCTGTATCGCTAATTTTTTTATCATTAAAAAGCTTACAAGCATGTCTTTTATGCAAAAGATCTTCAAAATTCATTTTTTCTCCTTAAAAAATTAATAAATCCATAATATTTTATTCTAACATAAAATTTTTAATTAAATTAAATATTTAAATAAACTCCCATAAGAATCTCCTTTTAAAAAATATAGCCGATTACAATAGAAAAACGCGTTAGGATATCTTTGAAAAACCTTTTCAGAACTTTCACATTCCAAACTTAAAACAAACACAATAAATCCTATGAAAGAGAACTTTGCAAAGTTTTTCAAATGTAATTTTAGAGTTTTAACACAAGAGATAAAGATTCATAGTCTTTTTTAATCCTTGCAAAAATTCTAAAAACAAGATTTATTTTTTAAATTGTTTTTTTAAGATAAAATTTTATTTTAAATTGTGATTTGAAATTTTAAATGAAATCAGAAATTTTTCGATGATTAAAACTTTTCAATTAAAAATTCAAGTTTAGCATTGAAAATTTAAAAAAACTTCAAATCGTAGAGAATTTAAAATTCTCTACTGAATTCTTATGAAACGATTAAAAATCATATTTATAACTGACCCAAAAACTTCTCCCTTCAGTATAGTCTTGATAGCGGTTTTGATAGCCTGTTGGTTGTGCTGGAGTGCCGCCTGTGATTTTTGGTTCAAAGAAATTTTTATCGAAAAGATTTTGTATGCTAAAACTTAGACTTGATTGTTTGTCTATTTTATAATTCACACCCACATCTACTATATAAAAAGGTTTATATTTCTCCCAAGGTAAAGCTCTTCCCCCTCCACCTTTTGCTTGTGAAATGGTATCAAGCCTTGCTCTTCCCTTAATCCAAGAATCAAATTTTCCTTTTTCATAATTGAGTTTAAGCATTGCAATATGACGCGGTAGATTTGGGATTCTATCGCCACCATAAGGATTCTTTTGCCCTTCTTTATAGCGATGATCCATTAGGGTATAAGAGGCATTTGTGCTAAAACCCTCATAGGCTTTTGTATTGAAAGCAAATTCAATTCCTTTGGTTCGAGTTTTACCGATATTAATGTCTCTTGAGCAAGTCAGTGTATCGCAATTTATCCCATCAATAGTTCCGGCTAAAACTTCTGTGCTTAGTTTATTATCAAAGTCTGTGATAAAACCTGTTATAGAATAATGAGCAAAATTAAATACATTAAAATCAACTCCAAGCTCGTAATTAATGCTTCTTTCAGGCTTTAAATTTGGATTCCCAAAACTTGCGGCTGTAGCACTAAGACTATAATACCCATTGTTGAGTTGCTTTGCAGCAGGAGTTTTATAGCCTTTAGCAATCCCTCCCTTTAAAGCAATATCGTCATTAACATGATAAACAAGATATACTCTAGGAGTTAATTCTGAACCAAACAAATCGCTATAAATATATCTTAAACCAAGCGTAAAAATCAAATCATCAGTGATGAAATACTCATCTTCTCCATAGAGTGCAGCTGTGGTTTGACTTGCATTTTTACCTTTGCCTACAAGATTATTGCTATCACTTTTTAAGGTTTCATAATCCACTCTTGCACCAAAACTTGTTATCATATTTCCATAATTTTTCAAATCCCAAGGTAACACGACTTTACTCTCGCCGACGTAAATTTGACTATGATAATTTGGATCTTTGGTGCTTCCGTATTGCACATATGAATTTGTTGTGCCAAAATCATAGCTTCCATCGTGATTTAAAACAATATTATCTTTAAAAATTTGCCTTTCACTCTTAATGGCATTTCCACTTGTTGAATTAACAGAAATTTCATTGATATAACGCTCCAAATCCAAATAGATATTGTTTTTATCGTCTGCACTATAATTAAGCCTTGTCCCAAAACCCAAAGAGGTAAAATATCCCGGACTATGAGATGCGATTTGAAAATTATCCGGTCTTGGTTGCCCATTTCTATAAACCGGGGTCGGCCATTTTAAATCTGATTCTTGCTTGTCATAATACTTAAGCCTTGCTGAAATTGAAAGTTTATCCTCTATAAGCGGCGTTGCAATATAAGCATTGATTCCGCCAGCGTTTCCGTATTTGTTAGAATGCTGTTGCAAAAGGGTGTTAAATTCGATAGAGGCTTCAGTTTTATTAGGATTTTTTCTCGTAATGATATTAATCACACCTCCAACAGCATCGCTTCCATAAAGTGTTGAAGCAGGTCCGCGTATTACCTCTATACGCTCTATCATTGATAGAGGGGGCAAATATCCTGACTCACTTCCGCCAAAACCATTGCTATAAAAACCATTTGCAACGCTTTGTCTTTTTCCGTCAATTAAAACAAGAGTGTATTCTGAACCAAAACCTCGTATGCTATAATCATAGGTGCCCGTTTTATTCATCGTAATATCCACGCCCGGAATATCCGCAATCGCTTCTCCTATATCTTTAAAAGGTTTTTTCTCAAGCTCTTCTTTAGTGATGATTGAAATTGAAGCAGGTGCGTCAATCAACTCTTGTTCAAAACCGCTTGCACTGAAAACCACTTCGTTTAATTCATATTTTTCTTCGGCTAACACATAAGAATTTAACGCAAAGAAAGCAAAAAGACAAAGCTTGAATTTTCTATTTTTATTTAAACTTTGTTCATAAACGATTGATTTATTTTTTGTTTTCAAATTAAACCTCCTTTTTAATTTTGATATGAAATATCGATTG
This sequence comes from Campylobacter cuniculorum DSM 23162 = LMG 24588, assembly GCF_002104335.1. Lineage (NCBI taxonomy): Bacteria > Pseudomonadati > Campylobacterota > Epsilonproteobacteria > Campylobacterales > Campylobacteraceae > Campylobacter > Campylobacter cuniculorum. Next base: position 1,336,854 of record NZ_CP020867.1, on the reverse strand, counting down.
ATGATTATACAAATTAAAAATTAAATTAAGCTAAATTTTTATAATTATTATCAAAATTAAATAATATTTTACATATATAATAACTTTATAATATTATTTTTTAACATTAAGAATTATAATTTATTTATATATCAATAAGTATTATCATAATAAAATATGATTTTATTTTAGTGAAAATTTATAACTTAAAAATATTTTAATTGATTTTTAAATAAAAATTAATTGTATAAAATTTTTAAAAAGCTAAATTTTATGGAAAATATAAAAGATAATTTTGTATTTTTATAAAAATTTTATAGATATAAGAAAATCTATAGCTTATTTTTCAATTTCTTTAGTGTGAAAATTTTGCGTCAATCATCATTCATCAAATAAAGTTCTTTCATAGTTTAAATTCAAAATGCGGTAGCTCTTTTCACTCGCAATGCGCCCTTTAGCAGTGCGTTTAATATAGCCATTTGCAAGCAAATAAGGCTCTATGACCTCCTCGACCGTGTTTTCATCTTCGCTTAAAGCTGCGGCAATGCTTGCAAGTCCTATAGGTCTTTGTTTAGAAGCTGTTAAAAGCTCTAAGTATTTTAAATCCATTGCATCAAAACCAAGCTCATTGACCCCTAAAGAATTTAAAGCTTCTATAGCTCTTTTCTCGCTTATGATGTTTTCATCATTCACTTCAGCAAAATCCCTCACTCTTTTTAAAAGCCTTAAGGCAATACGCGGTGTGGAACGTGACCTTTTAGCGATTTCTAAAGCAGCTTTTTCATCGCAATTTTTATGCAATTTTACAGCAGCCTTTTGAATGATAAGAGCGAGTTCGCTATCCTTGTAAAATTCCAAACGAAATTGCATCCCAAAGCGGTCTCGCAAAGGATTGCTAAGCATTCCAGCCCTTGTTGTTGCACCGATAAGGGTAAATTGTGGCAAATCAATCTTTATCGTTTGTGCAGCAGGTCCGCTTCCTATGATAATATCGAGTCTAAAATCCTCCATTGCAGGGTAAAGCACCTCTTCAATCGCCGGAGAAAGACGATGAATTTCATCAATGAAAAGCACATCTTTTTCATTAAGATTTGTTAAAATTGCTGCTAAATCCCCGCTTTTTTCTATCATAGGAGCCGCTGTTGTTTTGATATTTGTTCCCATTTCACAAGCAATGATATTTGCTAAAGTTGTTTTTCCAAGTCCAGCAGGTCCGCTAAAAAGGATATGGTCTAAGCATTCTGCTCTTTTTTTAGCGGCACTGATAAAAATATTAAGATTTTTTTTAATCTTTTCTTGTCCTATATAAGAATCAAAATTCGAAGGACGCAAAGAATTTTCATAACTTTCATCAAGGGAAAATTTTTCTATTTCTACAATTCTATCCATTTTTACACTTGTTATTGAAATTAAAATAAGATTTTAGCTAATTTTTGCTACAATTTAAATAAAATTTTTTAAAGTAGTGTTCAATGGGGATTTTAAAGAGTTTAGAACTTGAATATGACCTTGATGATATAGAAAAATTTTTGCAATTTTTTAGGACAATGTGCGATAAATTTGAGCCTTTAATCATCAAACTTGGTAGCGATAAACAAAAATATAAAGAAGCTATTAAAGAGCTTGAAGCCTTAGCACATAATACGGCTTGGGCTGCAAGACGTTTGAAGCTGAATGAAGTAACAGATTTTTGTGTGTTTTGCGAAGAGATAATGAATGAGGCTAGTCGTTTTGAAGGACCTGCAAGCGAGGAATTTACAGATTGGATGCTTTTGATGAGTGATCAATTTGAAAAATATTGTCGCTCATATGAAAATGATGATTCTGTTTTAGCTCTTTTTAATCCTTTAATTGTTAATGTTCCAAATGTTATTTCTAAATAAGGGGACGACTTGGCTTCGACAGGAATAAAAAAATAAAGATGGCATACCGCTTTGGACAAAGCGTAAAAAGTCTTTTTAAAATTAAACGCAAATAACAAAAATTTCGCTCCTGCTTACGCTAGAGTTGCGTAAGTTCAGTTGAGCCCAAATTCTAAAGCATACTATCTCATTTAGGATTTGGTCATCTTTGATAGTGTAGCTTAAAACTTGACGCATTTTAAGTCAAATTCAGTCTTAGCTGAGCTTAAAAGCTTTGAAAGATGAGCTAAGCTTAGTGAAATTTTCATCTTTTCTAAGTATGTAGAGGTCTTTTTTTGATTATTTTTGGACAGGGGTTCAATTCCCCTCGTCTCCACCAAATTAAAACTAAAAGTTAAACATAATTAAAAAGAATTTTTGATTCAGATATGCTGATATTTTTGCAGTAAAGAAAATAAAATTTGTAATGATAAAACTAAAAATAATAAGCATAAATTTTTTAAAATTTCAATCTCATTCTAAAGAATTTATTCTTAAATTGATAAAAAATTTTGTTTTTAAAATATAATTTGCATTTTACTAAGAAATTAATCTTAAATGAATGAAACAAAATCAAAACTTTTTTTGATAAAAACTTTTAATGTATCGACAAACAAATAAAATCACCGCTACACTTAAAGCTAGGTATTGCCAAAACATAGGTATTTTTGAGGATAAAAAATAATGATAACTTGCAAATAATAAACACAAATACCCTAATTTTCTTATTTTAGAAAGTTTTTTAAAAAAATCAAAAGAGCTTAAAAACATTAAAAAAATCAAAACAAAAGCTATAAAACCACTCGCCTCAAAGGGTCTTTGAGTGATGTCTTCAAACATTCTTAATCCATTTAAATTTTTTGAAAAGGCAAAATAGACAAAAAAATGGATAAAAATCCAAATTCCACAAAAAATTCCTAGAAATTTAGGATATTGTTTTGTGTATTTGAATTTAAAAAGAGCAAAAAATAAACTCAAAATTAAATACAAAAGCCCAAAAATTCCACTATAAAAATAAAGCTCTTTGATTAAATCAAATCCATAAAGGACATTATCTATCACACGAAAAGCACTATAAATAAGGCTTAATATAAAAGTAAAAAAGGCAAATTGAGCAAAAAATTTAGTATTTAAGGACATTAAAAATTTTTCTTCAAATCCATACCTGCATAGAGTGAAGCAACCTCCTTTTCATAACCATTGAAAAGTAAGGTTTTTTGAGTTGAAAAACTGCCTAAAATTCTTTCATGTGCCTGTGACCATCTAGGATGAGAAACTTCAGGATTAACATTAGCATAAAATCCATATTCATGAGGTGCATAAAGCTCCCAAGTGGTCTTAGGACGCTCCTTAACAAATTCAATTTTTACTAGAGATTTTATGCTTTTAAAACCATATTTCCAAGGCACAACTAAACGTATAGGAGCTCCATTTTGTCCAAGCAAAGGTTTTTTATACATTCCAACTGCCATCAAGGTCAGAGGGTGCAAAGCTTCGTCCATTCTAAGGGATTCAACATAAGGATAATCCAAAGTTGGAAAAAATGAATTTTGGTCATTAAATTGTGTTTTATCAAAAAGCGTTGTGAATTTAATAAATTTTGCTTCATTTGTCGGTCGTGCTTTTTCTATCAAATGTCTTAATTCAAAACCTATCCAAGGCACTACCATAGACCAAGCTTCAACGCAACGCAAACGATAAATTCTTTCCTCCAAAGGAAAACTCAATAAATCCTCCATACTCAAAATCAAAGGCTTTTCAATCTCTCCGCTAAGCTCCACTTTCCAGCCTTGAGTATTAAATTTTTGAGCATATTCAACAGCCTTTCTTTTGTCTGTTGAAAATTCATAAAAATTCACGTAGCTCGTTGCAAGTTTTTCATCGCTAATTTTAAGTTTGTCTAAATTTTCATCATTTTTAAAATCAAGTGCCATAAGTTTTGATTGAATCAAAGATAAACTAAGCAAGGTTCCAGCTCCAAGTTTGACAAATTCTCTTCTTCTTTTATAAAAGCTCTCGGGAGTGATGTATTTTGCAATTTCTTTCATAATTTATTATTCCTTAAGTTATTTTATATTTAAAATGAATTCATTATAATGCTTAAGTATTAACAAAAATTTGATTCTTAAAATTTTTTGTGCCATCAATTTAAAAGAATGTTTTGCAAAGTTTTTATGGATTTTTCTATGAAAATCAATATTCTTAAATTTTTATAATAAATTTTAAAAGATTAATTATGGCTTGATTGATAGGTTTTCTCTTTGGAAAATTCCACTTGCTGCGTCTTTATGACAGGATATACAATTTTCCTTTTTAATGGATTTCTTTTGAAAAAGTTGAGGATCCAAATTTTGATGTGCTTTTTTGTAAAAATCGCATTGCGTGATAGAGATTGTATTAGAATTTTTTTGTTTTGAATTTGAAATTTCATTAAGGGTTTCTTTAAGGCTTTTTTTAAATTTTGTATCAAAATTTTCTGCATTATTTTGTTTTAAAAAAGTTAAAATTTGTTCAAAATCTTCTTCATCTAAACTCGCGTCTGTGCCGTAATGATTTTCTAAATTTTTCATAAGCTCTTCCCAAGAGCTAAGATTAAGTAAAAAGGGTGGATACTCAAAATGACAGCTTCCGCATTCTTTTTTATAAAGTTCAAAAGCATTTTTTTCGTAAAAAGCACTGGGTTCAAATTTAAAACCAAGTAAAATATTTTTTGGATAAAATAAATACCAAATTAACAATGAAAGCAAAAACAAATAAATCACACAAATGCATTTTTGCAAAGCATTCAAATGCACTTCTTGCTTGTATTTTGTGATTTTATATCCACTAATTATAGAATTTAAAGTGTCATTTTTATGATAAAATTTATCGAGTAAAGCTCCTAAAATATGCACCAAAATAACAGCTAAAAGGCAATTTACACTAAATTTGTGCAAAGTTTTAAAATCAAATAAACTATAATGAAAATATAAATTTGCAAAAATTCCGCCCCCTTGTTCGCTTCCATAAGCTAAAATTCCACTCAAACTGACCAAAATGCCTAAGAAAAGCATTAAGATGATTGCAAAAGAAGAAGCAGGGTTGTGGGAAACAAAATTTTTCCTTTCTTTAAAATAAAAAAGAAAATAGGCTAAAATTCCTCTATATTCAAAGTCTTTAAAACGAGAATATTTCGTGCCAAAAAAGCCCCAAAAGATACGAAAACAAATTCCGATTAAAAAAAGCACTCCTAAAAAATTATGCCAAGAAAACAGAAAATAAAAATTTGCAAAAATATAAGCTAATGTAAAAAGGGCAATCAAATAAAGATGCCCTAAACGATTAACCAAAGTGTAGATATAACTTTTTGTCATTTTTTATTGTTCCAAGGTCCATAATTTGGGATATTTACGGTTTTATCATCAAAAATTCCTTTATCCGCATCTTTATGACAGGCTGCACATCTTGCTAAGCTTTTTACTTCTTTTTGTATAATCAAATTCTTTTCAATTTTCCTATGTTTTTTTTGAAGATAAGGAATTTGAGTGATTGAAGTATAAAGCACATTAGGTTCTAAAGAAGCAGTGATTTTACGACTTCTTTTAGAATTAGAATTCTCACTTGAATGAGCTTGTAAGTATTCTTTAAGGCTTTTAACACTTTCTTCATCTAAACTCGCATCTGTGCCATAATGATTCGATAAATTATCCATCATATAATTCCAAGAATTAGCAGGCAGCATTGCAGGAGAGTAGCTAAAATGACAACTTGTGCATTCTTTTTTGTAAAGTTCATTGTTTGCAGGCTCAAAGTCTTTTCTATTTCCCCTAAAATCTCTTGCACTAAGATTTAGAGCTAAAATACAGCTTAAAAATAAAACAATTTTCTTCATAGATTTTCCTTATTGACTGATGATATAATATAAAACATCGCCTTTTTCTAAAGCATTTCCTTCGCGTAGATACACATCTTTAAAATTGCGTTTGAGCCATTTTTTCACTTCTTTAACATCACTAAGTCTTTTAGGATTGACGCTTGGAGCGAGGGCTTCTATGGTTTTATCGCTAAAAATATTAAAGCCAGATTGAGTCAAATTTTCATTATGACAGCTTTGACAGGAAATAAGCTCACCATTTTTGCCATTACTTTTTGTGCTAAAAATTTTTTCTCCTCTTTTAGCGTCAAAATCTACAAAGCTTTTGTCTATCGTCTTTGCTTCATCTTTTAAAGAATTAATGTATTCTTGCATAGCAGGGTTAAATTCATTAGCCGATAAACTTATAAGAGTTAGGGCTAAAAATATTGAAATTTTTTTCATTTTTTCTCCTTAAATTTTTAGAATTTTGTAATTTTTACAGATGAAAGTGAATTTTATGTGAAGTTTTAAATTTTATAAAAATTCCGCGAATTTAAGCCCTTTGATGGAATTTGACATAAAGGCAAAGTCCATTTCCCCCGTTGAATCTATCGGCAATTTTATGTCTATCTCGCAAGGCACTTCTGAAATGGTTCTGCCATGTCCTATGGTTTTATAGAGTCTTTCAGATATAATGATTGCGATATAATATTTTGCATATTTGTCTAATTTTGATTTTAATTCCTCTTTGAAATCACAAATCATTACAAAACCTGTCGCACAAAATTCAAAATCGCAATAATAAGTCTTGCCCCCGCCCCCATCACCACCACTAATGATACAGATTTTATCGCTATAAGTGTGCTTTGGATGTGCTTTCATTCCCCCGATTCCATTGTTGTCCTTTTTTGCCACTATTAAGGGGATTCCACTTAGATCGTATTTGTTTTCTAGCTTTCTGTCAATTGACTTTTCCTTGCCCTTTTCTATTTTTTCTATCAAATCGCTGATTAAAAATCTTTTGTATGTGTTGGGGCTGATATTTTTTGTACAAAGCTGTTTTGCACAAAGGGGCATGTTACAAAGAATCTTAGCGGCAATATTTTCCCTAATGTATCTTGCAAAGACCTCTTGGGAAATATCCACAGGTCTGTGAGAGCTGTAGGCTTCAAACAGCAATTCATTATAGGGGGATAGATTTGATTTTTTAATCGCTCTAAATTCATCAAAATGATGATTCAAAAAGGTATCAAGCAGGGATTTGTGAATCTCTTCCCAGCGATTATTGACATCAATTCTGCTCTCATTTGTCACGCAAAAGCCATCATCAAGTCCATTTATGAGCAATGTATCACCACCCTTTTTGTCTTTATCTTTATGTAATATAATAATACAAGTATCTGCTCCCACAGGATAAAACAAATCTCTTGGCAGAGAGACAACCGCCTCTAAATGTGCAATTGCAAAGATTTTCTCTAGATATTCTATGTTTGTGGCAATGCTTCCTTTCACACAAGATTTAGGCAAAATGCTTGCAAGATAACCCCCTTCTTTCATGTATTTGAGCGTTTCATAGACAAACTTTAATTCCGCATCGCTTTGAGAAAAGGGAGGATTCATAAGCACTCGATCATACATATTTTTAAATTTTGGTAGGATACTGAAGCAATTATCATAATACAGACACGAAGAGCCATCGCCATGCAACATCATATTGATTCCCGCTAAGGTTACATTAAATTCATTAGATTCTATCCCTATCAAATGTCCCTCTTTGATGTTCTTTTGTGCCTCGTGCAAATCCTCAAATTCTCCTATCTCATTAAACATGTGAGCCATAGCATTTGTGAGGAAAGTGCCACTTCCACAAGTGGGATCTAGTATCGTATTGTTTTTAGAGCAATGGGCTAATTGATACATTAAATTTGCGATATGATCAGGCGTGAAAACCTCACCCTTTTCGTTAGAATTTGCAGAATTCCACCTCCTAAAAACTTTTAAAAAATTATTCATAATGTCATGTCCCTTATAATCATCAGCAGAAATATTGATAAAATTATAAATTGTAGAGATTTCTTGTATAATTTTATAACAATCCTCATCTTTTGCTCTCTTAAGCGTAGAATCACCAAGCATTCTTAAGATAAATTCTTTCTTTTGTTTTTTGACAATATTGATTTTATTATCATCTAAAATCGTATTAATGCCGATTTTAATGGAATTTAAAATGGTCTGTGTGGAGCTTAAATCAAGATCCACATTAAATTTCATACACAAAATAACAGCACCGATAAAAGGGACATTCATTTGTTTATCCACACGTGCATTTCTAAACAGATTCGCTAATTTTTTAGCACTCTTATTTACAATTGTTTCGTTATTAATTTTCTTTGGAAAATATTTTGCTCTATAATATTCCTTATCGTGCAAAATCAACTCATCTTCTTGCAACTTTCCATTGACATAGCAGTGCAATTCTTTTTGATTGTATTCAAAGCCTATGAAATTTTCATTGCTCTCAAGTTTCATATAATCAAAGATTTGACCGCTAAATTTTGCATGGGGACTCTTGGCATCTAAAATGAAAGTGATTCCCTCATAGAAGTAGTAACCATCGGGTTTTGTGGATTGTCCTTTGCTTGTGCTTTTATAAATAAACAAAGAGCCATCAGTCTTATTAGGCAATCCAAGTTTATGCGTGAATTCTAAAACAATATCAAATTCATAAATTTTCTTTTTGCTCATTTTGTTTCCTTTGTGATTTAAAAGCTTTTATAAACATTTAATATCTTTTAATATCTTTTGGTATTTTATTATCATTTTTCTAAATTATTGTAAAATATTTTTTATTTGCATTCTTTTTTAACAATGGCTTAAAATTTAGAGTAAAAACAAGATTAATTTGTTTAAGATTAAATATCTTTTTCAAAAATTCTTTCTTTAAATCCAACAAAAAAATAAATTTTTATTAAAATATTCGTTTTTTAAACTTATTGTTTTAAAGCTTAGTTTATAAGAAATTTTAAAATGAAAATATAAAACTTAGCAGACAAAAAACACAGCAGGACAAGCAACGTTAATTTTGCAAAAATTCTAAAGCCATCATTGCATCACCTTGCATTAAAACGTTTAAATTTTTATCATCCCAGCAAAAAGTAGAGCTATGATGTAGGGTCGGGTTTTTAAGATCCTTTGAAATGCCTAAAAAGACATAGGCTCCTTTTCTTTCTCTTGTTAAAAAAGAAAAATCTTCAGCTCCCATATCGGGCTTTGCAGTATGGATAATATTTTCCTCGCCCAAAATTTTAGCAAAAGCCTTTCTTGCAATTTTCGCAGCCGATTCATCATTGATTAGCGGAGGATACTCTCTTTTATAATCAAGTTTAAAATCCCCGCCAAATTCAAAAGCAACTGCTTTTGCGATATTTTCTATACTATTTTGCAAAATTTTTTGATTTTCTTCGCTTAAAAAACGTGCTGTCCCCTTTAAAAAAGCACTATCAGCAATCACATTAAAAGTTGTTCCAGCACTTATTTTTCCTATGGTAATCACTCCTGCATCCACAGGTTTTAAGCGTCTTGAGACCACACATTGTATATCACTGATGAATTTTGCAGCCATGACAATAGGATCAATTGTTGTATGCGGATGTGCTCCGTGTCCGCCTTTACCGATGAATTCCAAATCAAACACATCAACGCCAGCCATCATTTCTCCACTAACAATTTGAGCTGTATTTTCAAGCAAAGGACCCCAAAGATGGCATCCGAAAACCGCATCAACTTTTGGATTTTCCAAAATTCCTGATTCTATCATAGGTTTTGCTCCGCCACTTCCCTCTTCTGCGGGTTGAAACATTAATTTAATCGTGCCTTTAAATTTATCTTTAAGTTCATTAAGGATGAGTCCAGCACCTACAAGAGCTGCTGTATGTCCATCGTGTCCGCAAGCATGCATTTTGCCTTCAATTTTTGAAGCATAGCTCAATCCTGTTTTTTCCTGCACAGCTAAGGCATCCATATCTGCTCTTAAAAGCACACATTTGCCCCCATCTTTACCTTTGATACTTGCTAGAATTCCGGTTTTTGCGATATTTCTTTCATAAGAAATTTTATACTCATCTAAAATTTTACATACAAGATGAGCCGTATTTTCCTCTTCAAATTCAAGTTCGGGATGCATATGAATTTGATGTCTTAATTCAACGATTTTAGGATAATACTTTTTTGCCAAAATTCCAACAAGTTCCTGCATGATTTTTCCTTAGATTAAGATATTTTTAATCTTTATCTTTTTCTTTATCTTTGTCATGTTTTTTGATTTTATCGATTTTTTTCATAAGGTGTTGTTCCTCTTCAATGATATCCATTTTTTTCTCAATTCTATCTTCCATATTTAAAATCTCTTGTTCTCCGCTTTTTAATATTTCTGTATCAATTTTGCTGAATTCTCCTTCTTTTTTGTTAGGATAGTCAAATTTTGAAAGAATATGACGCATTAAATTAAGCCTTGCTTTCTTTTTATTGTCTGATTTGATGATGACCCAAGGAGCATCTGCTGTATTTGAAGCTAAAAGCATAGAATATTTTGCAATCGTATATTTATCCCATAATTTTTGAGATTCTTGATCCACAGGCGAAAGTTTGTGCTGTTTTAAAGGATCGACAGTTCTTCTTTCAAATCTTTTTTGTTGCTCTTTTTTAGAAACAGAAAAATAAAATTTAAAAAATATGATTCCACTTTCAACGAGAGTGCTTTCAAAAAATGGCACTTCTTTTAAAAAGGCTCTGTGCTGTTTTGGAGTGCAAAAACCCATAACAGGCTCAACTCCTGCTCTATTATACCACGACCTATCAAAGATTACAATCTCACCGGCTGAAGGCAAATGTGCTACGTAACGTTGAAAATACCATTGTGTTTTTTCAACATCACTTGGTTTTTCAAGGGCTACAACACGACAGCCTCTAGGATTTAAATGCTCTGTAAGCCTTTTAATCGAACCACCCTTACCCGAAGCATCGCGTCCTTCAATGACAATCAAAATTCGCTTACCTGTATCTTTGATATGATTTTGGAGTTTTAAAAGCTCGATTTGAAGATCTCTTAAGTCTTTTTCATATTTTAATGTGCTTTTTTTCATTCTCACATTAACATATTTGTCGTCTTTTTTCTTTTTTTCCTTTTTCTCTTTTTCATTTTCTTCATGAGAATTTTCATTTAAAGATCTTATTTTTTGACCTAATTCTTTTAATTCTTCACGAATAACTTCTTTTTGGGAATTGTCTTGCTCAACAACTTCTTTATTTGAGTTTTCTTCTTGCATTTTAAATCCTTTATAAATGAAATTGAAATTGAAAATTTACCATAACAAACTATAATTAAAAATAAATTTTTTTAAAAAAATGTAAATTTTTAAGGTTTATTTTAAATGCGGTTTATTTGTTTATTATTTTTTTTTATAACTTTAAATTTTGCAAAGGTTTTAAGTTTAGATGAAGCCTTTAAATTAAACACTTATAGTGATGATAAAGCCATTTTTTTAGAGCTTAAGATTGCAGATGAAATTTATCTTTATGATGATAAGATTAAAATTTTACTCAACAATCAAGATTTAAGCCCTTTAATCAATCATCAAGAGCCTGTTTTAAAGCAAAATGAAAGAGTGCATTATAATGAATTAAAGCTCATCTTACCTCATTCTCTTATAGAGCAATATTCTAAAGATAAAAATTTTTTAGAATTTGATTATCAAGGTTGTTCGAATGAAGGCTTTTGTTATCAGCCTCAAAAAGTTAATTTTAAACTCGAAAAGAAAGCAGGAATTTATACTCTTCAAATGGTAAAAAAAAATGATGTTATAAAAACTCAAAATTCTCAAGAAAATATCATCGCAAATTTTTTAGCTAAAGAAAATTTAATAGTGATTTTATTAAGTTTTTTTGGTTATGGTTTATTGCTTTCTCTTACACCTTGCTCTTTGCCGATGATTCCGATTTTATCCTCTCTCATTCTTGCAAAAAATCAAAATAAAAATTCCAAAAAATACAATCTTTTTCTTTCTTTCATTTATGTTTTTTTTATGTCCTTAGCCTATGCAATTGCTGGAGTGATTGCGAGTTATTTGGGCACGAGTTTGCAAGGATATTTACAAAAAACTTGGATTTTAGTACTTTTTGCTTTAATTTTCATTGTCTTTGCTTTAGCAATGTTTGAAGTGATTAATTTTCAACTTCCTTTGAAATTTCAAAATTTCATCTCTCAAAAAAGCAATCAAGGCAAAGGAATTTTAAGCATAGCTATGATGGGCTTTCTCTCTGCTTTAATCATAGGACCTTGCATTGCTGCTCCTTTGGCTGGAGCCTTGCTTTATATAGCAGATTCAAAAGATATTTTACTTGGAGCAACGGCACTTTTTATCATGAGCTTTGGAATGGGAATTCCTTTATTGTTTGTAGGTTTTGGGATAGGTTTTTTAAAACCGGGAATTTGGATGCAAAAGATTAAATTTCTTTTTGGATTTATCATGTTAGCAATGGCAATTTGGATACTTTCGCGTATCTTAGAAGCAAGAATTATTCTTTGTGTCTATGGGATACTTGGGGTATTTTTTAGCGTATTTATGGGAATTTTTGAAAGGGCTTTGAGTGTTTTAGAAAAGATGAAAAAGGCTCTTTTGATTTTGCTTTTATCCTATTCTCTTTGTTTATTTTTAGGAGGACTTTTTGGAGCAAAAGAATTTTTAAATCCTTTAAATTTTTCTTCTCAAATACAAGAAAAATCGGGCTTAACTTTCATAACTCTTTCAAATTTAAATGAACTTGAACAAGAAATTAAGCAAAGCAATCAAAAAATAATGCTAGATTTTACCGCCTCTTGGTGTGAAAATTGCAAATTTTTGGATGAAATCACCTTTAAAGATGAAAAAGTGATTGCTGAACTTAAAAATTACAAACTCATTAAAGTGGATTTAACTCAAAATGACGAAAATCAAAGAGAAATAATGAAAAAATTTCAAGTCTTCGCTCCTCCTGTATTAATCTTTTTAGATAAAGATAAAGAAATGATAAGATTTACGGGATTTATAGGAGCGAAAGAACTTTTAGAGCGATTAGTGTCTTTTCATTAAAGATAAATTTTGCAATTTTCTTATTTACTTTAGATTTATTTATCTTATTTAAAAATAAGTCAGTTTTTCAATTTATCAATTGAAATATCAAAAAATGAAAAAAATTATTGATATATAAAATTTTTATAATAAACAAAAATATTTTTAACGGCACAAAAACTATATAAAAATTGTTTTTTTACAAAAATTGTTTTTTTTTTTTTTGATATTTTTTTATATTTTTTGATATAATAATATTTTTTGTAAATGAAGTTTGGAAACATTATTTTCAAACCTTGATTTTCTCAAATTAGGATATGAGTGTTGTTGCAATTAAATCGTAAAAGAGTCTTAACTTTTGGAACTTTTGATTTGTTTCATTTTGGTCACTTAAAGCTTTTAGAAAGAGCTGCAAAACTAGGAGATGAACTCTTTGTAGGTATATCTTCAGATAAGCTTAATTTTTTAAAAAAAAATCGTTTTCCTATTATGAATGAATACGAAAGAGCACATATTGTAGCTTCTTTAAAATTTGTCAATAGTATATTTTTAGAAGAATCTTTAGATTTAAAAAAAACTTATTTGTTACGTTATGAAGCAGATATTTTAGTAATGGGTGATGATTGGACTGGAAAATTTGATGAATTTAAAGAGCTTTGTGAAGTTGTTTATCTTCCAAGGACTCGTGATATTTCCACAAGTGAGCTTTTGCAGAGGATTAAAAATGACTTTTAAGTCTCTTGTGAAAAAAACTTATAGAGAAACAAAGAATTCTTTTTTTTTAACTCGTATGGTTTGTTTGATTGTAAATATTTATTTAGGAAAACTTTCAAATCATAAAAAAGCTCTTACAATCTTAAATGTATTAAAATTTCTAAAGCAAAATATAGCATATTTTTATTTAGCACAATTAGCTTATATCTATAACAATTTAACTCAAAGCCTAAGCTATATTAATATTTTTTTAAAGTCCAGTCCAAATCACGCTGATGCAATCTATTTTAAGTGCGATATTCTTAGTTTATGCGAACAAAAAAATGAAGCTTTTAACCTCCTTGAAAATTTACTCCAAAATTCTTCAAGGATTAAAACTTGGATGATGTTTGCAAAATTAGTCCAAGATAATCAAGATTTGAAAAGATTATTAAATCTTTATAAACAAAATATTGACAATTATCCCAAATTCAAACAAAAACACGATGAAATTTTAAAGGCTTTTGCAAAAGCTGCTATCAATATTAAAGATTTTACCTTAGCAAAAAAATTTGCAAAAGAAGCTTTATTTATCTTCATGAAAAAGGGTGCGAAGGCTCATTTTATTTCAAAGGAAGCTATGCGTTTAGAAGATGCAAAAGAAGCTTTAAGCGAACTTAGGGAGCTTTTAGAAGAAAACCATATTCAAATGTTTTTAATCAGTGGAACCTTTTTAGGTTGCATCAGAGAAAAAAATATACTTTCACATGATTATGATATTGATGTTGGGGTTTATTATACAGACCTTAAAAAACTTAGAGAAATTTTCATTGAAAGTAAAAATTTTATCTTAAAGAGTTATACCTATGAAGGTGGAGTGCAAATATATCATATCAATGGTGTTTATATTGATGTATTTTTGCATTACGAAGAAAATGGCTTTGTTTATCATAATGGAGATTTTATGCGTTGGAGAAATACTCCTTTTGAGCTTATTTCATATGATTTTTTAGGGCGTAAATATTTAGGACCAAAAAATTATGATTTATATTTAAAAGAAAATTACGGGCTCGACTGGAAAATTCCTAAAAATTCTACGCAATTTAATAGTTTTTTAGACACTCCAAACATTGAAATTTTAGATGAAAATAGAATGATTATTTTTCTTTATGAATTACTTTTTAAGACTTTTGCGATAAAAAATGAAAAGCAAATTCTTAATGCCTTAAAGACTTATGGAGAAGAAGGTTTTGTTAAAGAATATTTAAATCTTAAACAGGAGCAAATCGGATGAAAACTTTAATATTTTATATTTTTTATGCTTATGCTATGAAGATTTATCATAAAGATAAAGATTATGAAAAAGCTAAAAAATACTATAAAATAGCAGAGAAATTTTTACCCACACATGCAAAAAACCATTTTAAAATAGGAATGTGTTATTATAAACTTAAAGATTATTACAATGCAAATGAATCTTTTGAAAAAGCTTTAAAATTTAATCCAAATAATGAACAATGGAAAAATCAATTAGAATCTTCTAAAAGTTTTACAATTTCTATTTTTTTACCTCAAAAGCTTTGGTGGAAAGAAATTATAGACATTCAAGCCTTAATTGATAAAAAGGGTGGAGATTTTACTTCATATTTTGAGCTTGCTACTGCCTTGAAAATGATGAATCGTTATGAAAAAGCCATTAAGGCTTACGAAGAAGCCATTAAATTATGTAAGGAAAATGAAATAATAAGTGAGCTTTATTATGACAAAGGTTATTGTTACGAAAAATTAAATGCAAAGGCTCAAGCACAACTTGCTTATGAAAAAGCCATTTATTTTGAACCTCAAGAGGATAAGAAAAAACAAGCTTTAAAATATGGCATCGGAGTCTTTCATGAGGAAAAAGAGCGTTGGAAGCTTGCAAACGAAGCATATTTAGATAAAATGAAAACTTCAGGTGAAAATGAAGGTCTATTTTATAGGATAGCGAAGACTTTTGATAAGCTCTATGAATGGCAAAATGCTGAAATTTATTATAAAAAATCTTTAGATTTTAATTATCAACTTGCACAAACTCATTTTGATTTAGGTTTGGTTTATGAAAGACAAAAGAAATATCAAGAAGCTGTTTATTCCTATGAAGAGGCTATAAAACGAAATAGTGATTTTAAAGGTCTTTGGTATTATAGATTAGGTTTGTGTTTGAATCAAATCGGACAGACTCAAAAAGCTATCGAATCTTTTTTAAATATGCAAAGAGTCGAATCTAAACCTTGGGGGGGGGGTATGATGATTATCAAGAATCGAAGTTTTAACCAAAAAGCCCTTTACACCTATTTTTATGAAAATTTAAAATTGCAAGATAAAACCATACTTTATGAAAGTTTTCACGGCAGATTAATGTCTTGTAATCCCTATGCAATTTTTAAATTCTTACTTGAAGATGAAAGATTTAAAGATTTTACGCATATTTGGGTGTTAGAAAGCAGTGATTATATTAAAAAAGAATTAAGAAAACTCAAAAATTTAATTTTAGTTCGAAAAGGAAGTCATCTTTATTTGCGTTATCTTGCAAGTGCAAAATATCTTATCAACAATACAACTTTTCCAGATTATTTTATACGCAAGGAGGGGCAACTCTATCTAAACACTTGGCATGGAACCCCTATTAAATGTCTTGGTAAATATATCAAAACGAGTTTTATGGAACATAAAAATACCCAAAGAAATTTTCTTCAGAGCACTCACATTATAAATCCTAATGAATTCACTCAAAATGTTTTACTTAAAGATTATGATATAGCAGATATTTATAGTGGAAAATCTTTAATAAGTGGATATGCAAGAAACGATTTGAATTTTCAAAAATTCGATTTTCTTAAAACTCGTTTTGATATAAAAGAAAATCAAAAAGTTGTTTTATATGCTCCGACATATCGAGGAGATTTTGGTAATCCAGACTTTGATATAAAATTCATCACGAAACTCTTAAAAGAGCTTTCCGTAATGCCCTTTAAAGTTCTCTTTAAAGGGCATCACGAAACTCTTAAGATGATTGAAGAATATGGTTTAAAAGTCGGCGACGCAAACGATAGAGATATTGATACTAATGAGCTTTTAAGTGTAGTGGATATACTCATCACGGATTATAGTTCTATTGCTTTTGATTTTATGCCTTTAGATAAGCCTATTATTTATTATTGTTATGATTATGAAAAATATAAAAAAGAACGCGGGATTTATTTTGATTTAAAAGATATAGGTTTTAATTATTGTAAAAACACAGAAGAACTCAAGACTCTTTTACAAGATGAAGAATTTTTAAATCAAAAAAATCGTTATAATCATCTCAAAGAGAGATTTTTTCCTCTTGAAGATGGGCATTCTACAAAACGTATTGTGGATTTTTTCTTTTTTGATATTTATGATGAAAAGAATCTTTTTAAAAATGAAGCACAAAAAACGAAGCTTTTATTTTTTGCAGGACCTTTTTTACGCAACGGAATACTCTCTGCTTTTAAAAATCTTGTCCATCATTTGGATCCAAAAAAAATCAGCATCAATATTGCCATAGACCCGGGAAATATCAGTGGATTTGAAGAAAGACTTGAAGCCTTTAATGACCTTAAGGATAAGCTTTTTGTTTTACCTAAAGCAGAGATATTTAATCTTGAACCAGAAGAACAATGGTTGATGAGAGAAGATGTTTTTGGTATGGAAAGAAATAATGAAGAACAGGAGAAAATTTTTGCCAAAGCTTATCAAAGAGAATTCAGAAGACTTTATGGAGACGCAAAATTCAATGCAATCATTCAGTATGATGGCTATCAAAGGTATTGGACAACTCTTTTTGCTTATGCTAAAGGAGATTTTAAAAAAATCATTTACGCTCATAACGATATGCAAGGTGAGTTTTATAAAAGATTCCCCTATCTTAGGGGAATTTTTTATCTTTATAAAAGATTTGATGTTATTCTTAGTGTTTCAGAACAAACTAATGAAGATAATCTTAAAAATCTAGCACAGACTTATGATATCCCTAAAGAGAAATTTCAAACAGCTGTTAATTTTGTCAATGTTGATGAGGTTTTAGAAAAAGCTCACAAACCACTTCCTAAAGAAATTTTGGATAAATATTTTAAGAAAGATTATAAGGTTTTTATCAATCTTGCAAGATTGAGTGTAGAAAAGGACCAAACAAGTTTGATTAAGGCTTTTGCAAAATTTCATGCAAAATTTCCTAAAACAATTCTTTTAATCCTTGGTGATGGACCTTTAAAATCAAATTTACAAGAACTCATTAAGAAATTTTCTTTAAACAAAAGTGTGTTTTTGCTTGGTTTTATTTCCAATCCTTTTCCTTATCTTTTAAAAAGCGATTTTTTTGTCCTCTCCAGCCAGCACGAGGGGCAGGCCCTCGTGCTGGCTGAGTCGATGATTTTAAAAAAACCTATCCTTTGCACAAGCTTCGCTTGTGCAAAGGATTTTTTGGGGCGGCACGATGAGTTTGGACTTGTTGTTCCAATCGGTGAAGAAGGTTTGTATGAAGGATTGTGTAAAATTTTTCAAAATTCCCTTCAATTTAAAGAATTTGATTTTAAAACCTACAATGAAAATTGTCTTAAAAGAATTTCAGAAATTTATGAAATACCAAAAGAAAATGAATGACTTTTAAATCCTAAAATTTAAAAAAACATAAATTTTAAAACAACAATATAAAAATCAAAGAAACAAAAAAATCAAAAGAATTTCTAAAAATTTGGATAATTCTTTTATCTAAATTTTAATTTAATCAATCAATCTTATTTTTAAAGCTTATAAAATAAGATTGAAATTTAAACCTTGATTTAAAAATAAATTTTTAAAGTCTTAGAATAAGATAGAGTTAAAATGATTTAATTGATTTTTCTTTCATATAAATCAATTTTGATGTATCAATAGAATATGAATGAGATGTTAAATAAATTCTTTAAATGATTTTAAGAATTTAAATTATCAAATTCTTTTTAATCCTTTGCTTTATTTATCAAAGATATTATTGATAAAAACAATATTTTTATACAATGATTCATTTCTTAATAAAAAGAATATTTAAAGATATGTAATAATAAATAAATTATCTCTTTTTTATCACAGATTAAAACCTTAATCAAGTGTTTTTTCAAAGATGAATTTATCAAAGATTTTTTATTTAATACAAATCATAAATTTATATGAATACTAAAAAATTCAATTTCACATATCACTTAAACATTTGATAGAGTTTTCCTATAAATCCTTAGTTAATTTTAAACTTTGAGATGTGAGTGGATTGAATTTTATTCTTTTTAACTCACATTAATCTTTATCTAAAATCTTTCTCATTTTAATATAAACCAAACTTGCAAATACAACAAAAATAAGGATAAAAATAAGAATTTGATGCAAATAATCCTTAATGAGTTCTTCATTTTCTCCTATAAAATATCCTAAACATACAAGTATGCTCACCCAAATTCCGCTCCCAGCAGCCGTAAAAAAGATGAAATTTAAAATTTTCATCTTAACAAGTCCGGCAGGCAAGGAGATGTATTGACGAATTCCGGGTATAAGACGAGAAATGAAGGTTGAAAATTCTCCGTGTTTGTTAAAAAAGCTTTCAAATTTAGAAAATTTTTTTTCATCGATTCCAAAATACTTTCCCCATTTTAAAACAAAATCTTTGCCCCAAAAATAACAAATATAATAATTAATCAAAGCTCCAAGAACAGAACCAAAAATTCCACACAAAATACAAAGCCAAAGATTTAATTCATCTTTACTTGCCAAATATCCAGCAGGTATCATCACTATTTCACTAGGAAAAGGGATAAAACAGCTTTCTAAAGTCATAAGTAAAATAATGCCTATATAACCCCATTTATCTGCAAAATGGATAATAGTTTCAACAAGCTCTTGCATTGATTTCCTTTTAAATTTTGAAAAATGAACCTTTGATTTTAAAATTTTATGATTTTTAAGTCAATCAATTTGGATTTTTCAAGCTTTAATTAAAAGCTAAAAATTTTACTTAAAAATTATAAAATGCTGATTAATTTAAAAATTTCAATATCTAAATTTTTTATTGAATGATATAAAATCATTTTTTCAAAATATTCATCAAAAATATTTTTTAAGATGAGCTTGTAAAGAAAATAAAAAGAAAACAACAATAAAAACTGATTGTCAGATAAAATCCATTGATTTTGCATAAAACAAAATGTTTTTAGCCTTTGATTCTAGTTTTTATGAAAAGGATTAAATTCCATTTTTATAATTTTTTAGTGATGTTTATAAAAGAGAACATTTTTATATTTTTTAAATTTGGTGTTTAAAAGTGTTTGTGTTTTTCTGTGTTAAATTTTTTAGTTTTTTATGATTTATCAGTGTTTTTTAAAAAAAATATTTTCTATAAAAATTACACTGATAAATCAATGATAAAATTTTTATAAAATTCAGTAAAAAATGAAATTTCAATTTTGTTTTTTTTTTTTTTTGATATAATTAAATCTTTAGTTTAGAAAGGAAACAAAACAGATGAAACAAGGTGATTTTACTGCGGTTGCAAAACACTATCATAATCGTCCTGCGTATTCTTCTATGTTGCTTGAAAAACTCATTCGTTGTATCAATGATGAGGGCAAGAGTAACGATAAAATAAAGGTTATTGAAGTGGGAGCTGGAACGGGAAAGCTGACTAAAATGTTAGCCAAAGATTTTAATCTTAATATCACAGCTGTTGAACCAAATGATAATATGAGAGAAGAAGGCATTAAATACACACGAGATTGTCCAAATATCTCTTGGAAAAAAGGAAGCGGAGAAAAGACAGGCATTGAGAGCGGTATAGCTGATTGGGTGATAATGGCTAGTTCTTTTCATTGGACTGATCCAAAGCAATCCTTGCCGGAATTTGCCCGTATTTTAGGGGGGGGGGATTGCAAAAATGGATATTTCACAGCCATTTACAATCCGCGTCATATCGTAGAGGGGACAATCTTTGATGAGATTGAAAAGGAGATTAAGCATATTGTTCCAGAGCTTACTCGAGTGAGTAGTGGCACACAAAATGTTAAAAAATACGAAGATGTTTTAATCTCCACAGGGGATTTTAAAGACTGCTTTTTTATGGAGTGTGATTATACGGAGCTTTGGAGTAAAGAAAGATACATTGGAGCTTGGCACTCTGTAAATGACATACAAGCACAAGCGGGTGAAAAAAGGTGGAAAGAAATTTTAGAAATGATTGAGTCTAAAATTTCTTCGATGCAAAATATAGAAATACCTTATAAAATAAGGGCTTGGACAGCTAAAAAAGCTTGATTTTGCTCTCCTCTTTTCATCAAGCTTGTTGATAAACAATGAAAAGAGGAAAAATGCAAAAACTAGTTGAAAATGTTTGGGATTATACCAAACACGCGAAATTTTATGAATTTAGACCAAATTATGCTCCTAAAACAATTGATATGCTCATCACTTTAGTGGGGGGGGGGAATCGCGAAACTCCGCTTAAGGTAGCAGACATTGGAGCTGGAACAGGAAATTTAAGTATAATGCTTTTAGAAAGAGCTTGCAAGGTTACTTCAGTTGAACCAAATGATGCGATGAGAGAGCTTGGCATAGAGAGGACAAAGGGACAAGATATAAAATGGGTCAGAGCCACAGGCTTAAATTCCACGCTTGAAAGCGGGAGTTTTGACTGGGTGAGTTTTGGTTCGAGTTTTAATGTCATGGATAGAAATGAAGCCTTAGAAGAAACGCATCGTTTGCTTAAAAAAGACGGGTATTTTTCTTGTATGTGGAATCATAGGGATTTGAATGATGAAATTCAAAAAATTGCTGAAGAAACTATAGTGGAATTTGTTCCAAATTACAACAGAGGCGTTCGAAGAGAGGACCAAAGACCTATCATAGAATCAAGAAAAGATCTTTTTGATAACATTGTCTATATAGAAGAAGATTTTTATTTTCATCAAACTTCGCAAAATTATATCCTTGCTTGGAAAAGCGTGAAAAATCCTTACTGGGACTTAGAGACCAAAGAGGGTGCAGAGCTTTTTGAGCAAATAAGTAAAAAAATTCAAGCAAGAATTCCAAAAGAATTTGACATAAAATACACAACACGTTGCTGGAGTGCAAAAAAAATCTAAGGAGAATAAACAAAATGCTTCAATTTCAAACCAAAGGCAGAAATTTAAAAGCCTTGCAAAATAAACTCAAATCCGCTAAGGTTTTACCTTTGGTGCTTACTTCCCTAAGGGCTTTAGAAAAAAATACAAGTCAAATTTTAAGGGATATTGAAATTTTACAAGCTAAAAAACTCATCATTCGCTCCTCATCTCAAAATGAAGACAGCTCCAAAAATTCAAATGCTGGAGCTTTCCTAAGTCTTGCAAATATCGAGGCAACGGATAAAAAAGCCCTGCTTGAAGCCCTTAAAAAAGTGGGGAATTCTATGCCTTCAAAAGATGATGAAATTCTCATCCAACCTATGCTAGAGCATATTAGCTTATGTGGAGTGGGTTTTAGCGTCGATAAAGATAATTTTTCTCCCTATTTTTGTCTTCAATATGATGAAAATGGCTCAAATCATTCTATAACCGATGGTTCAAGCAAAAATGCGGTGAGTTATTTTCATTATAGAGAATCTTTGGAATTTAAAGATGAAAAAACTCGAAAGATTATTGAATTGATTAAAGAATTAGAAAAACTTTTTTCTTGTAATTTTTTAGACATAGAATTTGCTTTTGCTCGATTAGGTTTAAAAGAAGAATTATTTTGTTTGCAGGTGCGTCCTTTGGTTATGCAAAATAAAATCAATCTTTTTAATGCCTTACCCAAAAAAGCTTTGGAGAAATTTCAAAAACGTTTTCAATCTCTACAAATTGCAAGACCGAGAATTTTAGGCGATAAAGCACTTTTTGGTGTGATGCCTGATTGGAATCCTGCTGAAATTATAGGTTTGCGTCCTAAAAGATTGGCTTTAAGTCTTTATAAGGAGATTATTACGGATAATATTTGGGCTTATCAAAGGGACAATTACGGATACAGAGATTTAAGGTCTCACCCTCTTATCCATTCTTTTTTAGGAATTCCTTATATTGATGTAAGACTTTCTTTTAATTCTTTTATCCCTGAAAATTTAGACGAAAAAATCGCTTCAAAACTCGTTAATTATTATTTGCAAAAACTTGATTTAAATCACGAACTTCACGATAAAATCGAATTTGAAATCGTATATTCTTGTTATGATTTTAATTTACCAAATAAACTTAAAGAACTTTTAAATTTTGGTTTCAATGAAAATGAGATTAAAAGAATTGAATTCTCGCTTTTAGAACTTACAAAATCCATCATCGATCCAGCAAAAGGACTTTATCTTAAGGACATACAAAAGGCAAAAATTTTGCATAAAAAATACGAAGAAATCACAAATTCAAAATTTTCTTTAATTGATAAAATTTATTGGCTCTTAGAAGAATGCAAAAGATATGGCACTTTGCCTTTTGCTGGGGTTGCAAGGGCTGGATTTGTTGCTATGGCTATGCTTAATTCTTTAGTCGAAATTGGCTTTTTTAGCAAAGAGGATAAAAATGCTTTTTTAAATTCCTTGCAAACTATCAGCAAAACTTTAAGTCGAAGCACTCATAATTTAAACCTTAATAACAAAAAAGAATTTTTACAAAAATATGGGCATCTTAGAGCCGGCACTTATAATATTTTATCACCCCGATATGATGAGGGATTTGAAAATTATTTTGAGCTTAAAAATGAAAAATCGCCCCTAAAGCAAGAACCTTCTTTTAAGCTCAATTCTAAAAAGAAAAAAGCCTTAGAATCTTTACTGAAAGAACATGGATTAAACAGCAATGCAAGTGAGTTTTTAAGCTTTTTAAAACTCGCAATTGAAGGAAGAGAGCTTGTTAA
The DNA here is from genome assembly GCF_002104335.1 of Campylobacter cuniculorum DSM 23162 = LMG 24588. Lineage (NCBI taxonomy): Bacteria > Pseudomonadati > Campylobacterota > Epsilonproteobacteria > Campylobacterales > Campylobacteraceae > Campylobacter > Campylobacter cuniculorum. The sequence goes on along the minus strand of NZ_CP020867.1, from coordinate 1,313,398 downwards.
ATTTGATTTTACAAAATTACTTTCAAAGGCAATTTCTTATATTGAGGAGCTTGGAAATTATTATAATATCGATAAAGAAGATATGGCACATTTGGATATAAAAAGTTTGCTTAATCTGTATTCTAGTGTTTATTCTAAAAATCCTAAAGAGCAGTTTTTAGAGGAGATAAAATACTATAAAAAAGAATATGAGCTGACTTTAGCCTTAAAACTTCCTTCTTTATTGAGTCAAGCTTCTCAAATTTTTTCTTTCTTTACCAGCCGTATTTTACCAAATTTCATCACTCAAAAAAGCATTATAGCACCGATTGCAAGAGAGAATGAAAGCGATTTGGAGGGTAAGATAGTTTTGATTGCTTCGGCTGATCCGGGTTATGATTATTTATTTAGCAAAAAGATTGCGGGGCTTGTTACTTGCTATGGGGGAGCAAATTCTCATATGGCGATTAGAGCTTCTGAACTCGCTCTTCCTGCAGTCATCGGCGTGGGTGAATTTGCGTTCAATCAATACCTAAAAGCAAACAAACTCCGCATTGAATGTGAAAGTGAGCAAATCTTTTGTTTATAGGAATCACTCAAAGACTTATTTTAAATGAAAGCTATTATGAAGAAAGAGAAGCTTTGGCACTTGATTGGGGTAAGTTATTTGCACATTCAAATTTATTGAAAGATTTTTTACCTCTGCCTTTAAGTTATGAATTTCCTTTTAATCTTTATAAAAAACACTTAAAAGCTGTAATTTTAAGCGGGGGAAATGATTTAAATTGTTATAATCCTAATGCTTTATCTCTAAAAAGAGATGCTTATGAAAATGAGATTATAAAACATTGTTTGCGAGATGAAATTCCGCTTTTAGGCATTTGTAGAGGAGCACAAATCATAGCTCACTTTTTCAACTCCACTCTTATATCTTGTCAAAATCACACTCAAGAACATCATATCATTAACACTCAAGGTGAAACATTTAAGGTTAATTCTTTTCATAATTATGCGATTGAAAAACTTGGCAAAGATTTAAGCCCACTTTTTTTTGCAGAAGATGAGACCATAGAAGCTTTTAAGCACAAAAATGCTAAAATTTACGGCTTAATGTGGCATATTGAGAGAAAAGAAGGTTTGAATGAAAATACCTTACTTAAAGAATGGCTTGAAAGTATAAGGAGATAAAGATGAAAGCTTTAATTTTAGCAGCAGGTTTTGGTTCAAGACTTATGCCCTTAACGCAAAATGAGCCTAAATGTATGGTGAAATATCAAGGCAAAAGACTTATTGACTATGAAATCGAGGCTTTAAAAGAAGCTAAAATCGAAGAAATAGCTGTTGTGGGCGGGTATTTATTTGACACTTTAAAAACTTTCTTAAAGCAAAATCATGGGATAGAAAAAATCTATCAAAACAAAAATTACGCTCAAACAAATATGGTCAGCACACTTTTTTGTGCAAGAGAATTTTTAGAACTTTGTTTGAAAGAAAAACAAGATTTGATTGTATCTTATGCGGATATTGTGTATTTTAAAGAGACAATTTTAAAGCTTAAAAATGAAAAAGAATCTTTGGCTATCGTTGTGGATAAGGCTTGGCGTAGTCTTTGGGAAAAAAGATTTAAAAATCCTTTAGAAGACGCTGAAACTCTCAAACTTAAGGATTCTTATATAGTAGAGCTTGGCAAAAAAGCTAAAGATTACGATGAAATTCAAGCTCAATACATAGGGCTTTTCAAATTTTCTGCCTCATTCTTAGCTGAAGTCTTACATTTTTATGATACTTTGGATAAAAATGCAATTTACGATGGAAAAGATTTTGATAATATGTACATGACGAGTTTTTTACAAGCTTTGATTGATAAAATCAAACCCGCAAAAGCGGTTGAAATTTATGGAAATTGGCTTGAAATTGATTTTAAAAAAGATTTGGAGATACAAATATGAAAGAATCAAAAGGTTTTTATATCCTTAAAAATCAAGGATTGAAAGTATTTTTAGCATACAAATTTAAGAAAATAAAATATCAAGTAAAAAGAATTCAAAATCACATTTATGCTTTAGATTTTAATAAAAGCCTACCACAAAATTATAAATTTGTAGTTTTTCTTACTCATTTAAGCGGACATGCCGCCTTTCAAACCTTTTTCAAACTTTGTGGCTTAAATTCCATTTGCTTAATCAATTCAAATGGTAAATTTCTTTACTCTGAGGTTAAAAAGGATTTTCAAAAAAATGCATCTAGGGATTTAAAGAATAATTATTGTATTATATATAATTATGGCAATAAACATTTTAATATTAAATATTTTTCTTATGTCAGCAAACTCATTAATAATACTCAATTATTAATTCTAACTCGAGACCCTATCTCTAGAATGAAAACTGCGGTCAATCACGGAAGTCTTCGTTTAAATCAAATGGGATTTAAAGAAGGTTTCCTTTCATCTAAAGAAATATCCCTAAAAGACAAGCCTTATGAAATTTTAGATAGAATTTGCTATGCGGGGGGGGGGATTAAACCTGATATAAGTAAAGAAAATTTTAAAAATGTCAGTTTTAGATACTTCACTCTACTCAAACCTTTCTTAAAGCCAGAGCTTAATCATAAAATTGTTTATATTGACATGCAAGAATTAATACCTCAAAAAGCCTTTGAAACGATGAAAAATTTAGCCAAAGAGCTAGATTTTACGCCACCAAAAGAAGAAGATAAAGAAAAATTCTCTCAAATTTTTTGGAATAAATTTCAATTTCTCTTGCCCACGATTTTAAAAATTACAAAAAATGATTTCGCTGTGCTTAAAAAAGATTTAAGAATTAAACTTTGTGAAAGATATTTTAAGGATTTAGATTGTGTAGATTTAAAAGAGGAGTTGATAGAGAAGGATACAGCTTTTTACGAGGAGATTGCTATTTTAGTTAATGCCGAAGATTTAAAAATCATCAAAGCCCATCAAGAAATCCAAGAAAAACTTAAGATTTATCTTAAAGAATTCTTTAAAGCTTTAGAATATTGGGTGAATTTTAAACTTCAAAATCAAATCAAAGAAGAGCAAATTCTCATCTATCTTAAAGAAAATAAAATTTTAAGAAAAAAACTCAAACAAATTTTAGATGAGGAACTCGCACATATAAAAATTCATCGTCCGGATATCGTTGCTTCTTGGAAGTATTATAATGAGTTTGAAAAAATATGCGAGGAATTGGATAAAATTCAATAAAAAATTCTTAACATGATAAAAAACTATGGCTAAAACTCAATTGAATTTAAAATCAAGGTTTTTAAATCGAGCATTTTTGTTTTTAAATATAAATGTTTGATTTGGACTCAATCACTCTCATTTTAATTTATTTTATATTCATTATTTTGCATTGAGGAGTAAAAAAGAGGGGACTTTAAGTCATGCTAAGAGCTTAAATCATCAATAAAATAATCATTTAAAAACGCATATATTTTTAAATTTTTTATAAGGTTCTATTGATGTTTTAAGATTTGAAAATTTCTAAAAATATGATTAAACACAGCGTAACAATTGACTAAAATACAAGCTCTTTTTGAAAAATCATTAAAAAGGCTATTTATTACTCAAAAGGGCTTTGTCTTTAGTTGCAATTAAAGAATTTAAAATAAGCACAACTTCCTCTCTTTCTTCTAAAGAAAGTTTGCACAATTGAGTATTAATAAGCTGTGTAAGCAAATCTTCATTCAGCAAATCTTCATCTCCAAATTCTCTTGCTTTTTGTAAGATTTTAAGCACTCTTAAATCTTTTTTTTCATACATTTTAAGCCTTTAAAACAATCACACTTGCAAAACGTTGGGTGCTTTTTTCTCTTCGATAAGAAAAAAAATTTTTATTTTCAAAACTACAAATTCCTATATCTATAATATTTTTAATACCAAGTTCCCTTGCTTGAGCCTTAACCAAAGCTTTTAAATCAAGTTTTTTATCCCTTACAAAATCTTTAAAATTTTTTAAAGCAAATTCCAAAACTTCTCCGTCAATTTCGTAATTCTTAGCACAAATTCCAACAGATATAAAAAGATGAAAATCATAATGATAAGAATTGGGATATAAGGAGTGAATTTTATCGACGCAGTTTTTTAAAATATTGCCAAAACTTCCCTTTCTGCCAGAATGTAAGGCTGCTATGACTCCGCTTTCATTCCATAAAAGCAAAGGCAAACAATCCGCACTTAAAACGCAAAGGGCTGTATTTTTACGCACACTGATGAGTCCATCGCAAGAAAAATGACCTAAATTTTCATCATAATTTTCAACTTGATTGGAATGAATTTGATTCATAAAGACACATTCTTTTATGTCTTTGCAATAATCTTTAAATAAATTTTCTCGATGAATCTTAGCACGATAGACATTATAATCTTTGTCGTAAGCACAAAAAACGCTGATTTTATCATTGTCTAATACAGATAAGAAATTCTCTCCACTTCTTCCCATGAAATTCCTTTTTTATACTCAAATCGAGCGTCAATATATCTTGAAAGCAAATCACTTTCCACATTAATCCTGCGTCCTATTTTATAGCTTTGAAATAAGGTTTCTCTAAAAGTTAAAGGTATGATTGTAACACGAATGCCTTCTTTTAACACTTCGTTGATGGTTAAACTCACGCCATCAATTCCTACACTGCCTTTATTTGCCATAAATTTCATACCTTGTTGAGGTAAGCTGATAAAAAAATCAATCCCATTTTCATCTTTTTGAATTTTTTCAAGTCTTCCTAACATATCAATGTGTCCTTGCATTAAATGCCCATCGATTCTATCGCCAAATTTTAAGGCCGGTTCTATATGCACCTTATGCTTTAAATTTTCTGTGGCAATATGAGTTCTGCTTTCTTTTGAAAGCTCTACATCAAAGCCATTAGCATTGATTTTTATCACACTCAAACAAGCTCCATTGACCGCTATGCTATCGCCCAAATTAGGGCGATAATGTGCTTTTAGGCTTAAGATGTGATTGTTATAGAATTTAACTTCAGCAATTTCTCGAATGAGTCCATTAAACACTTTAATTTCCTAAAAGATTTTTTTTAAAAGTTTATTGACGGGCTTGTTTTCTTTATGAGAATTTGATTCTTGACCACCTATAACATTTTTAAGGGTATTAACTACGCTTTTTGTATCAAGCTTAACTTTAGGATTTTCACTTGTTCCTGTAATAACTCCTTTAAAATCTGCTCTATCAAGTTTGGCTTCAAAAGGCACATTTAAAGTCCCATTTTTTGAGTTAAAATTCCCTTTTGCAATCTGTATATTACTCCTTTGAGCTTGCATGTTAAGATTAAAATCAATCAATTCTTTACGGATTGTCGCATCAGCCTTTGCAGTATGGAAAACATCATCAGTAATGTCTTTAAGAGTGATGAGCTTAATAGCGTTTGTAATGGCATTTTGCTTGAGTCTTCCTTCTTTCATATTTAAATTCACTTGACCATTTTCACTCAAAAGATTATAATTCACATTAAGACTTGCCCGACCTTGATATATATCGCTTAAATCGAAGCTTTTTGTCAAATTTGATAATTCCACATCAGTTAAATTTGCATTTAAAACATTGTTTTTTAAGGTGCTATCAAGTTTTCCTTCAAATAAATTTTCACTCTTAATCGAAGCATTTATACCTTTGTCAAAGTCTAATTTTCCATTAAATAAAGCTTTTCCGCTTAATTTTCTATCAAGCAAAAAGCCTAGTTTTGAAAAATCACTCACATCAAGGACAAAATCTGAATTTAAAAGAATTTTATTGATGTCAAAACTTCCTTTAAAATGCGTCAAATTTGCAAGACTTGATTTTAAGGAGCTGTCGAAATTCGCTATATTGTTTTTGAGATTAATATCTGCTTTTAAATCATATGAAGTATTGTTTGGAAATTTTTTCTCCAAAATTTTACTCAAAGTTGTAGCATTTAAAAGCCCTTTGGCTTCTAAATTGACATTTCCGTTAAGATTTTTAAAATCAATGCTGTTTAAATGCCCTTTAGCATTGATGAGTCCGTTTGCATAATTTGGCATTCCGGTTATAACAAAAAGCTTTTCTAAATCAAGTTTTGAAATGTCTAAATCCAAAGTTTTTCCATTTGAATTTGCCTTTATGCTTCCACCTGCTAAATTAAAATCAGCATTTAAATTTTGGATATTTGAGCCGATAAGATGAGCCTTTGAATCAAGGGCTAAATTTCCTTGTAATTTTTGTCCGCTCAAAGCATTAAATTGCGATAAATCATCGATAAAAGCTTGTGTATCGACTTTAAGCTCGTTGTTATTGAGATTATAAGTGCCATTAAGTTTTTTGATATTTAATAAATTTGAAGCCAAAAGTGCATTATAATCAATCACTCCATTTTTAGCGTTTGCTTTTGCATCTAAACTGAAAGAATTGTTTGGAAAATCAAGTTTTGTAAGCCTTTTAATCTCGCTAGGATTGATTTTAGCATTGTTGATTTGAGCCACAGCATTAAAATTTTTAAAATCAAGCCCCATACTTTGCAAATGAGCATTTAAATTTCCTTGAGCTAAAGAGCCATAACCTGCAAGAGCTAAAAGTCTTTCAAGCTTAACATCTTTGAGTAAAGCGACGAGTTTATTGTCTTTTAAACTTGCATTAACATCTCCACCAAGTCCATCAATGCTTGCATCAAGAGTGTTTAAAGCATTGTTTAAAAGACTCAAATTTCCCATCACATTCAAGGCTCCATTTAATTTTGTTTGAGTTAAGCTTTCAAGTTTTGCTAAATTAGGAATTTTAAGCTCAAAATCTGTGTTTAAGGTATTTTTAGTCAAGTCATAAAGGGTTTTTTGAGTTTGTAAATTAAGATAATCATTGCTTGTTTTGCTCACAGCATAAATTTGATTTTCCTTAATGGTCGCTAAAATTTCAGAATTTAATTCTGATTTTTTAGGCAAATCGATACCAAAATCTTTTTTTATCTGCTCATAGTTGATACTATTAGTATAAAGTTTTATGATAGCATTTCCATCAGGTTTTAAATCTTTGGCTTCAATTTTTGCCATTATATCAATATTTCCTTTGAGATATTCATTTGAATTCAAAAGATGTTCTATGTCTTCTATTTTTAGATTTTTTGCATCTAAATTTAAAGCAATCGGAGAATAATTATAAATTCTTGAGTCTAAAAGTACATGAGAGCCTAAGAGATAGCCCTTGCCATTAACGATAAAATCGCTCGCTTTACCTTTAATATCACCTTGAAATTCTAAGTTTTTATCTAAATTTAAGCCCATAGTTTTTGCATAATTTTTATCAAAATTTATAAGATAGGATAAATCAAAACCTAAACTTAGAAGGCTCAAATTTCCTTCCAAATTAAGTTTAGCCAAATCAGCTAAACTTGCCTCTAAATTCAAAGAAGAAAAACGCAAGTCAAAACGTGTGATATTGAGGTCAAGTCCCGTGTTTTGCTTGATTTTATTTTGTGCATAGTTCGCAACAATACCATTACCAAAACTTGTAAAAAGTAGGGTGTAAATGGCAACAAGAAGCACCAAAATCAGGACGAGAAAGCCGTAGAGAATTTTTTTCATTTTAAATCCTTTAGTAAATTTTATAAACTATATTTAGTCATATAGGCTAAAGTTTTGTTAATATTTTTACTTAAAGTATTGACAAAACTCATTTTTTTTAGTAGAATTCTAGCACTCAAAAATTTACAGAGTGTAAAAAATAAAAAATTTATCAAGGACGGACAAAATGAATTTTCAACCTTTAGGTAAAAGAGTTTTAGTTAAACGCACTGAAGAAACTAAAACCACAGCTTCTGGGATTATTATACCAGATAACGCTAAAGAAAAACCTTTAGTGGGAGAAGTCGTTGCAGTGAGCAAAGAAGTGCAAGATATATCCAAAAAAGATAAAATCATATTTACAAAATATGGTGGAACAGAGATAAAACTAGATGATAAAGAATATTTAGTTTTAAATTTGGACGATATTTTAGGAATTTTAAAATAAAAGGATAAAAAATGGCAAAAGAAATTATTTTTTCAGATGAAGCAAGAAATAAACTTTTTGAAGGCGTTAAAAAACTCAATGATGCTGTAAAAGTAACTATGGGACCAAGAGGACGCAATGTTTTAATACAAAAAAGTTTTGGTGCTCCAAGCATTACAAAAGACGGAGTGAGTGTGGCTAAAGAAGTAGAGCTTAAAGATTCTTTAGAAAACATGGGAGCTTCTTTAGTGAGAGAAGTTGCAAGTAAGACAGCTGACCAAGCAGGAGATGGCACAACAACAGCAACGGTTTTAGCCCATGCTATTTTTAAGGAAGGCTTAAGAAATATTACAGCGGGAGCAAATCCTATTGAGGTTAAACGCGGTATGGATAAAGCTTGCGAAGCGATTATAACAGAACTTAAAAAACTTTCCAGAGAAGTTAAAGACAAGAAAGAAATCGCTCAAGTTGCTACTATATCAGCAAATTCAGATGAAAAAATCGGAACTTTAATTGCTGATGCTATGGAAAAAGTAGGAAAAGATGGTGTTATAACCGTTGAAGAGGCAAAATCAATCAATGACGAACTCAATGTGGTCGAAGGTATGCAATTTGATAGAGGCTATTTAAGCCCTTATTTCATCACGAATGCCGATAAAATGCAAGTTGAGCTTTCAAGCCCTTATATTTTGCTCTATGATAAAAAAATCACAAATTTAAAGGATTTATTGCCTATTTTAGAGCAAATTCAAAAGACCGGCAAACCTCTTTTAATCGTTGCTGAAGATATAGAGGGTGAAGCTCTTGCAACCTTAGTTGTCAATAAACTTCGCGGAGTTTTAAATATATCAGCTGTTAAGGCTCCGGGCTTTGGAGATAGAAGAAAGGCTATGCTTGAAGATATAGCGATTTTAACAGGGGGAGAAGTTATCTCTGAAGAGCTTGGAAGAACTTTAGAAAGTGCTACTATACAAGATTTAGGACAGGCTTCAAGCGTTATAATCGATAAAGACAATACAACCATTGTTAATGGACTAGGAAAGAAAGCAGCAATTAAGGCAAGAGTTGGTCAAATCAAAACTCAAATTGCTGAAACAACTTCAGATTATGATAAAGAAAAATTACAAGAAAGACTTGCAAAACTTAGTGGCGGGGTTGCTTTGATTAAAGTGGGTGCAGCAACTGAAACCGAAATGAAAGAGAAAAAAGATCGCGTTGATGATGCTTTAAGTGCTACTAAAGCAGCAGTTGAAGAAGGTATCGTTATCGGTGGTGGGGCAGCATTTATCAAGGCTAAGGCTAAAATCAAACTCAATGTCAAAGGAGATGAAGCTATAGGTGCAGCTATTGTGGAAAGGGCTTTAAGAGCACCTTTGAGACAAATTGCTGAAAATGCAGGTTTTGATGCAGGTGTTGTTGTCAATACCATTGAAAATTCCAAAGAAGAAAATTTAGGGTTTGATGCAGCCAAAGCTGAATATGTTGATATGTTTAAAGCTGGAATCATTGACCCGGTAAAAGTTGAAAGAATTGCATTGTTGAATGCTGTTTCTGTTGCAAGTATGCTTTTAACAACAGAAGCGACAATCAGTGAAATTAAAGAAGAAAAGTCAGCTATGCCTGATATGAGCGGTATGGGCGGAATGGGTGGCATGGGCGGAATGATGTAAGCCCAAAATTTTATCAGCAAGAAAATTTTCTTGCTGATTTTCTCTCTAAAATTCTATTCTTTTTTATAATACCCTTAAAATATTACAATCTATTTTTTTTAATGAATCAAACTATCACCCCCCCCCCATTCTATAAAATCAATAAAAAAATTTCATAAAATATCTTTTTTATTTAATCCCTTGCATTTGTTTTTTTTTTTTTTGATACAATAAGCTTTTTGTTTTTATTAAAATCTTTTTCATCAAGATGTTTCAAGGCATAAACATTCATTGAAAGCACTTAAGTATGCATAAAATAGCATAGCTTTGTAAAAGCAAAGACTAAAGATAAAAGCTTTTTTAAAAATAAAGACTCATCATCCCTGTAGGGCTAAAGATAAGAGCTTTGTGTATTTTGCTAAGGGATGAAGCAATTTCAATCAACAAAGTCTATGAAAGCTTCATTAAAAAGATGAAAAGAATTTAAAAACAAAACACATTATTATATAAAGGATGAAAATGCAAAAGGCTCATTGTGCTGTTTTAAGAATCAAAGATTGTCTCTCTTATCGTTTAGGACAGGCTCTTATTGATTATGATAAAAATGGGGGGGGGCTTTGTCTTTTAATCAAAAAGCTCTATCATATCAGTAAAACTCATCAAAGAACTCAAAGACTCTACAAAGATTTCATCTCTCTTTATCCCCATCTTAAATATCCTGCTTTAGAACAATGCAGTGATTATGAAGAGGCTTTAAGATATAAATATCATCTGTCTTATCTCTTAGGACAAGCCTTGATTAAGGCTCATAAATCTTGGTATAGGGGTGGGTATTTAAAACTCTACACTTCAATCAAAGATGCTCGTAAGATTTATAAAGAATTCAAACAATTCATTCAAGACCATCAAGACTTTAAACTCAATAACTCTTCTCTTATTCTTATCTTTGAAAATAAAGAATTCATCAATGATGAGGAATATAAAAATTATCTCACATTCTTACTGCAACATCTAAACCCTAAACAAAAACAAGAATTCATTAAACTCTTATTCTCTTTACCAAATTCAAATTCTTTATTGAAAGAGTTTAAAGAATTATTTGAGGAATTTAAAGATTATGAAGCCTTACTTGTTGTTTTAAAACATAATATCTCCTTTCATCTTCAATTCATCAATAACAATTTAACTCTCATCAAAGAATGGCTTCATTCAAAAGAATTCAAAGAAAAATACCTTGATACAAAACATCCTTATCCCTCTTTGCTTAATCCTTTAAAGCTTGATTATGAGAGTGTGGATGCTGAATTAGCTTGGGATATGAATGTGCCTTTGCCTGATTTATATCAATTTATATTTGTCCTCATACACGGGGCTGGAACGACGAGTATGACTCATTTTTTAAGATTGTGCGGAGTGAGTTTAAACAGACATTGGGGAAATGCGGATTTTCAATATAAACAATCTTATCAAATGCTTTTGAATAATAAAAATAATTATAATGCTATCATTGTATCTGGCAGTAATTTTGATGGTAGGAGAGATAAGATGATAGCTCTTTGTGATAAAAGCTGTCCTGTTTTATGTGTGGTTAGGGATCCTATATCTGTTTTTAAACATTTGTTTAATCATAGAACATTCTCTCCTAGCCGTGATAAATACTTACTCGATAAACAACCTTTAAGAAATTTTGGGCTTGAAACTCCTATGCAAGATTTATTTGACTTTGAAATTTATACGCGAATTAAATCCTTAGAACTTTCAGTTCAAATTCAAAATCACGCTAAGGCAAATTTTCCAGAATCTTTATGTCGTATTAATCATTTTCTCAATCAAGCAAGTAGAATTTATTATATCCCTATGGAGAATATACTACCTCCCAAAACTTATGACACTCTATTATTTTTAAGCAAAGAACTTGGTTTTAACAAGCCTCAAAGACTTGTGGAATTTGAAAGAAGAATCAATTCTGCAAATTACTATAGCAATGCTATTTTTTTCCCAAAAATCTTTAAAATTTTAAATTCACATAATAATCCTATTCATTTAGAAATTACTTTAGAACAAAATGGAAAGGAAAAAGACTTTGTTGAGTGCATAAAACTTTTTTCTCAAAGTATTTTTTTAATTGATAAAATTAAAGCCAGAGTTTATTGTTTAAAAGAACAATTTATTTTATTGAATGAGGAAAAAAATTTATTAGATAAGGTAAAAAGCTATCTTAAAGAATACTTTATAAAAATGGAAGAATTTTATCGCGAGGAAGAAACAAAACTCATTAATGAAAAAGATATTTTAGAGGAATTTAAAAAAGATAAAACCCCCGCTTTAATTTTCAAAAGACAGCTTGATAAAGAATACGCTCATCTTAAACAAGTGCATCCGGATATTGTCGCTTCTTGGAACTATTATAATGAATTTGAAAAGATATGCGAGGAGTTTGATAAGCATTGATTAAATTCTTTGAAGATGAAATCACCATTCTAAAGTGAAAGTGCTTCCTTGATTTTCATTTGAAGTGCAAGAAATGGTGATTTTATTTTCATCGCAAATTCTTTTTACCAAAGAAAGTCCTATGCCAAATCCACCTTGATCGGTATTAAATCTCGTATAACGTTCAAAAATATTTTTTAAATTTTCTTTAGCAATACCACAACCATTATCGCTAATTTTTAGGGAATTTTCTTTAAGTTCTATGATGATTTTTCCGCCTTTTTTATTGTATTTAATCGCGTTGCTTAGGAGATTGTCAAAAAGCTTTGAAATTTCAATTTTACTTGCAAATAGAGTGCTTTTTTGATTTAAATCGCTTTTAAGCTCTATCTTTTTTTGCTCAAAAAAAGCTTTGAAATATTCTAGTCTTTCTAAGATTAAATCCTTTAATAATAATTCTTCTTTTTCCCCTTTAAGTGTGTGTGAAAAATTAGAAAAAACTAAGTCTGAATAAACTTGATTGAGAGTTTTTGCCGCAAGTTTAATGCGAGAAAATTTAGTGTTAGAATCAAAAATATTTTGTTTTTCAAGTTGCTCTATACTCATTAAAATTACGCTCAATGGGGTGTTGATTTCATGTGTGGAGTCTTTGATGAAGCGATTGAGTGTGTTGATTTTATCTTCTAAAGGTTTAAGGGATATACGCACTAAAAAATATGCTATCACACCAAGCAAAATAAAAGCTAATAAAGCAAAACCAAAAACTTTAATCCTTATCAAAAACAAATCTTTCATAATATCATCGCCTTGTATGATGATTTGAAGTTCATCGTCGGTGTTTTGATTAGAATTTTCTGCGTCTAAATTGATGTGATTTAAAAAATAATCATTAAAATTCATAGGGGCTAAGATAAAAACTTTATTTTCAAGAATTCCTTTGAGTCTTCTTTTTTTTGCTCCCTTTTTAAAATCAGATGGATTGAAATGAAAGGTTAAATTGTTAAAAAATACCTTATCTTTATTAAAAATTGCAAAATTTAAAAAATTCGAGCTTGTTGCGATATTTTTAGCACTTTGCTCTATAGGAGTGAAGCGGGAATTAAGAATGCTTGTTATAATATTTCTATGAATTTCTCTTAAAGGATTTGTTTTTGAAACGATGAGTTCATCTTTGAGTTTATCATACCATAGACTAAAAAAAATAATCAAAAAAATACCCGTTGTTGTCAAGTAAATGAGTAAAATTTGACGAATGACCTTTTTAGCTTCCAACATAGCAATAGCCTCTGTTTCTTTGGTTTGTGATTTTTTCTTTGCCTAAAATTTTACGCAAATCTTTAATATAAGCTCTAAGACTTAGCTCACTAGGCTCTTCGCCGTATTCCCAAAGCTCTTCAAAAATTTTTTCTACACTTAAGAAATGGTTTTTATTTTGCAAAAAAAGATTTAAAAGCATGGTTTCTTTTTTCGGCAAAGGGATAATTTTATCAAAATGATAAAGATTTTGAGAGGTTAAAGAAAATTTAAATCCCTCGCCCAATTCTTCAAAATCCTCTTTTTTATGTGAAAATCCTCGTTTGAGTAAGGACTTAATACGAATTCCAAGTTCAGCCAACTCAAAAGGTTTGCGTATATAATCATCACAACCCGAATCAAAGCCTTGTTTTAAATCATCGGTTGTATTAAGAGAAGTGATGAAAATCGCAGGGGTATTTTTACCCAAAGCTCTTAGTTCTTTAAGTAAAGAAAAGCCATCGCCTCTAGGCACCTTAACATCTAAAATCCAAAGTTCATAATGCCTTTCATAAGCTAATTCTAAAGCCTCCTTTGCGTTATCACAAGCGTCGATTTCATAGCCCTCATCACTTAAATATTCTTCGATAATCTCGCACAAACTCACATCATCTTCTAAGAGTAAAATTTTTACCATTTTATTTTTATCCTTTTGTTTAAAATATTAACAAACATTTAATAAATAAAAAAATCATAATTAAAAATTTATTTAATTTGTTTTATAATATAACATAATTGTATTACAAATCAAAGGATTTAAAATGCTTCCGCTTTGGGAAAATAGTTATAGTATTTTTAATGCTAGAGTTGATGAACAGCATAAAAAGCTTTTTGACTTATGTGCTAAGGTTGAGATGATTTCTGATAAACCTGTAAGTAAGAATGAGATTAAAGAATTATTGACCGAATTTTTTAATTATATGAAATATCATTTCAGCGATGAAGAAAAATATATGCAGCTCATCGGGTATCCGGAATTAGAATCGCACCGCAAGATTCACAAAGAGATTGTTCGAAGTATGATTGATTTGATTAAAGACATTAAAACGACAAATGATTTAAAAGAGAAACTTTATAATATAGCTAAAAAATGGCTTTCAGAGCATATACTCTATGAGGATATGAAGATAGCACAATGGAGACGCTCTGCTCTTGCTTCAGATGATGGAAGTGAAATTAGTTTTGAAGAAGAGGATTTAAACGACGATGAAAAACCGATAACTTATCTTTATGTTTGCGATTGTGCAGGTAAAATGCACGATGTCCCTTATGGAATTCATCAAAAAATTACATTAAAAAATGCTAAATTTGTTTGTAAGGTATGCAAACAACCTATAAAATTTTATAAAGAATACACTTAAGAAAGCGTATAGAGAAGGTAATTTTCTAGTGTTTTAGTAGTATTTTAAAGGGATTTAAATTCTATAGTAAGTGGTGCAAAGCATTTATAATGGTATTAAAATAGCTTACAAGATTTTTTAGAAAATACAGAGGAGTAAGTTTTAGAGTTTGCTTTTCATAGACTCTAAAACTTTTGTTTAAAATTTGTTAAAAATTTATTTGATTTAAAGGCGATTGAAAAGATTTTGGTCGCTATATTATATAAAAATCATAAATAAAAAATATACTCAAAAATAAAAAAAGCATAAAAAAATTTTCAATTCATATGCGTAAAAATATAAAAATTGAGTTTTTTATATTTATTTTATCAAACTTGTCTTTTGTGAAATATGATTATTTTTAAGTTTATTAAAATTTTTAACAAAGAATTCTTTATATTTAAGAATTTTATCTGTAAAAACATATTTTAAAATCATAATATTATTGATTGATAAAATAAAAATAATATATGAAAAGTATTTTATGTTTTTAAAAATTTTTATAATCATTTAAGTTTTTAGAATTTTTGTAAAAATATATGTTTTTAAATTTTCGCAAAAATCTTATTAAAACCTTTTTAAATGCCATTAAATCAATTTGCTTTGAATAGCGTTTGTATCAATGCTTAGTCAATTTAGATTTTTTTTAAATGCAAGCGGTTTTTTGATTGAGATGATAAATCATTTTTATTTAAATTTTTTTACAAACTCTCATCAATAACGAAAAATTTAAATTCCTTTATAATTTATTTCATACAATTTGAAAGGACTCTTTTAAAAATAGAGATAATTTATATTAAAGACAAAAATAATTATAGAAATTTTTGTCATATTTTTCTAAAATTTTGATAAACTTACAAAAATTATTTTATTAAATATTTAGGAAAATTATGAAAATTTTTATCAATCTTCCCACTTGGTTAGGCGATAGCGTGATGGCAAGTGCTGCAATTTACGCTTTAAAAGAGCATTTTAAAGACGCTCATTTCGTATTTTATGGCTCTTTTGTCAGCACAGAACTTTTTAAGAATTTTCAAAATTCAAGCATTTTAGTAGAGGATAAAACGCAAAGATATTCTAAAATTTTAAAAATTCGCGGAAAACTTGGAGAATTTGACTATGCTTTGAGTTTTCGCTCGGCTTTTTCAAGTAAAATTGTTTTAAAACTCATCAAAACCAAACAAAGATTTTTTTTTGATAAATATAAATTTAAAAATGAACATCAGGTTTTAAAATATCTTTATTTTGTAGAAAATACTTTTGATTTTAAAGCCTCATCGCAAGATTTAAAACTCCCTATCTTACCGAGATTTACTCAAACTAAAATTTTAGCCTTAAATCCCGGAGCACATTATGGAAGTGCCAAAAGATGGGAGCCGAGTTATTTTGCTGAAGTGGCAAAATTTTTTGCAAATACGCATAAGATTTTAATTTTTGGTGCAGGAGATGAACAAGAGCTTTGCGATGAAATTGAGCAAATTTTAAAAAAATCAGAGATAAGGGTTAAAAATTTATGCAATAAAACAAGCATTCGTTCCCTTTGTAAAAACATTTCAATGTGCGATATTTTGGTGACCAATGATAGCGGTCCTATGCATATTGGTGCGGTTTATAAAATCAAAACTCTTGCAGTTTTTGGACCCACACTTTGGACCCAAACCTCTCCTTGGAAAAATCCAAATGCTAAAATTGTGCGTTTGGGTTTGCCTTGCTCTCCTTGTATGCAAAAAACTTGTCCGCTTTTACATCATCAATGTATGAAAGACTTAAAACCCGAATTTGTGATTAAAGAAATTAAAAAACTCCTTGAAAAAGCTTAATTTAAATTAAAAATTTAATTGCAATTATAAATGTGTGGATTTGAAAAAAAAAAAAAACACGATATAATATCAGCTTGATTATAAAATTCCAAAGGAATATAATGGTATTTTCATCTTTTGCTTTTATCTTTGTTTTTTTACCTTGTGCTTTACTAGGATTTTATATACTTAAATCTTTAAAACTCTATTATCTTTCTAAAATTTTCTTAGTAAGTGCAAGTTTTGTTTTTTATGCGTATTGGAAAGTCGATTACCTCTTTCTTTTATTTTTTTCCATTGTGGTTAATTACTTCATTGCAAACACTATTTTAAATAAATGGGGGGGGGGTATTATCTATCTTGGTGTGATTTTTAATCTCGCACTTTTAAGTTTCTTTAAATATACAGACTTCCTTTTAGAAAATTTCAACCTCTTTTTTCAAATCGTTAATTTAGATTTTCAAATCCCGCTTCCCCATATACTCTTGCCTTTAGCTATTTCGTTTTTTACCTTTCAGCAAATTGCTTTTTTAGTGGATTGTTATAAAAAATCTAAGCTTGAAAATTTAGAAAAACAAAGAATCGATTTTATAGATTATTGTTTATTTATAAGCTTTTTTCCGCAATTAATTGCTGGTCCTATTGTGCATCATAGGGAAATGATGCCTCAATTTCATTCTTTGTTGAATGAAAACAGAGAACTTGTTCATTGGGAATTTATGGCTAAAGGTTTGTTTATCTTTAGTATAGGCTTATTTAAAAAGGTTTTTATCGCCGATTCTTTTGCGGTATGGGCTAATGCAGGATTTAAAATTGTAGAAAATGGAGGGCTTTTAAATATCGCAGAAGCTTGGGTTGCAAGTCTTTGCTATACCTTTGAGTTGTATTTTGATTTTAGCGGGTATTGTGATATGGCAATAGGTCTAGGACTCTTTTTTGGCATACTCTTACCTGTAAATTTCAATTCACCTTATAAAAGTCTTAATATCGCTGAATTTTGGCGTCGTTGGCATATGACTTTGGGAAGATTCTTAAAAGAATATCTTTATATCCCTTTGGGTGGTAATCGTCTGGGAAAGCTTATCAATCTTAGGAATCTTTTTATCGTAGCTTTTTTAAGTGGCATTTGGCATGGAGCAGGTTGGGGCTTTGTGATTTGGGGGCTTTTACACGCTTTTGCAATGATTATACATAGAATTTATAGTTTTTATACAGAAGGAAAAGAATTTTTAGAATATAAAAGCTATAAAATTTTTGCTTGGTTTTTAACCTTTAATTTTATCAATATTGCTTGGGTATTTTTTAGAAGTGAAAATTTAGAAGGAGCGATAAATCTTTTAAAATCAATGTTTGGGATAGCTTATGAAGAATTCCCATTCAATTGGTATAAAATCAATGCTCTTTTACTTGCTATAGGTGGAAAAGATAGAACGATTGCTTTAGTGGTTTTAGCATTGATTTTTTGTCTTGGTTTTAAAAATAGTATAGATTTAACAAAAAATTTCAAAGTCGATTATAAAAATCTTTTGCTTACGATGATTTTGTTTTATGTCGCTGTTTTAACGCTTGTTTCAACTCCTTATACAGAATTTATTTATTTTAATTTTTAGGAATTTCAGATGAATGTTTATAAAAAATTTATTATATTGACTCTACTTATCCCCCTTCCTTTTATTGCTATGTTGTTGATATTATTATACATCTATGACCCTTATATGTTTTATCATAAGCCTTATTTTAGAGAAGAAACTTATATGTCTATGAGAATGGTAGGTAAAAGCATTATAGATTATTATGATTTTGACTCTTTTATACTTGGAACTTCAATGACAGGAAATACAAGCTCTAAAGAAGCTGAGAATAAACTTGGCGGAAAATGGGTGAATTTAAGCATGGATGGTTCTACTCTTAGCGAAAGAAAGGTTTTTTTAAATTATATATTAAAATTAAAAAAGAAAGAAATAAAAGAAATCATTTATTCTTTAGATTCTTTCGCTTTGAATTTAAATGTTAATAATGACACTAAAAAATTTGACTTTTTGTATAATAATAACGAAAATTTTTTTAATGGTTTTAGGCTTTATTTAAATTACAAAACCATTTTATGTGCTTTAACTTATTCTTCAAAAGAAAAATGTGTAGGTAAAAAGATAGAGAAAATAGAAGACCTCCCGAAATGGGTTGATGAATTTCATAATAGATTTGGTTTTGAAAATTGGTTAAAAACCTATAAAAAATCAAACAAGAAACAACTAATCGATGAAATTTTAAATACCAGAGCATTTTTTACTCAAGAAAATATTGACATAAGTCAGAATCAAGAATTGATACAAAAAGATTTACTCTCTTTTATAAAGGATTATCCTCAAATTCAATTCAGGCTTATCATACCCACTAACTCAAGATTTCTTTATAGGGTTGAGCGAGGAAGCAGAGGTTATTATAATAAGAATTTTATCTTATTTTCAAAATACAAAGCTGTATTAAAATGGCTTATTGAAGAAACGAGCAAATACCCTAATGTAAAAATTTATGGTTTTGATGATTTAGACTATGCTGATGATTTAAGAAACTATAGAGATGAAGCTCATTACAATATCGATATGAATTCTATGCATCTTGATGCTATAAAAAACAATACTCATATCCTTACCACTCAAAATATGGACAGATATTTTGAACTTATGGAACAAAAAATAAGAGCTTATAATTTAGAGCCTTTGATTCAAATCATAAAGAAAGATTCGCAAGAAAACTAGAATTTAAATTTTCAATTCTAATGAAAATTCTAAAGAGTTTTTTTTAAGATTTTCAATCAATATTTCCTTTGGTTATAATATTTATTTGAACAAAAATATATAGAATAAAAAATAAAATTTTAGATATAAAGTAAGCACAAACAAATAAAAAAGTAAAGATTTACTTAAATGAAAAATTGAAAAAATTTCATATTATTAAGTAAAAATATCTTAAAAAAGCGATTTTTTATAAATCTTTATTTGAAAAAATTCGTTTTTTATTGAGTAAAAGAAAGAGCAGGGCGTTTGAAATAAAAAGAATGCAAATCATTAAAAAAACAAATTGCACTCCAAATTTCCCTGCCAAAATTCCATTTCCAAAAGAACCACTAAAATTTCCTAAATAATAGGCACTTTGATTGATTCCAAAGGCGAGGCTAAGGTTTTTTGTATTGATGCTTTTTTTAAGCAAGGCGTTGATGCAAGGCACAAGTCCCCCAAGTCCTATCCCTAAAAATAAACGCACAAGAATGAGCATATAGACATTATGAGCAATGGCTTGAAGATAAAACATTAAGCCACTAAACAGCAAAGCGATAAAGATAATCTTGCTTGGTCCGGTTTTGTCTGCAATCTTACCGAGTTTTGTTGCAAATAAAAGATTGCTGATTCCACTTGAAGCAACAACTATACCCGCCCAAAAAGCGATTTTTTCTCCTTGATAAATTTGCTCCACAAGCAAGGTCAGTATAGGCATAGTCCCAGAAACTCCAAATTGTATAAAAAAAGTTGCAATGAATAAAGTAAGGATTAAAAATATATTTTGTTTGATTGTCCCCGTGCTTTTTTCTTGTTTTTTAAGGATTCTTTTTTCGTCGATGAAAAAATAGATTGTTATAAAAGAACAAGCGATAAAAAAGGCTATGAGATAAAATACTGAACGAATGCTTAAAAATTCAGCAACAATTCCGCCAAATAAGGGTCCTATCAAACTCCCGCTAATAGAAGCCGTTGAAAGTGTGCCTAATGCATATGCAACCTTACTTTTTGGAAAAATCACAGCAATGAAAACCACAGCTGCTGAAGTAAAACCTGCTACAACTCCCATTAACGCACGGATAATCACCACATCAACGCCTGAATTTGCAAAACTTAAACAAAAAGTAGAAATTGACATCCCTAAACTTGCTCTTAAGAGCATACTTTTATAACCATATTTTGCGGCAAGAAAAGCCCATAAAGGCGAAAAAATAGCAACAAATAAGGGAGTGATTCCAAAGCCAAGCCCTGAAAAAAAGGCTATATCCGCATGATCTTTAAGCCCTAGTTCTCTAAGATATAAGGGTAAAATAGGAGCAATTTGGCTTAGTCCCATATTTGTGGTAAATACTCCAAGCCAACATACAAGTAGAGTTCTTTTGAAACTATTCATAAATTTATTATATGATATTTTTTGTAATTTTTGATTTAAAAATTTAAGGAAAAAGATGAAAAAAATTATTTTTGTGTGTTTAGGAAACATTTGCCGCTCACCTATGGCTGAATTTGTGATGAAAGATTTAATTTCAAAAGAAAAATTTAAGCTTGAAATCACAAGTGCTGGAACTTCTGGAGAACACGATGGAGAGTTTATGCATTATAAAAGTCAAGATAAACTTGAAAAAGCAGGTATAAAAACGCAAGGTTTTGTGAGCAAAAAACTCACCCAAAAACTTTGTGATGAAAGTGCTTATATCATCGTTATGGATGATTCAAATTTAAAGTATGTTTTAAGAAATTTTCAAAGGATTGAACATAAGGTTTTAAAAATGACAGATTTTGCCAAGGAACTCGGCTATGATGAGGTGCCTGATCCTTGGTATAGTGGCAATTTTGACGAAACTTATCATATTGTTTTGACAGCTTGTAAAAATTTGCTCAAAACTTTAAAAAAAGAATTTAATTCTCCTTAAAAAGCTTTGAAGACAATTGTATCGCCTTGTTTTCATCGGTATCTTTTTTAAGCGTTTTGTAAATTTTGCTTATATATTCTTCTAAAACTTGTTGAGAATCAATAGCCTTTTCTTTTTCTTTAAGTTTTCTTTTATGGTATTCTCCCTTATTGTCAAGTTCATAAGCAAGGACATTATCACTAAGTTGCAAACGCAAAATTTGAGCAAGTTTTGCCTTTGATTTTTCATCAAAAATTGGAGTCATAAGCTCTAAGCGACGCTCTAAATTTCTAGGCATCCAGTCTGCACTTGAGATAAAATAATTTGGAGTGCTGTGCTTAAAATAAAAAATACGTGCATGTTCTAAATACTTACCGATAATACTTCTAACGCGTATATTTTTGCTGTATTCTTCATCAGGTTTTAAGCAACAAATTCCGCGTATAATCAAATCAATCTGCACTCCTTTAATCGAAGCTTCATAAAGAGCTTCAATCACATCAGGATCAACAAGGGAATTCATCTTTGCAACGATAACACCTTGACTGCCTTTTGAAGATTCAACATGAATCATTTCTAAAATTTTTTCTTTAATTTGATTAGGACTCATCGTGAGAGTTTTAAGCCTTCTTTCCTTGCTAAAACCTGAAAGAATATGGAAAAAGCTCGTTGTATCCACAGCAAATTCGCTTTTATTTGTAAAATAACTCACATCTGTGTAAATTTTTGCAGAGCTCGCATTATAGTTTCCGGTGCTTAAATGCATATAAAATTTAAGTTTATCACCTTGTTTGCGTATCACTTGAGAAACCTTAGCATGGACTTTAAAACCCGTGATTCCATAAACGACATGGGCTCCTGCATTTTCTAAAGCTTTTGCCCAATGTAAGTTATTTTCTTCGTCAAATCTTGCTTTAAGTTCAACCATTACCGTAACTTGTTTGCCTCCATTTGCAGCATCAATTAAGGCTTGGACTATATTTGAATTTTTCTCCACTCTATAAAGAGTCATTCTTATTGATATAACTTCAGGGTCTTTACTCGCTTCTTTGATGAACTGATAAACCGGGTCAAAACTTTCAAAAGGTTGTATGATGAGAACATTTTCTTTGTCAATGGCTTCAAATATAGATAAATTTTCGCCAAAAGGTGGTAAAACTTTTGGAATATAAAGCGGACTTAAAAGATGAGTGAAAGCTTTATTGCCTACAATTTGCCAAAGATTAGGGAGATTAAGGAGTATAGAATACTCATACATATCTTTAGGAAAGATTTGCATATGAGTGTTTAAAAACTCGACGATTTGCTCATCTGCACCCTTTTGAATTTGAAGGCGGACAAAGGCTCCTTTTCTGCGAAGTTTTAAACCTTGTTCAAGTATCATCATAAAATCATCAGCCTCTTCTTCTTCGATGACAATATCTGCATTGCGAGTCACCCTAAAAGCTGCTGAAGAAAGAAGTTTATAACCCGGAAAAATTTCTTCAGCATGTTTTTGAACTATACTTTCAATCGGCACATAAATATTGCTACTGACCTCATAAAAACGCGGTAAAACTCTTGGAATTCTTATCATTCCAAATTTTATAAGCTTAGTGTCCATTTTATCACAAATTTTAACAGCTAAAGCAAAAGATAAATTATTTAAATGTGGAAAAGGATGTGTTGCATCAACAGCGATAGGCACAATGACAGGAAAGATATTAGAGAAGAAATATTCATCACATTTAAGTTTTAATTTTTCATCAAGTTCTTCATAATTTTTAATGAATAAATTTTCTTTTGCAAGTTCTGCAGTGATTCGTTTAAAATAACTTTCTAAAAGTTCTTTTTCTTTATGGATATAGGTGCGAATTTCTTTAAGTTGCATTAAAGGAGACATTTCATCACTACTGCTGATATTAACACCCGCCAAAAGAAGTTGTTTAAGCCCTGCGACTCTTATCATATAGAATTCATCAAGATTCGTGCAATAAATTGCAATAAATTTAAGTTTTTCAAGCAAGGGTAAATTCTTTGAGCATTGGTCTAAAACTCTTGAATTAAATCTAAGCCAAGAAAGCTCTCTATTTAAAAACATGTCCGGATTTGTTTGCATTATTTCTCCTTTTTTGTAATTCTTCTAAAAATAGATTTTAACATTTTTTTATTTTAAATTGATTTAAAATTTTTAAAATTAAAATAAATATTTTATTAATCAAATTATTAATCAAAAAATTTTGCCTTAAACTATGCCCGATTTTTCAGTATAAATATCATAGTTAAGACTAAAAATATCCTTAAATTATTTTTAAATAAAAAATATTATAATACTACTTAACTTTAATAAGTCATTTTGTTTAAAGGAGGGTAACTTGGAGCAAAAATCAGGTTCTTCGAATCTTCTTAGTATTTTTTTGATTTTACTTTTTGTCTTTTTTGCAGTAGGTTTTTATACTTTTTATAATGCAAAAGGCACTTCATATCTTAGCAATGCAAGTGAGTCCTGTAATAATTGTCATGTTATGAATGAGGTTTATAATGATTATTTAGCAGCTCCGCATTCTAAAAAAATAGATGGAAAACCAAGAGCAAGTTGTGTAGAATGCCATCTACCACATGATTTTGTAGATAAATGGATCGCTAAGGCTGAAAGTGGGATTGGGCATGCTTATGCCTTTACTTTCAAACTTGATACACTACCAACTAATTTAGATGCAACTGAAAAAAGCAAAAAAATGGTGCAAACAAATTGTATTCGCTGTCATTCAGATTATGCAGCAGTAGCGATTAATGCGACTTCAAAGCCGCATGGAGAAAGCAGCTTAAGCTGTGTATCTTGTCATAGTAGCGTTGGACACAAACGAGGATTTTAATTTTAAAGGAGGTTTCTTAATATGGGTAAAAAAGGCGTTTTATACTTCGGTATAATTATTTTAGTCATCTTAATTGGTGGCGTTTTATGGCTCAATAATGATGTGAGCCAAAAGCAACAAGAAGGTGCAGGTGGAATCGCTAACACAAGCAAGAAAATTGTTGAATTGAGTGATGATAATCCTACTTTTGATGAATGGGGTAAAAATTTCCCGGATCATCTTGATATGTATTTAACGGTTGAAAAACAAGAGCCTATTCCAACTGAATTTGGCGGAAATTTGGCTTATTCTAAATTGATTCGCTATCCGCAATTGACTATCCTTTGGGCAGGATATCCTTTTTCACTTGATGCTAATGAAGAAAGAGGGCATTTTTGGATACAAGTGGATCAAATGGATACAGCGAGAAACAATAAAGATTTCTTAAATGCACATGGTTTTGCAGCTTTTGCAGGACAACCGACTGCTTGTATGAATTGTCATAGTGGTTGGACTCCTTGGCTTTTAAAAAATGTTGCGAAAAATGATTGGGTGGCGTTTAACTCTACAAAATATTGGACTATGATTAAAAATGTTCCAGCGATGAATGGAATGAAAGAAGGGTCTGTTGAACATAGCGGACCACATGGAGGAAAAAGAATGGGTGTAACCTGTGCGGATTGTCACGTTCCAAATACTATGGAATTAAGATTAACACGTCCGGGTTTAATCAATGCTTTGGTTAAATTTAGAGGCTATGAGCCTGATGATACTATAGGTGTAAAAGCTTCAAGAGAAGAAATGAGAACTCTTGTTTGCTCACAATGCCATGTTGAATATTATTTTAGACCAACAGGAGGAAAGACTAAAATAATGGGCGAAAGCATAGCAAAAGATAGCTCTAAAAAATGGTGGAATGGCACTCAAAAGACCTATGATGAATTTGATACTTGGAGAGATGGCAATAGTCCAACTGAAATTGAAGTCGATGGCATTGAGCTTGTATTCCCTTGGGGAGAATGGAAAAAAGGACAACCATTTAGAATTGAAATGTTCGATGATTATTATGATAAAGCTCGTTCTGTATTTGACAAAGATTGGGCACATAAAATCACAGGTGCTCCTATGATTAAAATTCAACATCCTGAAAGTGAGCTTTTCAGTGGAGGTGTCCATGCTGCTAATGGGGTATCTTGTGCGGATTGTCATATGCCTTATATCAGAAAAGGTTCTAAAAAATTGACACAGCACAATGTCACTTCACCTTTGCAAAATATCAATGCTGCGTGTAAAACTTGCCACACTCAAAGTGAAGAATATCTTAAATCACAAATCAGAGACATTCAAAATTCAGTGGCTTATGATTTGCGTTCAGCAGAATACAGCATAGTCAGTTTGATTACTGATATTAAAAATTTACGCGAGGCTTTGGGCGGGTTAGAGCAATACCAAACAGATGGCAAGGCTGATGCTGCAAAAATCAACGCAGAATTAAAAGATGTTTTAGAACTTCATAGAAAATCTCAAATGAGAGCAGATTTCGTTGGTGCTGAAAATTCAACAGGTTTCCATAATCCTAGAGAAGCTTCAAGAATGCTTTTACAAGCGGTAGATATGGCAAGAATGGGACAAGCTAAGTTGGTTGAAATTGCTTCTGCAAATGGTATTAAAGATTTTAAAACTTCAAATTTAGGTTTTGAAG
This sequence comes from Campylobacter cuniculorum DSM 23162 = LMG 24588, assembly GCF_002104335.1. Lineage (NCBI taxonomy): Bacteria > Pseudomonadati > Campylobacterota > Epsilonproteobacteria > Campylobacterales > Campylobacteraceae > Campylobacter > Campylobacter cuniculorum. Next base: position 1,287,685 of record NZ_CP020867.1, on the reverse strand, counting down.
ACATTCAAAAATTCAATCCGGGTGAAATTCACTATAAAGTGGATTTAAATGGACATAAAGCAGGAGATCGCTATTATGAACATGATAATGTCAATGGCAATCCACCAGCTAAATTTTTAGAAGATGATAAAAATCTTAATCCTTACAACTACACTTATGTTGATAAAAAATAATCTTTAAGCTCCCTTAGGGGAGCTTTTTATATGTAAATTCATTCTTATTCATTCTTATTCATTCTTATTCATTCTTATTCATTCTTAGAAAATTTCACATTTGTTTCACATTCATTAACTATAATTCTTTTACTTTTATCAATAAGGAGAAAAACAATGAATAAAAACAAGT